>JALZVT010000016.1 GCA_023300545.1 Pseudomonadales bacterium
AGCGCTGAGCCAATTGAGTACTCAGTCATTACATCAGAAGTCTGGTTATCAATTACCCCCTCAAGTGGCACGCTTGCGCCTAATGGAGCAGCTGACGTCACCGTAGCGATCTCGGCAGCAGCAGCGACGTTGATTCCTGGCGTGTATACCACCTCTGTTTTGTTTGAAAACAATAGTGGCAATGACGCCAACACGCTGCGCACCGCAACCCTAACTATTCAGGGTGCGGGCTCAGTCAACGATAAATTCAACAACGCCATCCTCTTAAACACCGACAGCGGTTCGACACTAAGCAGTACGGTGGGTGCCGGGAAAGAAAGTGGTGAGCCTGCTCATGGTGGCAATCTAGGTGGGGCTTCAATCTGGTGGCAATGGGTTGCCAGCGGCAATGGCACCCTTGTGATAGACACCAACCAGAGCAGTTTTGACACGTTGCTTGGAGTGTATACGGGTGCTGGCGTGTCTGCCTTGAGCTCTATTGCGCAAAACGACGACGGCGGCGAAGGAACACGCAGCCGGGTCGAGTTTAATGCAACCGTAGGTACAAACTATTTGATCGCGGTTGATGGTTTTCGGACAGGTAACGCTGTCGCCACCGGCAATGTAGCGCTGAATTGGCAGTTTATGGAAGAGGGTGCAACCACCGGACAGCTTGCCGTTAGCCCTTCGGCAGGCTTGCTCAGCGCCGGTTCGGCAGGCGGACCATTTTCCCCGGCAACCATGGTTTACACCATCACCAATACCAGTGCCGCGCCCGTCACATTCGATGTCATTACCAATGGTACATTTTTCGACATCGACACCACCGCAGGCCAGTTAGAGGCCGGCGCTAGCACAACGTTGCAGGCAACTCTGAACGCCCGTGCACAGGCGTTGGGGCCAGGCACCACTGTTGGCAGTATTATCATCAACGGCATCAGCCGTACCGTTGCAGTGCAGGTTATTGCGGACGGGTCTGCGCAAGATAACTTCGATGATCGAGCCCTAATAAACGACAACCTGCCCTTGGAAATTCTGTCAACAAACGCCGAGACCACTAAACAACCGGGGGAACCGAATCACGCAGGTGATTCTGGTGGTGCTTCTGTGTGGTGGTCTTACACCCCCTCTGCCGCCGGTACCGCTGTCATTGAAACCACCGGCTCCAACTTCGATACGCTGTTGGCGGTTTATCAAGGCAATGCGCTGGATCAACTGTCGCTGGTCGCAAGCAACGATGACAACTCTGGGTTACAAAGCCTGGTGGCGTTTGAAGTCGCTGCCAACGAGACCTACCTGATTGCGGTGGATGGCTTCGCGGGTGCCATTGGCAGTATTACTCTTGGGTTAGATCGGCTTGCCGGCAGCGCAACAGCAGACAACTTCGCTGACGCCCAGAACGTTACTGGCCAACTGTCACTCAACAACTCCATCACCGCCACGTCTGAACCGGGTGAACCCGACCATGCGAGCGCGGGGGGGACCAAATCAGTTTGGTGGCGCTGGCAGGCCAACGGCGGCGAACAGATCACCATGGATACCTTTGGCAGCAGCTTCGACACAGTGCTCGGGGTCTACACCGGCGCGTCATTGAGTACACTGCTAGAAATAGCATCTAACGACGATTCGGGCTCACTGCAAAGCTCGGTAAGCTTCACTGCAACGCAGGGCACCACCTATTTTATTGCAGTTGACGGGTTTTCCGGTGCCTCTGGCTCCGTGCAGCTTAATGTTACCGGCGCGAACATTGTTGAGCGCTTGGTATCCTCTACGTTACCGACAAGCCGATCAGTTCGCGTCGGCGATGTGGCTAGCGTATTCGCGACTCTAATCAATAACTCGCCTGAATCCGCAATGGGTTGCGTGGTTAATACCGGGGTGGCGTTACCTGCTGATTTTGACTATCAACAGACCAACTCCGCCACCAACGCACCAATAGCTGGCACCCAGAACCTACCTATGACGCTTGCGCCATTCGGTGTGCAAACGCTGTTACTTACTTTTCAGCCCCAGCAGCCTATCGGATTTGTTGATGTGCCTCTGTTGTTTACCTGCGACGGCACTAGCCCTGCACAGGTAATTCCCGGACTCAATACGGTGTTGTTATCGGCTGCAAACAACGTTGTTGCTGACGTTGTTGCCCTCGCCGCAACCGCCACCAACCTGGGTGTGGTACTCGCAGGGCCAGATATGCCGGGTGCATTTGCAGTGGCCACCGCAAATGTGGGCGCAACCGAAGTGATTACAGTGAGTCCGGTTGCGCAGTTTACCAATCCGAACATTAGCCTAAATATTTGCGAAACTAACCCGCTCACGGGCGCCTGCTTGAATCCGCCAGCGCCGTCAGTGACGACCAATATTGCGGGCACGGCCACACCAACCTTTAGTATATTTGTGTCGGCAAACACCTCTATTGCATTCGCACCAGACCAATTCAGAATTCAGGTTGTCTTCACAGACCCAACCGGTAACGTGCGCGGTTCTACCAGTGTCGCGGTTGCTAGTACGTTGCCAGGGAGTTGATATTCTGGGTTCTCAGCACTTAGCACGCGCCACTAACCGCGACCGCCATGATCTTGCGTTGGCGATGCGGCTTGCTGAACGGTTTGGGTTTCACGAAGGCATATGCAATCATTTTTCAGTTCGTCTCGACACCGAAGACGAACGATATTTGATCAACCCCTACGGCGTTCACTGGTCACAGCTTCAGGCTGATACGTTGCTTATGATCGATGGTGACGGGCATGTTCTAGAAGGCGATGGCGAAGTCGAGAATACCGCCCGATTTATTCATGTCGCAGGACACCGTGCTAACCCTCGGCACAAGGCCCTGTTTCATACCCACATGCCGTACGCGACAGCACTGACAATGCTCGAGGATCAGGCCGCCACGCTAACCATGGCCCATCAAACCGCCTGCCGTTTCCATGACCGAATTGCCTATGAGCGAAGCTTCGGCGGCCTGGCACACGATGAATCAGAAGGTCAGCGCATCGCAGCAAAAGCCGCCAAGGCGCAGCAGGTTGATGTGGTCTTCCTTGCGAATCATGGTGTAACCATTGGTGGGCCGAGCGTCGCCATTGCATTTGACGATCTGTATTATCTCGAGCGCGCTTGTCGACAACAGGTTTTTGCCTTGCAAACTGGCGCAGCACTCAAAGTGATCGATGAAAAAACCGCTGCTCTGACTGCTCAGCAAACCATGGCCGACGTGCCGGAGTTTGCCGAGAAACATTTTCGTGCTCTACAGCGGGTTTTGGCTAACAACCCACATCACCCCTTCACGTTCTGACAACGAGTTTTAAGGCTGTGCCTACCAAGCAGAAGCTGCACCCCAGAAACAGACACACCGAGAATTACAACTTTCAGCGGTTATGTCGAATTTCGCCATCGCTAAAGCAGTTTGTCATTGCGAACAAGCTGGGGCAGCCATCCATCAATTTCGCTAGCTCGTTCGCCGTTAAAGCACTTAACAGCGCCATTTTGAAAGCGGACTACGCCATCGACAACTGGTCCGTTCCTGCCGGGTATCTTTGCCCACCCATCCCGGGAAGAGTGGATTACATTCACTATATTGCTGACCTGTTAAGCGCAACCACCAAATCTACCGGGAAAAATGGCACACCCATTACCGGGCTGGATATTGGCACAGGCGCGAGCTGTATCTACCCGTTACTGGGGCACCGGGAATATCAATGGCAGTTTATCGCCAGCGATATTGACCCTGCTTCCATCAGCTCCAGTCAGTACATTATCGATAACAATGAAGGCTTAGGTGCAGCTATCCGCCTGCGCTTACAACCTGATAGTCGGCACATTTTTCAAAACGTAATAACATCCACAGACCGCATAGACTTCACCCTGTGCAACCCACCCTTCCATGCCTCTCTGGCCCACGCTAAACAAACCAGTGCACGTAAAAGACGCAACCTGGGTACCAACAATAAGGGCGACAGTAAGCTCAATTTTGGCGGGCAAAAAGCGGAGCTATGGTGCAAAGGTGGTGAGCGAGAATTTGTCGGAACGATGATAAAAGAAAGTAAGCGCTTCGCGGACCAAGTGCTTTGGTTCACCTCACTGATCTCAAGTCACGACAACATTCGCCCGCTAAAACTATTGCTGCGCGAAATAGGCGCTGATGAGGTTAAGGTTGTTGGCATGGCCCAGGGGCACAAAGTAAGTCGATTTATCGCCTGGACCTTCTTAACGCCACAACAACGAATGTGTTGACCACGCCCTACCCAACAATCGCGGATCCTTCACTGAGAACTAACCGTCGCTACCCCATTTGTTCACAAAGGTCATCTCTTGTACCTGATGCATTGTGGTGAGCGCGGCGCCCAACCCAAGAGCTCGGCAAGCCAGCAAAATGTTCTGCACACAGGGGTAGACAGCGCCATAGTTGGGCGGCCCCTCTCCGATGCGTTGATCCAGTGGAACCTTGAAGGGCCAATCACGCTCGCCGCAAACCAACAATAGGTAGGGGGCTTCGTGCATATGGTCCATCTGATAATACAGCGCTCTAAGCTGTCGGCCAGGGTTGGCTTTGCGTTCACCAGCGTCAGCATGGAAGCGCGATTCAATGGCCTGTATGTAACGTTCGGCAAACCATTTTTTGCGCTCAGAATCTGATATCAGCACAAACTTCCAGGGTTGGGTATTTTGCCCTGACGGCGCTTGAACACCGGCATTAAGAACTTTCCAGATCAACTCCATGGGCACCGGGTCGGGCTTTAGTCGGCGCATGGCTCGAACATTGCCAACCAAATCGAAGAATGCGGGGTTCATATTTTCACTCATAGTAATATATAACCACAGTCTAAACGCACAAAACACAGGGAGCGCTCATCATGCAGCTATGGACCGCCGCCACCCCCAATGGCTGGAAAGTGAACATCATGCTCGAAGAACTGATTGAGGCCGGAGTCTGCCTCCCTGAAGTTGAAGTGCGCAGCATCAATCTGTCTAAGGGCGAGCAATTCACTGACGAATTCACTGCCGCCAACCCTAATCAAAAAATCCCGGTGCTAATTGACGGCGAACGAGCCATCATGGAAAGCGGCGCCATTCTCCAGTATTTGGGCGAGAAATTTCCGACCAGTCTGCTACCTACAGGCGAGCGCCGTTATGACGTTCTACAATGGACTTGGTGGCAGGCCGCCAATGTTGGTCCGGTGTTTGGCAACAAGTTGAGTTACACCCGGTACATGCCCGACGTTGATCCGCTGCAAAAGGAGCACCCGCTGGAACGCTTTGGGAAAGAGGCGCTGAGGTTGGCCGCTGTACTGAACAAACGCCTGGAGGGACGCAACTACGTCTGTGGCGATAATCTGACCATCGCTGATATTGCCATTTACCCTTGGCTACGTGGCTGGAAGTGGAGCAAGGTTGATATCACAAACCTACCCAATATAGTCAACTGGATCAAACGCGTACGCGCGCGCCCCGGGGTTGAACGCGGCCTAGCCTACGGCGTACCAAAAGGCGAAATTGATCAGTGGTCTGAAGCCCGAAAAGCGCAATACGCCAAGAGTGGCGCAAGCATCGCTGACAACAACAAGCTACGCACTGACCTCTAGAGTTTCGCCGCTAGGTTACTGCTGGGCGTTATGAACAGCCACGCTGGTCGCGCCTCGCACCACGCTCAGTTCGTCACGAAAACGCAAGAACACCCGGCTGTTGGCTGGGTCGAGTGCGATCGGCTCAGCGGTATTGGCAAAGACGGCAAAGGTTGGCGTACTGCCCTCGGCAACATCAACCATCACCGGCTCCGCACTCGGCACGGTTGGATTGATGCATTGTGACGTTGTTGGATCGGTTTGGCATAGGCTTAGCGTTAGTGGCAACACGGCATCTCCCGTGTCTGCACTCACCAAAATCGTAGCCGCAGAACCGACATTAACCGAAGCGATGGTGAAGAAACCGTTGTTGTTCTCAAATTCCATCACGCCGTTGTTTGTGGTTGTGGCTGCGAGCGCAATCAAATCAGGCACCGCTGAGGCAGCAGCAGACAGGAGAAGCGTATTGAGGCCGGTAAAACTCTCAGCATCGGTTGCGTTCGCGCACTGGAATTCAAGGGCAACCGCAGTAGCCGGCAGCTCTTCAGTGGGGGTTATGCCAAACACAAAGGATTGAGCGGTCCCCGCAAGGATATCCCTCGGACGGTTGGCGTCGCCAACCCCTTCGTTGGTGCTTGAGTCAGTTGTCTGGTAGAAGAAATCTGCAGCGAGCGTCTCGGGCAATTGAATCTCGCACCCCAGAGCGTCTGCTGAGCCTGCGTTAATGAGTGTCGCAAACGCGGTAGCTGTCTTACCCACCTGAACCGAACGACTCGCTGGAAGCACCGCGGAAAACAACTGGACCGCCGCCTCGACAACGGTGATTGATACCGTGGCGGTAGGGCTCGTGTCCTCCCCATCGCTCACACTAAAGGTAAAACTGTCGTGCCCGGAGTAACCCGCGTCAGGGGTGTAAATCAAGTTAGGCGCCTGACCTGATAACCGGCCGTTTACCGGGAGTTCCAGCAGGTTGAACGACAAAGAGTCACCGTCGCCATCAGAGCCAATCAGCGAGATCAACACCGGCGTCTCTGTTTGGGTTGAAACCGACTGGCTTTCCGCCACAGGCACAAGCTTCACTGGCGGCGGCGCGACGACTTCGGTGACTATTATCAACACCTTGGCGAGCGCACTGGCACTAGTGCCATCACTCACTGTAAAAGCCAAGCTATCGGTTCCCGTAAAGTCATTGTTAGGTGTGTACACCAAATTAGGTAAATTACCCGACAAGCTACCACTGGTCGGCAGATCAACCAGTGCAAAGACAAGGCGATCGTTGTCGGCATCAGTGCCGGTTAAACGGATCGCAAGCGAACTGTTCGCGGCGGTTACCAGTGACTGCTCATCAGCAACGGGTAAGTCGTCGGTTGCACCTACCGAGAGATTAATGGCCACAACTGAGCTAGTCAGCTCCCCATCAGACACTGTGTAGGTAAATTGGTCTGAGCCGAAGTAGTTTGTTGCAGGTGAATAAATCAGGTTAGGTGCTGCGCCTGAAAGCACCCCGTTGCCTGGCCCTGTCACCACGGTATATGTCAGGGCATCGCCGTCAACATCACTGCCTGCCAGAGTAATCGCCAAAGGTTTGTCTTCGCGCGCCGCAACCTCTGTGACTCCTGCCTGGGTGCCTATTGCTACTGGGGCATCGTTCACATTAGTGACGCTGATGCTTACGCTCGCAGGCGCACTGGATCTGCTGCCGTTGTCGGTCAGAAACGTAAAACTATCGGTGCCAAAGAAATCTTCGTTAGGCGTGTAAACAAAGTCTGGCGCCGTACCGCTGAGGTCACCGTGACTAGGTGGTTCCACAACGGCAAAATTAAGGATGAGATCGTCATTCTCAGGGTCAGACCCCGTGACCGTAAACGCAACGGGTGTGTCTTCAAGTATCGCTATCGTGACTGGGTCAGCCGTTAACGGCTCACTAACGCCAGAGACAAACACGTTAGAATAAATGGAGCCATCAATCGTCAGGTTATCGGCGAACGATTGGAAAGCAATCACCTGGCCATCCCCACTGATCGAGGGGGTGTCGCTGCTACTGTCTCCACCTTGGGTTAGCAACGTAAAGCTGTCGCTCTCCTGGTCAAAAACAAAGATATCCCGGGTAGAGCCATTGAGATCCACCTCTACCAGATTGCTGGCCGAAGAACTAAATGCAATGAACCGACCCTCTGCACTGATTGACGGGTGAGAACTGGGGTTGTTGGAACCCGTACTCACCAAGCGTGTGATTTTGGTTTCGGTGTCAAAAACAAAAATGTCGATGGATGCGACCCGGGTATTCGCCGCCTGGTCAGGCACCAGATTGCTCGCTCTGGATTGGAACGCGACATATCGACCATCTGCGCTAATCGATGGTCGAGTGCTGTGATTGTCACCGCCTGCCGTTATCAACTCGCGTGTGCTCGTCTTACGATCGTAGAGATAAATGTCAAAAAGGCCGCCATTCGCATCACCAGGCGCCAAGTTACTGGCCGTCGACTGAAAGGCCACATAACGACCGTCGGCGCTAAGCGATGGGCTGGCTCTGAGGAGATTGTTCAAGACGAACAGGCTATCCCCCCCCGATGTCAGGATCTCAGTGACGTTCGTTTGTCGATCGTAAACAAAGATGTCGGGGGAACTGCCGTTGGGGTCCGAGCCCACCAGGTTGTTTGCAAAAGACTCGAACGCCACAAATCGGCCGTCTGCACTAATTGCTGGATCCAAGCTCAGGTTGTTGCCATTACTGGTAATAAACTGAGTCAAGCCAGAGTCTCTGATGTAGACAAAGATATCCGAACGAGTGCCGTTGCCATCGACACTCACCAGATTAGTTGCCTCAGATTCGAACGCAACAAGCCCGCCATCTGCGCTAATCGAGGGAAAGCGACTGCTACCGTTAGCTCCGGTAGTGAGCAATTCGTTACGTCCGGTTACTGTGTCGAAAAGGAAAATGTCGCGTTGATTGTTGTCATCCTGCGCCACTAAATCGCGCGCTTGCGAATCGTAGGCGATATAACGGCCATCTGTGCTGATCGCAGGACTCTGGCTAAGGCCATTGCCACCAACCAGTTCGAGCCGGGGCTCAACGTTTTGCAGGCGCTCGAATCTGTCCGCAGCGCGATCGTAGGCTAACGCATCCCTATCCCCGTTGACGTCGCCCGGCACCAGGTTGCTCGCGTCTGTCTCGAAGGCCAACACGACACCATCAGCGCTAATCGACGCTGCAAAGCTATGGTCATTTCCTGCCACTGTTATTAACTCGGTGGTAGCCGTATCCCGGTCGTAGACAAAAATATCGTTACTACTGTTGGCGTCGCCAGCGACAAGGTTGTCCGCGCTTGATTGGAACGCCAGAAAGCGGCCGTCAGCGCTCAACCGCGGGCGAGAGCTACCGCCAATCGCGCTGTTGGTTACCCGTTCAAGGACGTCGTGATCGCGATCGTAGACAAAAATGTCGCCCGCCTGGCCATTGAGATCATCGTCTACCAGATTATCGGCTCCGGAGCTAAACGCTACCCATCTACTATCTGCGCTGATCGAGGGCGAATTGCTGTCCCCATTTGCACCCGCCGTCAGTAACTCGATGGTGTCGCTGTCGCGGTCGTAGACAAATATTTTAGCAAAATCGCCGTCGGTATCACCGGCGACCAGTTCGGTAGATGTGGAACCAAACACAACAAATCGACCATCTGCGCTGATTGCGTGACGAGCGCTAGCGACGATGCCTTCCTTGGTTAGCAGTTCGGTAGTGCCCGTCTCACGGTCGTAGACATAAATCCCGGACACGCCCACCCTGGTGTCACCCTCGACCAAGTTGATCGCCCGAGATCTAAACGCCACAAATCGGCCATCAGCACTAATAGTCGGCTCAAAGCTGTCGTCGTTGCTGTCAGGTGTAATGCTCTCGATTGTGTCCGTATTTCGGTCGTAGACGAATATTTTGAACAGGTCGTCATTGGTATCGCCGGGCACAAAATTGGTGGCTTCAGACTGAAACGCCACAAATCGACCGTCCGCAGTAATCGAGGGGAAGGAACTCCGGCCGTTTCCGCCGGCCGTCACTAGCTGTGTAGTGTCCGTATCACGGTCATAGACAAACACATCAACATCGTTGCCATTGGTGTCTCCGGCCACCAGATTGCTGGCTTCGGATTGATACGCCACAAATCGACCATCGGCACTGATTGTGGGTTCCGTGGTTGTGCCGTCAGGACGACTCAGTAACTGGGGACCACCATCAACTCGACTGACCAAATCGAACCCAGCACTGGCAGCTGAAGAAAGGGGGAGCGCAGAAAAGGCGAGGGAAAAACCTATTAGTACCGACTTACGCCAGAAGCTACACATCACAGTATCTCGAGAAATCCGTTGTCTGGAGGGCGTCATTACCAACGTCTACAGGGTTCTACGCATCGGACTGGATCTGACTTGGCTGGGCACACACCCCTTTCACGGTTCAAGTTTAGCTGTCTTTGGCCTCCTATTAATGTACCCAAGGTGTAAATGTTCAATCAGACAATAGCTTTGTAGAACAACCACCCATAACCCAGCGCATACCACTCCCGAGCCTTCGTTTCGCCTTTCTCTTAGCCATGTTCGGGTGCGTTAATGCCAGAACGCGCTGCAGTCAAAATAAAATGCATAGCGGTCTCGATTTTATGCCGATCTGCACTGCGAAGCGCGCACAGACACTTTTCAATCGACGCAGCCATCAAGCTGGTTCTAGATAACAGCGCTCGACCTGTTCCGTAGTGATAGGCATGCGCGCCATAGGAGGTCGCCCAACTTCACCCCAGAGCGTGTATAAAGACCTACGTAAATTGGGGACCGCATGAGCACTACATCACCAGAGATCACTCCCACCACCCACACAGGAACTTCGTTTGGCTCCAGCGGCTATCGCAACTATGTGCTGATCTCGCTAACCGTGCTGTACACGCTCAATTTTGTCGATCGTGTGCTGATTCAGATTTTGGCCCAACCCATCATCGAAGAGTTCAAGCTGCAAGACTGGCAGTTTGGCCTGTTGTCTGGGTTCGGCTTCGCCTTCATGTACACCTTGATGGGTATCCCCATCGCCCGCCTGTCCGAGCGCGCCAATCGCGTCCGCATTATCGCTGCCGGCGTCATCCTCTGGTCTGTCATGACGGCCCTGTGCGGCTTGGCCGGCAGTTTCCTCACGCTCTTACTGTTTCGAGTGGGCGTAGGCATCGGCGAAGCAGCGCTAACACCACCAGCAAACTCGCTGATTGCCGACTACTTCATTCCCAAGAGTCGCGCCCGGGCAATGGGCACCTACGCCATGGGCGTGACCCTCGGCGGTGTGTTCGCCGCCGCCTTTGGGGGGCCGCTGGCCGAAATGTTCAGCTGGCGCACCGCGTTTATCGCCCTGGGCGCACCCGGCATTGTGATCGGGCTGATCTTTCTCTTCACGGCGAAGGAGCCACCTCGTGGCTATTCCGACCCACCCGGCACCAAGGTGCCTGAGAAATCCTCGCTCTCAGATACCGTGAAAGAGCTGTTCCCCAAAGCCAGCTTCTGGCTCAACATCGCAGCCGCAGCCACAGTCGCCTTTGTAGGTTATGGCTATACGAGTTTTCAGACCGCGTACTTCCAAAGAGCGTTCGGCATGCCGCTCACAGATATCGCACTGCAGGTTCTGGTCCCAGTAGGGCTGATGGCGGCGGCCGGCGCGTTCTCAACCGGTGCACTCACAGAACGACTGAGCGGCAAATACCCTAACGCCTTAGCCTGGCTACCCGGTTGGGGACTCATTCTGTGTGTGCCCGCTTATTGGCTTGCCTTTACCACCGAGAGCGTGCCCGTAGCGATTGGTGCATTGGTTGTCGGTGCATTTGTGCATTATGGCTATCTCGGCGCCCAGTACACCATTGCCCAAGGGGTGGCGAGCGCGCGTTCACGCGCCACGGCAGTGGCACTGCTTCTGTTTGTGGTCAACATGATCGGTTATGGGCTCGGCCCCTTGTTCGTTGGCATAGGCAGCGACTTCTTTATGGCGCAAATGCTCGACACCGGCAGCTACGCCGGCGACCTCACCACGTTGATCTGCAAAGGCTCAACCACTGACCTGCTGGCAAGCCTGGGGCCGGAAAAAGCTGCTGCCTGCCTGGAAGCCAGTGCGGGCGGATTGCGCAGAGCCATACTGATCACCGTCACCATATTTGCGCTGGCGGGCGTGATCTATCTATTGACCTGCAAAACGCTACAGCGGGATTTGGTTGCCAAGCTGAGTTAAGGGTGCCGGTCGTTTTCTGATGCCCAACTACAGGTCACCATCGCACTCCGGCCGAGTTCGTCGCCTCCCGTGAACCCAGCTGTGTATCGACCCAGCTCCCCTCCCTTGATTTAGCTCGGGTGCAAGGCGCTGCACTCTAGCCACTTATTTGCCTAATTCACCCTAAATGCAAATCTGAATGTGAATTGTTCTCATTTATAGATACACTACGGTCAACTTCTCTAGTCCAAGCATTAACAGGGTCGATTTTGAAACAGCGTTCATTTTGTAGTTTGAGGTGGGTCGGTGCAGCAACCCTGCCATTAGTATTGTTTAGCCCCACAGGTACGGCTCAGGTTTCCCAAGACACACGGATTACCGAAGAAATCGTGGTTGTTGGTGAATATCTCAACAGCGATCAGGTGAATTCAGTAAAAACACCGACCCCTGTGCTTAATGTGCCACAGAGCCTGACAATCATCAGTGCGGCACAGATTGATGAACAGGCGTTCAATAGCATCTCTGACATCATTGAATACACGCCCGGCGTGAACAATTCCCAGGGCGAAGGTCACCGTGACTCCATTGTCTTTCGAGGGGTTCGCTCCACCGCTGACTTCTATGTCGATGGCGTAAGGGACGATGTTCAGTACTTCCGTCCTTTATACAACCTGGAACAGGTCGAAATATTGCGCGGACCTAATGCACTGCTGTTTGGTCGCGGGGGTACCGGGGGCATCCTCAACCGGGTTACCAAAAAGGCGCAGATCGGAGAGAGTTTCACCGATTTAAACGTCGGTGCAGGCACTTTCGGTGATTACAGTGTTGAGGTCGATACCAACCTCCACACAGGCGACAAATCTGCAATCCGCATTAATGCTTTCTATGAAGATCTGCAGAATCACCGTGACTTTTTTGATGGCCAGCGTATTGGCTTTAACCCGACAGCTCGATTTGAACTAACGCCGAGAACAACGCTTGATGTTTCGTGGGAATACATCGATCACGAGCGCTTTATCGATCGCGGTGTTCCAACAAACGAAAGCGGCACGCCAATAAGAGCTTTTGAAGATACTATTTTCGGCGACTCATCAGATAACTTCACGACCCTCGACGCCAACGTATTTCGTGCAGCCGTTCAGCATTCATTTTCAGATGAATTGAAGGGCAACTTCAGCGCTCTATATGGCGACTATGAAAAAACGTACCAGAACTACTTCGCTTCTGATTTTGTATCAGCCAGCGAGTCGCCAACTGGGTTTGATCAAGTTGAGATAGATGGTTATGTCGACAACACCGAACGAGAGACCTTCAACCTGTCTGCAAATATCGTCGGCGAATATGAACTTGGTACGACTAAGCATACCTTTGTCGCCGGCGCTGAATACATCGATACTTCGTCGGATCAAGATCGGTTCAATACCTTATGGGACATCAATGGAGATGATCAGCTCTTCGTAGACGTCATCGATGGCCAATTCAATCTCAGAAACGGTGTCATTACCGATGTGAACGGCAGCGTTATTGCGACGAACAGCGGATTTGGAGTTAACGGTTTTGGTAACGGCTTCGGGGCTGACTTTAATACGCCCGGAACCGACATCAATGACCGAACCTTTGTCGACGTCGAAACCTTGTCTTTTTACCTGCAAGACGACATTGCAATCACCGAGAAATTCCACGTTGTACTTGGCGCGCGCTTTGATCGTTTCGACATTCAAGTCAACAACGCAGATCCGGGTGCAGGCTCTAACGCAGGCATTCGCTCACGCGAAGACAATGAGGTCTCTCCCCGCGCCGGCCTTATCTATAAACCAATAGAGAACGTTTCGGCCTACTTAAGCTACAGTGAATCGTTTCTACCGCGCAGTGGGGAGCAGTTCGCTAATATCAATGGTGATAGCGACGATTTTTCACCCGATGTTTTTGAGAATATTGAACTCGGTCTGAAGTGGGACATCACTCCCACCTTAAGTCTAACCGCCGCGTACTTCGAAAATGATCAAACCAGCGCAGCCAGAAGTGATGTGGACGATGGCACTTTCGACATTCGCGGGCTTGAAATAGACGGCTTCGAATTGCAGCTTAAAGGGAATATCACCGAACAAATTCGGTTTGTTGCTGGCTACAGTAATCTGGACGGTGTTACTGATGGCGGAACTGAACTGCCTCGGGAATTACCAGAAAACACGTTTTCAGCCTGGGTAAATTACGACGTGAACGCAAACTTCGGTTTTGGCTTAGGCGTGACGTACCAGGACGAATCCTTCACATCTGATTTTGACATCGGTGGTGATCGAAGCAATGAGCCCACTTTGCCGAGCTACACCAGAATAGATGCAGCAGCCTATTACAACCTCTCAGACAAAGTGCGCATACAGCTCAACGTTGAGAACCTCACGGATGAGCAGTATTACCCGAGCTCACATACCGACTTTAATGTGACGGTGGGCCAATCAATAAACGCTCGACTATCCCTCTCGGCAAAGTTCTAACACTCAAACAGCGCTTCAAAGAAAAGCCCCCGCTTCTACCGAAGCGAGGGCCGATTGGCAGTCCAATGACCGCTACCGCTTTTTTTGGCTAGCCGCTAAAAGTCTTCCCACATTTCACCATCCGCAGTAGCACGCTGAACTGGGGCCGGCCCTGCTGCTGGCGGTGGCGGTGGTTGATTAGCGCGCTCAGACTGCCTTGGCGATGAAACCATCGTGTAGGCAAGAGCGGGTGATTTCTCCCAGTTTCCGGGCGGTCCGCTACGCCCTTTGAGCGCGGATTGCCCAGACTGCCCAAAGCTGAAGAAGCCGATTTGCTCACTAAGCTGGCTTGCCTGATCGCTCATCGACTTACTGGTCGCCGCAGCCTCCTCCACCAGGGCCGCGTTTTGCTGGGTAACGCTGTCCATATGTATTAGCGCCTGATTGATCTGATCAATTCCCGACGTTTGCTCTTCGCTGGCAACACTGATCTCACCAACCAGGTCTGAGAGTTTACCGATAGAATCGACAATGTGTTCAAGCTCACGGCCAGACTCTTGCACCAGCGTCGTACCGTTCTGCACTTTTGATACGCTGTCTTCAATCAGTTCCTTAATTTCCTTGGCGGCAGACGCGCTTCGACCAGCAAGCTGACGCACCTCGCTTGCAACAACCGCAAATCCACGACCCTGCTCGCCAGCTCTCGCTGCCTCCACAGCCGCGTTCAACGCCAGCAAATTAGTCTGGAATGCGATCTCGTCAATCACGCCAATAATATCCGCAATTTTTTCGCTGGCACTGCTGATGTCTTGCATTGCAGATACTGCCTTTGAGGCAACTTCGCCACTGGCCCCAGCGCGCTCTCGCGTACTTGTTGCCAGCTCGTTAGCCGACCGGGCATTGTCCGCGTTTTGCCGAACGGTACTCGTTAGCTCTTCCGTGCTAGAGGCCGTTTCCTCAAGGTTAGCCGCCTGTTGTTCCGTCCGCTCGCTCAGTCCTAAATTGCCGTCCGAAAGCTCTTTTGCACCCAGCTGAACTTCGCTGGCTATACCCGTAATCTCCGAAATAACATCGCGAATTGTTCGCCGCATATCCACGAGCGACGCGTAAGCCCCCTCTCGATCGCTGCTGTCTTCTGTTTCGGTCAGATTACCTTCGCCAATAGAATTTGCAATTTGCAATATTTCGGCGGGGTCACCACCCAGTCGCCGAGCGATAAAGTTGCCTAGCAGATAGGCACCCAGCAATACAAACAATATCGCCCCGCCCGAGGAGATGAGCATTGTCGTCTGAATGTCATCAACCGCATTCAACGCCTCACTGGTTTTAATTCTGGTTACAATCGCCCAGTCGACAGACTGATTAGCCAACTTTGCATAGGAAGCAAGGTAGCTCTCACCATCAAATTCAAGTTCTGCTGAACCAGCTTCACTCGAAAATATTTGTCCCGCTGCACTGGCGTCGAATTGATCAACAAGAATGCTCTGAGTATCATTAAACCGAGACTGTGTGCGATAAGCACCGTCACTTCCGATTAAAATTGATTCTCCGGACTCTCCCATACCCGCCGTGTTGAGAACTATTTCGTTCACGCGATCTACCGGCATCTGGAATACCAGCGTGCCGATAACCACACCGTTTTCCACAATTGGAGAGCCGATAAATGCAGCCGCCGCGTTAAATGACGGCAAGTAAAACTCAAAGTCTTGTAAGACCGTTTGGCCAGGAGATAGCTGCAATGACTTTCTAGCGAGCGCTGCAAAATTAGTATCTCGATAAGGGCCGTTAAAAAGACTGGTGCCATAGTCCACTTCTTTGAACACCGAGTACACAACGCGGCCTTCAGTAGGTTCGACCAGAAACACGTCGTAATAGCCGAAGCGCTCTAGCATATCTTTGAACTGTGGATGGTAAAGCTCATGCTCGTCGTCGTAGCTAGTATCGGCATTAGAGCGGAGGAGTTTGTCTTTTTGGCCCAAAGGGTAGGCGTTATCCGCCAGATAATAATACTGCGCCAGTTTGGCGTTCTCATCTGCAGGAATCAGCGGTCGCACATCAATCGACTCGCCTCGGCGGTTATCGAATTCGGCAGCAAAGCCTCCCTGATAGAAATTGAGCAAACGTCTTTCGCTTTCTTTGGAATCAAGCTCCGCTGCCCCCGCCTCAGCCCCCATCTCAGAGAACGTCGCTGCGAGGTCGCGCATAGCGCTTATTGTCGACACGCTCGTAGCGGTTGACGCAATATGGCTTTCGATAGTTTCTAGGTAGTTTTCGACATGCTTTTGACGCGCGGTGCGCGCCGTATCCAACATAGCGTGACCATTTTCTGCCAGCTCATTGCTCACTTGGTAGTTATAAAACAAACCAGTGGCCAACACTGGCAAAATCCCGCAAACCAGCATGCAGGCGATCAGCAGTTTCTTCAGGGGGATATTTTTCATCGAAAAGGTCTCAAGTTCCAGGGGTCGCACAGCTATAGCGGCAACTATCCCCAAAAGCTTAGTCAACTTTTCGATTTTTGCCTGCATATTAGAACTCAAGTTTTCCAAATTACCGCCGCTATCGTTTCGGAAGACCATTGCAGCAGGCAACCGCCTGCAAAAATTCGGAGCAAAAGTGAAAGTACTAATCGTGGACGACAGTTCAGCCATGCGCATGCTGGTGAAACGGACCTTGAAGCAAGCAGGTTTTGGAGGCCTTGATATAACGGAGGCTGAGGACGGGGTACAGGCTTTAGAAAAAGTCGAAGATAACCCCCCGCATCTCATTTTGTGCGACTGGAACATGCCAAACATGACTGGCATCGAGTTTCTAGAACACATTCGTGAAGGTGGTAACACGGCAAAATTTGGCTTCATCACCACGGAATCTACCGCTGAAATGCGCAGTAGAGCCCGAGCCGCCGGCGCTCAGTTTCTCATTGCAAAGCCATTCAATGCTGAGTCGTTTGAGAAAACCCTCGGACCCATTTTAGGATAAGAACATGCCTCAATATAACATTCCCTCCAAAGCAGATTTGCTCGATACCTTAACGATGCTGGTTGGCGATGACGCACAGGTTAAGCCGGGTGACACTACGGCGCTCGAGAATTTCAGTCATTTGGCGCAGTTTGTTGACGATGATGACGTACTGGTTGGCGCGTGTCTGGCTGACCTGCCTTTGTGCGCAGCGATGGGCGCTTCGCTCTCAATGATTGGCCCTGCTGCTGTGGAAGATATGGTTGCAGAAAAAGCGCTGACAGATACCGTCGTATCAAACCTGTATGAGGTGATGAACATCATGTCAAGCTTGTTGATGTCTGATCGCTCGCCACATCTACGACTAACTACCGTTGCTGCGTGCGACGATGTGCTGTCCGAACTGACGTTTGATGGTTTTGAGCGAGTCGACTTTAGCGTGGAAGCCGGGAAATATGGAACTGGAGAGATGAGCTTTCTAGTCAACTAGTCAGCTTTCAAAACAGTTCTAGCATGTCAACAGCTTCGTGCTGAGCCTCTTCCAGAAGCGCATCATCGTTAGAACTGGTTAATGACAAAATCGAATTAGCCTGTTCAAGCGTTAGTTGCATGGCAGGCGTCAACTCCGAATCGTCTGAAGTACCTAATGATTCGACAATATTGGCCCACGCAACCACCGCCACCGCTTCCCGGTGTTGCTCAGCGGCTTCTGGTTCATGGTGATGCCGAATTGTCTCTATCACAATACTGGGTAGCTTCCAGAGTTCAGCGAGCTGTGACCCCAACTCTGTGTGATTGAAACCAAGCATCTGAGATTCTGCAGAGAGCAGGCTAATATCATCATCGATAATCGAAATATCGAGGGCGCGAATCATCTCGTCGCCGCACAGGCTGAATTGAATTGGCAAGGCGAGGTCATGCAGCAACCCTGCGACAAATATACCACTGTCACTTAGCTTGCAAGCTCGCGCCTTCTTTCTCGCCAAAACAGCGGTGGTAACGCTATGACTCCAGTAACTGCTGCTCCGCAACAGATCTGTCTCCATTTTGCTAAATTCTTTCGCTGTCGCCAAAACGATTGCCAATTGCCCGACTTCTTTAAACCCTAGACGTGAAATAGCAATGTCTATTGACGTGACTTCAGTCCCTCTCGAATAAGTTGGGCTATTTGCTAGACGCAGAAGCGTACTAACAAAGGTCGGATCCACCTGTGCCAAATTAACAAGCTCCTCTAGCGACGTACCCTCGAGCTGCGTGAGCTCGTAAATTCGTAGAGCAGAGGGAGGAAGGCGTAGAGCGGCCTCCGCCTTAGCGAGCGTCGTTGTCAGATTCTCTGACATATCAGTCATTCCTTGGACATCACGTTCTTAACTCTAGTTCAATTTTTCATACTTATCAGCCTTCGATTTCTGTGAGCAATATTCTCATTCCGTACTAAGTTTTATGAAGGCTTTGCCGATACACAGTGTTAGACCACATTACGAGATTACGAATGGCGACAATTCTTACAGTTGATGACTCTGCGTCTATGCGTCAGATGTTGGCATTTACCTTGCGTTCTGCGGGCCACGAGGTCGTTGAGGCCTGTGATGGAATCGACGGAATCGCTAAAGCAAGTGAAAACGCCGTAGACGCAATGATCGTTGACATCAATATGCCAAGAATGGATGGGCTAACAATGATTCGCGAGCTCCGGAATAAGCCCTCCTATGCGCACACTCCCATGTTGGTCTTAACCACCGAATCCGGAACGGAGAAAAAGCTCGCAGGCCGTGAAGCTGGAGCAACGGGTTGGATGATCAAGCCGTTTAACCCCGAAAAACTGCTGCAAACACTGCAGCGTGTAATCGACTAGGAAATAGCCCAGTGGATGAAATGGATCTTGAAGAACTCAAGGAAATGTTCCTTGAGGAGTGCCGCGAGCATGTAGATACCCTGGAGCGTGGCTTTCTTGAAATGAGTCAGGCAGAACAGTCTGTAGACCTACTCAATGAAGTGTTCCGTGCGGCACACTCAATCAAAGGTGGCGGTGCCACTTTTGGGTTTGCAGACCTTGCAGAACTCACACACCACATGGAAACGCTGCTCGATCAAATGCGCTCTGGCGAGAAGCCCATTGAAGAAGCAGACGTTGAATTACTTCTTGAAAGTCTCGACGTTGTGCGAGAACTCATGGAATCATTGGGAAATGACGACCATCCACAACGACTCATCTTGCAGGAACGATTAGAGAAGGCCGTCGTAAAGTCTGACAATGCAGAAACAGACGAATCGGCCAAAACCGCCCCCACAGAACAGAACGAAACTGTAGTGGCTGAAAAGCGTAGTTGGTTGATTCACTTTCAACCGAAACTCGAACTGATGCAACGTGGTAATGACCCATTGCTAATGATTCGAGAGTTACAGCGTATAGGCGAATTGCAGCTTGATATCGACTTTTCAGCACTGCCACCCTGGGAGAATTACGACGCCAAATTATGCTATCTCCCGTGGAATGCCACCTTAACCACAAGCACAAGCGAAGACGACATACATGAGATTTTCGAATGGGTTGAATTCGATTGCGACATCACGATCACCGAAGTTTCTGTTGAACCAGAAAACGTTGAGGATCTGGTTGCGAGTGCAGACTCCGTTCTTCCAGCTACCCTGCCAGCGCCCCAACCACCAAAAAGCTCGAGCCCACCTGCTGCCCAGGCCGCCAAACCCAAACCGGCTGCCTCCACTGAATCCAGCTCCATTCGCGTGTCCATCGACAAGGTAAACCAACTTATCAATATGGTTGGAGAACTTGTCATAACACAATCGATGCTCAGCGGTTTAACCAAAACTGATGAGCCCATAGATCCTGATCAACTAAGAGATCGCCTAGCAGAACTGGAACGGAACACACGCCAGCTACAAGAGAGCGTAATGCGGGTGCGCATGCTACCCATGTCTACCGGTTTCGCGCGCTTACCTAGACTCGTCCGAGATCTTTCGAAAAAACTCGACAAAACCGTCAATCTGGTAGTTGAAGGCGCCGAAACCGAAATCGATAAGACTGTCCTCGAACAAATGATGGACCCACTAGTGCACTTGGTACGAAACGCTGTCGACCACGGCCTCGAAACTCACCAGGAACGGCTTGAGGCAGGTAAGCCAAAAGAGGGAGAACTTAAACTCTCGGCTTACCATAAAAGCAGCTCTGTGATTATCGAAATATCCGATGACGGCAAAGGTATTGATGCACAGCGAATTTTGGCTAAAGCCATCGAGCGCGGTATCGTCGACCCAGACGATAATCTGTCTGAAGCGGAAATTCATCGACTGATTTTTGCTCCGGGCTTCTCCACTGCCGAGGTAGTCAGCGACGTCTCTGGCCGCGGAGTTGGTATGGACGTAGTGCGACGAAATATACTGGATCTTGGCGGGCAGGTAGACCTGCACTCTGTATTGGGCACTGGTACATGCGTAACTATTCAGTTACCGCTCACGCTCGCCATTCTTGACGGCCAGCTCATTTCATCATCTGGTGAAGTATTTGTTATTCCATTAGCAAGCATTATTGAAACGCTTGAGGTCAGCGTCTGCAATATTTCGTCATTGCCGCGTTCAGGTGCCGTGTTTGAATTTCGAGACCAATATTTGCCACTGATCTATCTGAAGTCAGAACTAGATCTTCCCGGTGAGGGCTCTGAAGCGCTGATTGTGGTTATCGAATCTAATGGTCGACTCTTTGGTATCGCCTTTGACCAGGTTTTGGGTCAACAACAGATCGTTATCAAGGCGCTTGAAGATAACTATCAGGCGGTTCGGGGAATTGCCGGAGCAACCATAATGAGCGATGGCAGCGTTGCCCTCATCCTTGACCCCGCGGCGCTAGCGCCAGAAGTCCGAGCTAATAGCGCGGCATAGTAAAAAACTGGAGTACGTGATGCAAGCAAACACACAAGATTCGGCTGCGGTTGAAAATTCAGCGCAGTACCTAACATTCGTGCTTGATTCAGAAGAATACGCGATCGACATTCTTCGTGTTCAAGAAATCAAGAGTTGGAGCCCGGTAACCCACGTACCTCGGTCGCCAGAACATATGCTGGGTGTGATAAATCTGCGGGGCGCGATCGTCCCGGTTATCGACCTCCGCCGACGCTTTAGCTGTGACGTCAAAGAGTTCACCAACAAAACTGCCGTTGTCATCGTTCGCGCCGAACGTGACAAAAGCGAGAAAGTAATGGGACTTGTCGTGGACCGCGTATCCGAAGTCTATCACTTTTCAAATGAACAGATACAACCAAGTGCGGGTATCACCTCGGGTATCGACGCAGACTTCATCTACGGCCTGGCACAGGCTGAAGAAAAACTGGTCATTGTTCTAAATCTCGACAAAATCGTTGACTCCGACCTCCCTGAGAACCTTGAACCAGAGGAGGCGAGCAATGACCAATGAAGCTCTGACACTACCGGAAATATTCAAAATTGACGCAGTGACATCTGTTCACGAGCAACTAGATGCCCTTTTGTCTAATGAAAGCCCCTTAGAGGTCTCTGGAGAATCAGTAACTTCCGTTGATTTCTGCGCCCTGCAACTGTTAGCCGCGACACAGGCGACGCTGGTACAACAAGGCACTTCAATCGTATGGCAAGATATTAGCGAGGCGTTGCGAGACGCCATTGAGCTGGCATCGATGACGGATCTACTCGGAGTTTCTAAGTGATCGAAGGCCTAGTTCCACGTATCTCAAAGCAGCTACTCGAGCGTATCAATGCAGTTGTTGCTCAAGAAGAAGAATCTCATAGAGAGCTCGCTACGGTGGTTGGAGAGGTACTAGCTGCGAGCGAATCAACGCTCGATCCTGAATTGATGGGCCGCTATATAAAATGTATGCAATCATTTGACCAAATGCGCCAACGCATTGAGTTTTTGGCCAACACTACAAAATTACTAGCTGACCATCCGGAAGGCGACCTAAGTAAACTACTTGTACCAGTCGGCAAATCCGCTCCTGTGCGAGAAGACGGGACGTGGCTTACCGAATTGATAGAGCAGGGAAACTGAATATGAAAACCCAGCTCGCGAATCAAGGGCCGACATCCGTTCCCGAAAAGTTCGAAGAATATCAGTTAACTGAGTTTCTCGAACTTGGCCACAAACTCACAGGTATTCAACTTGACGAAAGCAAGCGCTCGATGCTCTACGCAAGGCTCACGCGGCGTCTTCGAGCACTGAGACTAAGCACCTTCGATGAGTACCTTGCGCTGCTAAAAAGCGGTAATCCTGAAGAAATTGAAACCTTTACGAATGTGGTCACCACTAATCTCACATACTTTTTTCGCGAGCCACATCACTTTGAGTATTTGCGCGACAACGTTGTTCCCGCGCTCATACCTCCTGGCAAAATCGCTGAGCCTATTAGAGTCTGGTCCGCAGGCTGTTCTTCTGGCGAAGAACCCTACTCTATCGCCATGGCAATGCTCGAAAATCCATCATGCAAGCCAGGCAGCTTTCGAATTTTGTGCACCGACCTGAATACAGAGATGATTCTAGACACAAAAAACGGAGAATATCGGGAAGACAGTGTGCGTGGTCTAAGTAGCGAACGCTCCAGCAAGTGGTTTGAAGCGCCTGCAAATGGAAAGATACTCGCGAAGCAAGAGCTAAGGGAAGCACTCATCTGCAAAAAACTGAATATTTTCGACTCTTGGCCCATTAGAGCCGGCGTGCACATCATATTTTGTCGAAATCTTTTAATCTATTTTAGCCCCGATCAGCAAACGAAAATTGTCACTGGTTTCGCTAAGCTTCAAAGAGCAGGCGGCTATTTGTTTCTTGGCCATTCGGAAGCAGTAAAAGATGTCGACAAATACTACAAAAGAATCGGTAACACGATATTTCAGCGCACCTCGACAAAAGTATGATGGGAGACGGACCAACAAGTAGCGGTAACGCTACCATTGTACAAAAGGCCGATGGTACAAGCTTAGCCAAAGTTGCGCCTGGCGATTATTTTGTCTCGACTAAAGCGGTACAAATTGTGACTGTTCTTGGTTCTTGCGTCGCAGCATGCATCAGAGATCCGTTCGCTGGGGTCGGTGGTATGAATCATTTCATGCTCCCAATGGGCGATGCAGATCGCGCTGACTCTTGGGGAGGTGGTGCTAGCGCGGCAAATCGTTTCGGCAACTTTGCTATGGAAAATCTTATCAACACAATCATAAAAATGGGCGGCACTCGAACAAACTTCGAAGTCAAGTTGTTTGGCGGCGGTAAAATACTCGACATCAGCGCCGATGTTGGTGCAACTAATGTTGATTTCGCAATGCGCTATCTCGCGACCGAAAACATCCCCATCACCAGCCACGACGTTGGTCATGATTACGCAAGGAAAGTTCTCTATGAACCGAAAACAGGAAGAGCGCGAATGAAGAAACTTCGGGATGTTTATACAGGTTACGTTGTGAAAAGTGAGAAAAAGATGCTTCAAAATGTTGTCGCTACACCCACCGAAGGCAGCATCGAGCTTTTCTAATGGCAACTATAGTAAGAGTACTTATCGTTGACGACTCGAAAGCAATGTGCAAATTTCTTTCGGAGATCATGTCTAAAGACCCTGAAATTGAGGTAGTTGGTTACGCGCTTGATCCATTTGAAGCCCGCTCCATGATCAAGACTATGCAGCCTGACGTCATTACTCTCGACGTCGAAATGCCTAGAATGGATGGCATTACCTTTCTCAAAAATTTGATGCGCTTGCGGCCAATGCCAGTTGTCATGTTGTCATCACTCACCGCTGCCGGGGCGGCGGTCACCCTTGAGGCTCTCAGCATCGGCGCTGTAGATTTCCTAGTTAAACGCCACCCCGGAAGCAGCTCTGATTATGAAAACTACGTTCAAGACATCAACCAACGAGTAAAGAATGCGGGTCGAACTAAGGTAGCTCAGAACCGCTCTACAAAGAAACCCTTCAAAGCAAAGCCAGAATTTGGTGCTTGGCAGGCGCAATTACAAGAACAGCGCCCGCTCAGCAAAGACTTACGTCGAGTCGTCGCTATAGGATCCTCAACAGGGGGGCCGGAAGCCGTTCGAGAAGTATTGGAGAATCTCTACCTACCCGACTGTAGTTTGGTGCTTACTCAGCATATGCCAGCCAATTTCATGGCTCCTTTTGCCGAGCGACTCGACTCGCTGTCACGCTTTCGCGTGATGGAAGCACAGGACAACCAACCTCTCGAACCAGGGTCCTGTTACGTTGCTCCTGGTGATCACCATCTTAGCTTTAAGGGGCGTGATTCCAGCTTGAGAATGCACGTAAGCCCTGGAGAACTTTGTTCCGGTCACCGACCTTCAGTTGACGTTATGTTTAGCTCGTTAGCCAAGTGTGCGGGAAAGTCATCTGTGGGCTTGTTGTTGACTGGCATGGGCAAAGATGGAGCCAATGGCATGCTCCACCTTCGCGATGCCGGGGCACTGAATCTCGTTCAAGACAAGCACACCAGCGCCGTTTGGGGTATGCCCGGCAGCGCCGTAGCACTCGATGCCGCGCACGGCATCTTAGGTCTTCATGACATAGCACCGACAATCGAGTCGCTATTGGAAGTTAGCTAACGGCGCACCCCGAAGCGGGAACTTCCCAAGCACTCAACCCACTACTCAGGCGTTCTAGCACTCTGCACCTTTAGCGGCCAAGTAATCTTGGCCATGGTGAGGTTAAAGTCAGGCGGCCTGATCGTCTCTGGAAGCAGGAGCAATTCGCTGTGCTACAGCGGTTATATCCAGAATGGAAAGGTCTCTTGCGTCTGTCATCTCTTCTGCGCGGCGGAAAATAACCTCTTTAACGTCGGCGGCGATTAACGACTGTTGGTCCATTAGCGCCTTAGGTAACTCTTGGCGCTCGTCTGGATAAACGTGCGAAATGGCCTCAATTGCCTGTATGGCTAGGCCAAATCGATTTCCTAGATACTCGAAAATGATGACATGTTGGTTAATAACTTCCGGGTCTTCTAGGTCGTATAACTTGCGTGCGTTGACGATGCTGATTAGCTCACCCCGCAGGTTTAATACGCCATCAAATGGATGACCGAGCATTGGAGGGCGCAGCAGCTCACCAGGGTAGTTTACTACTTCTATGATATCCAGAATGCTGATGGCATAGAGTTTGTCGATGTGAAACGTGAGGAACGTTTCTGCGTTGCCGCGATAGGCCTCCTTTCTTGCGGTTGGGTCGTCGCTAGATTTTCCAAAAAGACCGCTGTGACCCCTTGTGGCCTCAGATATCTCCTCATCTGATAGAAGACGATCAATGTCCACCAGAAAGACTTCTTCTTGTTCTTGGGTGTGAATACAGCCGAGGAATAATTCCGGTATCCGGATACTGATCACGGGGAAGGCGAGCACTTCATCCTTGTAGTAAGGGATAATGTTACATATTTCATCAACAGCCAGGCCAAACAACTGCCCTTTTGTGCGAGCAATGAGGAATCTTGACCCCCGCAGCTTGTTTATATCGACTTTCTCGCCAAAACCCAGGGTTGACGCAAGATTGATAAGAGGAACCGTCTGGCCTCGCAAATTGTAGGTGCCAATACAAATACCACTAGCAAGCGAACGGTTTTCTATCTCCTCAACTAATACGATTTCTTGTATGGCAACGATGTCCAGAGCCAGTTCGGTGACATTCACCCGAAAGGAGATTGCCTGACGCCGATTACCTCTTGATCGAATTTGAGCTTGAGTGTGGCGGTTTTGGTCTTGCTCACGAGTTAACGGCACACCATCCAATTCAACAATGGCGAGAACATCTAATAACTGAATGATCCGCGTGCTACCATCAAAATGAAAAGCGCCTGCTGTGATGGATTCATGGCCGCCGTCCCCGTAGGCAGAATATTCACAACCCGCCTGGTTTTGTCGAAACACCTCGCCCGTTTGATCAAACAGAAGTCCGACGTGGTGGCTGCCATACTCTAAAATCGCAACCTTCTTCCCTGAGGGATCTGTGTCTTGGGTATCTGGCATAGCGAACATTATCCGCAAATCGATCACCGGTACCGTCATACCTCGGAGAGTAAGTATTCCTCGCAGGTAAGCCGGTGCTAGGGGTTGCTTTGTGATGCGTTCCGGCGCGTTGATAACGTCCTCAATCGCGCTAGCAGGAATAGCGAATTCGTCCTGTCCAAGCAAGAATGAGCCGAAAACACTATTCTCTAACTGTGGCTGATCACCTTTTTCATTTGACATTGGTTAGTCTCAAACGTTGCTCGAGCGTGGAATACGCTCTATTCGATATTCCAGTGAAGCGCCGTTCACTATGATACGGCGTCCATAGTCTCCTCCCACATCTTCTTCGATAACTGCAATACGCAAACTCTTCAGCGTCTCAAGTGCAACGGCAACATTTGAAGCCCCGACCAAGGTCTTACCTTCGCTTTGAGTCTGGACAATGTTACCGCCACCGGTAACAACAGCTTCGATTTGTCGGTGGTTTGCGCGAGTCGCGTCCATTAAACGTAGGGACGATGCAATGGCAACATCGACCCAGCGCCCCGTTATCTCTTCAGTGGGCTGAGGGCTACTGGGCAAAAGGCAGTGAGTGAGCGTACAGAGGCTGCGTTTTCTCCAAAACAACGCAACGCCAACACATGATCCAAAGATCGCTTTTAGCTGGGTGTCATTGGTTGCAATTTTCACCTCACCTATGTGTACATTAACCTCTTTTAATTTACCCACTGGCAGCGACCGTAAGAGGTGCTGCTTGTGTGTTTGTGTAAATCAGTGGCTGTATGTCGTAAAATCCGCAATCGAGTTTATGGATGCTCTCGGATTCGCCAATAATCAGGGTGGAATCATCATTCATTGCACTACGTATGTTTTGCAAAACCCTGTTTTGATCTTCCGCCGTAAAATAGATCAGAACATTTCGGAGCAAAACAAGATCGTATTTTCTGTTCGTCGGCGCTTTTTCAAATAAGTTGTGACTGAAGTAATTGGTAAGCGGCTTCAGCTTATCACTTACTGTGTAATGATCTTCGTTACCAGTAATATAGCGAGAAAAGACTTCATCACGATCTTGACTAAACCGCTTTATCGCGCGTTGCTTGTATTGGCCTTCACGCGCGCGGCTAACAACCTCTTCGGAAATATCAGATGCATCTATACTAAAGCGAAATTTGGCGTTGGACCGCGAGTGTTCGCTCATCATGATAGCCAGGCTATAGGCTTCTTCTCCGCTCGCGCAGGCTGCAGACCAAATATTGCAGGTTTTTTCTGGATTCCTCGATTCCCAGTCGACTAGAAACTGCTCTTCAATATACTGCCAAATTCTTGGGGTACGAAAAAAGGACGTCTCGTGCGTGGTCACCTTATCGATAAACAGCTGCTGTTCCTGCTTATCGTTTAATACCAGCTGATAGTAGGCTGAGTGATCGTCGACACCGGTTTGACGCATCCGGCTACCCACACGAGAGGCCAACATTGAGCTTCGACTCGGGTCGATCGTAACGCCGGTCAAACTGTGAACAAGACTACTAAACGCCCCGAAATGCTTGCTATCCATTGTTAATATTTCTCTCTTGACTAAGAAGCCTGTGCTTGGAATGTTTCCATAAGTTTGTTGGCTTCATCAGAAAGTTCTTTCGTAGAGCCGGCAATTGCGTGGGTGGCGTGTGCGGAGGTTTCGGCAGAGTTTGCAACCTGCTCGATCGCGCCTGCGACATCCCTTGCTGCGGCCTGCTGTTCGGCAGTAGCAACCGATATCTCAGAGATCGAATTTGCAGTGTTTACCACACCTGTAACAATGCTTTGGAAAGCGTCGCTGGCTTCCTTCGACACCTCGCTCCCGCGCTCAATACGCTTGGTAGATTCGCCAATGAGCTTAGAGATGTCCTGAGTCGCTTTCGATGAGCGCTCCGCTAGTTTTCGCACCTCATCCGCCACTACGGAGAAGCCTAAACCGTGTTCGCCCGCACGTGCGGCTTCTATTGCCGCATTAAACGCCAACAAATTGGTCTGGCTGGCTATTTCGCCGATGACCATTAGTATGTCTTGCACTTCTTCAGATGACTTGTTGATCAGCTCCATTGCCTCAATAGACTGGTCTATAGCTGAGCCACCAATCTCAGCATGTTGTTTGGTCGTTTTGGCTTGTTCGTCGGCAATTTTGCTGTTTTGCGCGATGGAGTCTATCGACGCGCTCAATTCTTCGACGCAAGCACTCATTTCTTCAGTAGTTGCGCCCAACGCTTGCGCGCCCTCAGCAACCTTGTCTGTTTCATTGGAAATGTTATCGGACATGACAGCAAGGGAACCGCTCACCTTCTGAACCCGCGCTTGAACGCTATCGCGCTCGTTGATTTCGTTAGTGACATCAGTTGCAAACTTGACCACTCTGACGGGAGTGCCGTGCGGATCGAGGACCGGGTTGTAGTTGGCTTGAATCCATACAGTGTCACCCTCTCGAGAAACGCGCTCGAACAGGCCGTTGAACGCCTCCCCTTCTCTCAATCGTTTCCAGAAATCGTCATATTCTGCACTCGCTGTGAATTCTTTGGTGCAGAACATGCGGTGGTGCTTGCCGACGATATCTTCCAGTGAATAACCCAGTGTGCTTAGAAAATTCTTATTGGCATTTAGAATCTGGCCCTCGAGGCTAAATTCGATCACCGCCTGAGCCTTGTCGATAGCGTTTATCTTGCTTTCGAAATCGAAGTTTTTCTGAACTGTCTTGGTAATATCTGTTGCAAATTTGACAATTTTCAGGACGTTACCGGAAACGTCGAATACCGGATTGTAAGACGCCTGTATCCAGATCTCCTCCCCTGTTTTATTTAGCCTCTGATAGCTTCCACTATCGTGTCGGCCTTCATTCAACCGTTTCCAGAAGTCTTGATACTCAGTTGAAGAAGTGTATTCTGAGTCGCAGAACATTCGGTGATGCTTGCCGACGATTTCGTCCAAATCGTAACCAAGTGTGTCGAGGAAGTTTTTGTTCGCGGTAAGTATTTTGCCGTCCAGGTCGAATTCGATAACGGCTTGGACTCGATCAATAGCGGCCATTCGAGCTTTTGCATCGGCATTTCGCAGCGAGCTTTCGGTAACATCAGTTGCAAATTTGACAATTTTTTGTGGCTTGCCGTCTTTGTCCAAAATTGGGTTGTAAGACGCGTTAATCCAAACTTCGCTGCCGCTCTTGGTAATCCTCTTGTATTCTCCGAAATGCGTTTCTCCACTGCGCAAGCGTTGCCAGAATTTTTCATACTCTACTGACTCAGTGAACTGCGATTCACAGAATATTCTGTGGTGTTGGCCAGTCACTTCAGAGAGTTCGTAGCCGATAACAGACAGGAAGTTTTCGTTAGCGTGTAGTATCTTTCCATCGAGATCAAATTCGATCACCGCCTGCTGGCGATTGATCGCATCGATATATGCCTGCTGGTTAAAGCCGTTTTTTGTTGCCGCAACCTGCTCGTTGTGGTTGTCAGTAGAACTGCTCATGGTTTGCTCCGGCTCTGGTGGTGATGCTGTATTCGAGAGTGCTGCCGCGAGATCGGCCAGTCACCTGTTAATGCTTAGATTAGTTGAGTTTTCCCTACTCTTCTTTAGGTTGTTTTCGAGATGTGGACGGGTTTGCATTTTTTCGCACAGCCTGTTTTCGAGCTCACCTCCGACACGCCGGCCGTTTGACGGATCGCCAGATTTACCGTCAAAAAACCCACATTCGCGGATGTTAGTTCCGCTAGATCGCTAAACGTTTTGTGGTCATATTGATCGCAATACTTTTACTTCAATCCAGACAGCCAGGCAGAACTGCACCACTAACTGGTAGGCTGCTTATCAGTTTTACGAGGATGTTCCTGCAAGGAGCACAACTAAGAGGGGGAGGACATAAAGCGAAGAACATACATTGGATTGTATCTCGCTATCGGCGGTGCACAGGCTGTATGACACTTGCCGACCAGCCTGTTTGAAGACGAATGTCATGCGCTGGAGCTAGTTACGGTTGCGGCACTCCGCTCGAACTCTTTAACGTTGACCTGACTGTAGCTTCATTCATCCAAGATTATCCCGACCTCTGACACTGCACAAATGACCCTTGGTTCTATATATTTGCACCATGGTTAGGTGCAGTAGTGGTTTGACAATGCGCGCAATTTGCGGTGGCTTTTTGGTGTCTGGTACGCTCGTGGCAGTAGCCCTGTTTATCCAGTTGCCGGCTCATGCAGGTCGTATCGAAGCGGGAATTTTCACCACTCACGATACTTTGGGGACCAATCGCACGCCCGATCGCGTCACCTTCCAACAACCGTTCGATACACCGCCTATCGTTGTTGTCATTGGATCATCCAATGGCGGCAACTCGGCCTCCATCACGATAACAAACGTCACAACCACTGGTTTTGACGAATTAACTGTGGAAACTGACAATTGGGATGGCCGTCATTTGGTGATGGTCACTCATTACATTGCCGTTGAACCTGGTCGCCACGTGCTACCCGACAACTCGGTAATAGAAGCTGGAACATTTTCAACCAATGCGGTGCAATTTGGCCCAGGTTTCACCGGCGGGGTCGCGAGTTGGGCCAGTGTAAATTTCAGCTCACCGCTCATTGTTCCTCCCACCATTTTGCACAGTTTGCAGACTGCCAATAGCGAAACAAACAATCCCGCACAGGGGCCTTCGCGTCCGCATATCACCTCTATCGTCCAAAACCCATCGCTCAACGGTTTTCAGGTAGCGCTTGACCGAAGTCAGGCTTTTACAGGCCCTTTCCCCAGTACCGAAACAATTGGCTGGATTGCTTTTCCTGATGGCGGATCAGGCAGCTTTCCGGCAACAAACGGCGCCATAGTGAACTGGAATGCGGATACTTCGCCAGCCAGCATACTCGGTTGGGATAACGGATGTTTTAGCAATGCGCATGGTATCAGCGGGGCGACCACTCCTGTTGTGGTCGCGAAAAAGAATAGTCGAAACAACGCTGATGGAGGCTGGCTCCGCTATTGCACAATCGACGCTGCCAATATTTCGGTCAGAGTTGATGAAGACACCGATCAGGACGTTGAACGTGTTATCGCGACCAGTGATGCAGAACAGGCAGCGATCGTCGCCTTCTCCAACAGTTTCCACGCCAATTTGCGCGCCAATCTAGGAGTGACAAAAATCCGTACCGATACAATCAATGCTGATGGCAGCGATTTCGGCTTACCCGGGGCAATTGTCATCTACCTTATAACTGTCACCAATACAGGCAATTCCGCTCCCAATGAAGGCAGCGTAATTGTGACCGAGGAATTACCCAATGAACTGGATGTGGTTCTGGCGGATTTCAGCGGGAGCGGAACCGGACCGGTGTTGTTCACTGACGGAACACCAGCAACCAACCTAAGCTGCCCATTTGGCGGTTTTTCGGATATGAGTGATTGCTTCTCTTTCTCCTTCGATGGAATCGATTTCACCTATCAACCCTCCGACAGCGGTGACGGTACTGACCCCAATGTGCGCTTTGTCAGAATAATACCAACTGGCTTTATGAACGGCGATACTGGGTCGGGTGCCCCCAGCTTCACACTGGGTCTAAAGACCAAAATACGCTAACCTGCCAATACAAGACTCACTACGCCACACACCCCTCAGGGCGCATATGTTAAACGCAGCCAGGCTCTGGAACGGTTATCAAACTGGCCAAACAGTTCGTCTCTGGCACCAAAAAGAATATCGGTCCCGATTGCCCCTTTGAGCTTGTCGTTAAACTGCCAGCCCATCGCTGCACCCAGATAACCATCCCCGTCTTGCACAGACCCAATCAGCTCTGCCTTAAGTTCCAAGCGATCTTGCACATAGTTTCGCTGCACCCTGAGAGTCGCGATAAGGTCGGTGCGTGGTCGAGCATAGTCTGCCTCGGCGGCCTCGAGCTGATCCAACCCCAGCTGGGCATTCACAAACCAACGTCCACCCGGTCGAAAATCGATACCAACACCCGCCAAAAAACGACCAACCTGAGTCTGCTGACCTTGGCCCTCCAGATTAGTACTCTGATCGGGAATGTAGGCCGTCTCAAAGCGCACCACCGTCCCACCAAGCGCTCGCTGTACCGTCAGAGCAGCCATTGACCGCGTCGGGTAACGCAGCTGAATTTCAGTTGGCGAACCTTGCGCAAAAACCGGTTGAGTATCAGGTCCATGCAATCCAATCATCTGCACATCATAGGCACCCATTCGTCTGGCGAGTTTCATAGCCCATGTGGTTTGCGCTAGGCCATGTCCGCGCGCGTCAACTGTTGGCACACCTGCAACGGCAAGTGCCCCCAAGTCATAGCCGCCGAGAGACCGACTGGCAGTTGGGAAAAATGCACCACCCAACGACGGGGCCTGGTCCGCCGTGTTGTCAAAAAACGCGGCCACATCCAGTGAACTTTCACCTAGGTTAGTACGAACCCGAAGACCCCATCGACCAAGCCTCTCAGGGCGCTGCTCAGCCAACACAAAGTCTCGCAGTCGAACCGGATCAGCTCGATCTGCAATTCGCAATCCATCGAGCACCCCCCAAGCAAGCACCTGCTTACCTAGAGTTGCCGAGAAAGACTTGTTTCGATAACGGAGGGTGGCTCGCTCTATTTGCGCTCTCAGGCGATTAGTTTTCACAACCGGGGATGAGAGTGGTGCAAAGGCTGAAGTACTTCCAAGACCAGCCTCATCTTTTGCCCAGTCAAAAGATGCTTCAACGTCAAGGTGCAGGCGACGCCCCCAGCGCTTCTTTAGATTCGAGCTGATCGAGAGCCGATTAATTGCGGTCTCCCCTCCTTCATACTCAACTCCAGCCCAATAGGAAGCCTGAGTACTCAGTTGAACAGGAGCAGCACTCACAAAGGACAGATCTGCCAGGAAGAAGCCGGCGAGAAGAACACTCTTAAGGCTAAGCGAGGCTTGAGGACCAGTTTTAGTCTTCACCCGACACCAACTTCGGCAGCTCTGGCACCCCAAACTCCATAGAGTCGATTGCGAATACGACCGGCGGCAGGTCGGGTCGATATTCCATATCGGTGAACCTAACTGCAGTGGAGTGATTGGTCTGCCGATTTTGCAGAGTAAACGACATTGCGGTCCAGGCATCGCCAATGAGCTCCTGGCGTTCAACCTTAACCTCTTTAAGCTCCCGACCTTGCAGATCAAAATAGCGCACAACACTAGGAAACCATGTCGCAGGATCAATACTTGCAATGAAACGACTATAGCCCAGCTCAGACGCCACTTTCGGCGATACAGCTTCACCGGTCAGACAGGGCTGGTCAAAAACGAGACGCTGGTTATCGTCACAGACATCAAATATCCAATCATCTGCCGGAAATTTAAAGTTATCTTTTATATCACCATAGGTTAGGTCGGTACCCATAAAGTGGTCACCACGCTCAGAAACCGGCAGTCGACGAACTCGCTGGGTCGCGGGTAAAAACAACCAGTTCTCATCCTGCTCAGCTTCCGACCGATCAAGGCTCAAAAAGGCGGTGTCCTGAATTGCGCTCGGTGCGGTAAAGTAAATCGCCACACTCGTTTCACTATTTAGATCAGCATGAAATATTTGCGCCGTTCGTTTTCGCTGATGTCCACGTTTGTTAGTTAAAACAAAGTGCATGGTCCCGGTTCGCCCCTCGTTGGCAGCCCTACCATTTACACGTTGCGCTAATTCCTCAGCTCCCATTGGCACCGCAGTAAGGGATTCCGCATAAGTAAGCTGCGAATCGCTAAGCTGCGCATACACAACCAGTAAAACCAATACGATCAATTTCAGTCTTCGACAAACTGATCTGCTCAAATAAAGTGTCGACGTCATCGAGTGCTCCTCCCTAAAGCATGTGCAAATTCTATTGTCTTTCCCCTTCGCTCATTCCATCCCAGACAGGCAGGAATCAAAAATAGCGCGCCAAACAAACTACCTAAGGTTCCGGCGGCGACTAACGCACCAAACCAGCGCAACGGTGGAGCTGAGCTTAAACAAACCACTAATAGTGCAGATGTGAGAGCAATAGCGGAATAAAGGCAGGCTCGCCCAATCAGCAGATACTTGGAATCAAGCGCTTCTGACAGTGTCGCACCCGCTGCTTGCTCTCGACGGATGTGAGCTATCAAGTGAATTCCAAAATCAGCGCCTAAGCCTGTTGCTATCGCGCTTGTCATGGACGTCGCCGGGGCCAGATCAATATTCGCCAAACCCATCAAGGCATAGACAAAAAGAACTCCCGTGAATACCGGAAGCATCGCTAAAGTTGTTAGCCAAGCATTTCGAAAAGCAATAAAACAGCTAGCGGCAACAAGGATCAACGCAATCGCCAGGCCCACAAAGTGATTTGCAGCCAGCAAGCTCATCCACCCTTCATTAACTGCGACACGACCGCTAACTTCTGCCTGCAGCGTGTGCGTGGCGTTGAACCGACTAATGGCACTCTTGAATCTTGAGACGATAATCCTGGTCTCTTGATAGGCGTCTGTTTTTAGTTGCGCCCTAAGCAACGCATGGCGATATTCGTAATCTATTTCTTCTTCATAGTCTTCAGGCGAACCGGAGGCTTCGTAGAGGAACATGTATTGCGCCGGGGCATTCTGTCGCTGCGGTAGCTGCTCCACTTCTCCCGATAACGCACCATGCATTGTTTTCATGTAATCAACGATGCTGGTCACACGTTCAACCCCATCAATCTGTCTAAGCTCTTCCTGCAGTTGGTCCATTGACTGCATGGCCGCCACACTGATCAGACCATCGTCTGCGGGTGCTGCAACAACAACGTCCAGGAAATTCAAGCCATCCAGTCGAGCGTTCAGTTCTGAATCGGCTATCCGAACCGGATTGTCCACCTCAAAGTAGTGTTGGCGCTGGTAGTCAAACTGAGCCTGCTGGCCTGCCCAAGCCATCACAAGCAGCGCGCTCGCCATTAACACCAGCGAATAGATTGGCCTCCCAAAAGCAAACTGGGTAATGCGCTGAACTACAAAATCTGCCTTTGCATCCGACGCCCCAACCAGCTTGTCACGGGGCTCAACCCGCAGGAGCAAAATCACCGCCGGCAGAAGTTTTACACTCAATAGCCAGGCGCCCAGCACACCAATCGCAGCAAACAGACCAAATTCACGAATGGGCTGCATCTGCGAACCGATAACCAGCCCCAAAAAGCCAGCGGTTGTAGTAATACTCGTGAACGCGATCGGAGCGCGCGTATGACGCAGGGCATGATCGAGTGCTCGCTTGCGATCACCAAAAGGATCAAGGCGTCGCGCTCGCAGATAAAACGCGCTGAGATGAAGACTGTCTGCCACAGCCATGGCCATGACAACCACAGGAAGCGCGGTTGTAATTAGATAGTAGCGACCACCCAGCCAGCCTAGCGCCCCAACCGCAATGGCCGTAGAACCGGCTATCACCACAGCAGGACCGACGATCGCGCGCCAAGACCGCAGCGACAGAAAAAGTACAATCAACACCACAAACACCGCTGCTGGAACAAACACGCGTGTGTCGGTATCCACCATCCAGGCTAAGCCAGCGTTCATTGCGGCCACTCCAGCAACATGGGCGGTAACATCATCTGGTGCTTCAGCTTGCGCAATAGCCAGCACAGCTCGGTAGATCGCAACGGAATCATTCGGATCGTCTACCGGCACGATCATGGTTAACGTGCTGCCATCAGCGCTACCCAACAGACCCAGCATCATTGGCATGCTCATAAATCGCTCATGAGCAAGACGGGCAGACGAACCAGTGATGTCGCCGTCCGGCACTATTCGCTCTATTTGCAGATCACCGCTATTGCCAGAGGCTCCCAAAATAGCGCTCTCGCTAAGCACACTCACCAATCCGTCCCCCTCCACGCCAGGCAGTTCAGCGATTTGTGACGCCATTCTGCGAAAAGCGCGGAGCACATCCGGTGTAAACAGGCTGGCGCCATCTCTGGCGACCATGCCCAGCACCAGGGGGTCTTCCAGCGCAAAGAGCTCCTGCGCTGCCGCTCGAGTGAGCGCTGCCGGATGGTCCGCAGGAACAAAGGCATCCACCGAGGGGTCTTTCTCGACCCACTTGAGACCCAACGCAATGAAAAGAACGATGGCCCCACAAAGCAGACAAGCCAGCCCCGGTCGATCTATCCAACTTGAACTCTTTGGCCCATCCGCATCCTGGCTCAGGCCGATACAACCGTTCACTCGCTCCATCAAAGTCATCGCTGGCTTCCCTCCCGCGTTTTTCAACCACTCCGACAACCCAAATTTGGACGTGCTATCAGATCAGAGACGCGATCCTGCACATCTCAGCAGCTCGTCGCATCATCAATATTGATAATAGGAGTCGCGGGCGCAAAAATTATAATGGGGGCAAGGAGAGAGCTTTTGCCCCCAATTACAGCAGACACAATGACAACAGCCACAGTGACAGCAACGCTGTATGGAGAGACTTCTTCTGAGGACGCTTCTGCAGAGGACACTCCCTCTGATGGCTTGCCCGTCGTCTTGGAGGAGGCCTACGCGGCAACCGTAGATCCGGAGCGCTATGAGAGCCTACTCGATGCCTGGGAAACCTACCTAAAACGGATAAGCGAATCGAACGAACCGATACAGGATCCCGCTGCAGCCTATGCCGCCCACTTTAGCCGAGCACTGGAAATACTCGACAAGCTGGGCCGTCAACGGCAAGCGATCGACGCCGAGCAATCGACGGTCGATACGATAAGCTGGCCGGCGCTCATCTGCGATAGCCGCCATCGGGTTACCGCCAGCAATCGGGCAATAGACATCAAGCTGCCCTGCTCCCTCGCCAAATTTCATCCAGACGAACATTTCTGTGAACAGGTGACGCAGGCTTTACAAGAGTGGAGTTCCAAGAGTGGCCAAACTCGTTTGTTGCCCCTCAAAACACCCGACGGGAAGCTGCAAAACTGCATCATCATCACGGAGCTTGAAGCGCAAACGCCAAAACTCGCAGACCGTCGATTTCTCATCGCTGAAGCCAGCGTCGAGTTTGACGGAGCCACACAAGACATGTTGCGGGCAGAGTTCCAGCTCACAGCCGCCGAACTGCTGACCCTTGCCTATCTTGTTAAAGGGTACCCTGCAGACCAGATTAGTGAACTCCGCCACGTTACGATCAACACGACACGTAAGCAGATACGTGGGTTGCTCGACAAAACGGGCGCAAATTCGCAGACAGATCTGATTCGGCAGGTGGTCGCTCTGGTTGCGCAGGTTGGCGAAACGCGTCTGGCGATCGAGGCCACTAACACCCATGCCCGCCTCTCGAAGGGCTGGCGGAGGATGACTCTTCAAGACGGCAGACAGCTGTGTTTTCTCGAATTTGGCGACCCTAACGGTCGACCACTATTATTCCTACACCACATGATGGGCGGGCCAATGTGGCTGCCTTCTGCCCAGCGCCGTGCCGCTGATAACGGCTGGCATGTGATCGCACCCTCTCGGCCTGGCTTCGGCCAATCTGATAGTGTCGCTTTAAAGGGCGAGGCACTAGTTAACCAGACCGTCGACGACCTGTGCGCGCTGCTCGACTACGAGAACATCGAGGCGGCGGTTATCCTGGGGAGCATGTCATCAGCAGGGCTCGCTGCAAATTTTGTGGTTCGCAAACCACAAAGAAGCCTGGCGATGTTGAATGTCGGCTTTGGTGGCCGCTGTGACGAAGCGATGATAGCGAGCCTGCCTAAACGACCTCGCATCATGGCTCAGACGTTCCTCCGATCTGACTTAGCCACGCGATTTTTGGTGCGCGTAGGAGTAGCGGCTATCGACATACTGGGTCCACGCCGACACCTCGAAGTTCACGTCTCTCACTCTCCGCCCGATATGATGGCGATTGCTGATCCACAGATTTGCGACACCCTGTCCGCAGGCCTGACACACTCCGTGTATCAAGGCGTAGACGCGTTCTGCAAAGACGGCTATCTGGCGCTAACCGATTGGCGAGCTGAACTAGAGGCAGCCAGTCAGTTAGTCCCGTCCGCTTGCGTTGTCGGCAAAGAAGACAAGATCACCCCTTTTGAAGAAATGCAACGACTGCTCGAAGGGTTAGGCAACTACCAGTTAGTCTCGACAGATAATGCAGGGCAATTGCTGTTTTATAGCCACAGCAACCTGGTGCTGCAGCAGCTCGAGGTGCTTTGGGCAAGACAGGTCAAAGCACAACTAATCGCGGACAGGCAAGGCAGTGCCTGAAGGATTCTCGGTCACTCTGTCGAACAGGGCACAAATCGCCTCAACAATTGCTTCCCCATGGGAGTGCACAAACAACTCTCCTGCATCAGGCAGCAAGGTGTAGGTGAGATCAACTCCGAGCTCGACCATGCGCTCAGCCCGACGTTGTCGAGCACTGGGGTCGCGCTCGCCAAGCAAGGCATGGAATGGAACCCCCAGTTCCATGCCCGGATGCCAGTATTCCGACGGTCGGTCCTTTAGCTCCTTATAAAACGGATGCTTCGATCCTCCGCCACTTAATGCAAGCCCGGTTGACATCGCAGCAAAGGTTGCAGGGGTGTCGATTAATTTGAGATCTGCTTTTGATGAGCGATAGATCATTTTCAATAACCGCTCAGCGCCAAATCGATCGTAGATCGCGAACCCGGCCCGGGTTACAAAATTGAGGAGAGTCGGGTTAGCACCGATCGAAATTGTCAGCAAACGATGATGCGGGGCCATGCGATTAATGTCTTCTCGCTCGCCAATAGGCAGAGCAGGCGAAATACCCAGAAGACCAACATAGCGTGCAGGGTCGTTGCGCAGTATCTCGAACGCATAGGTTGCTCCAATCACGCGCCCAACGAGAAGCACCCCGTCGAGTTTTAGAAAGCGCATAAGTTCTTTGCAATCACTGGCAAATTGCAAAAAGGCGTTGCTGCCCTGTGGATAATCTGGGGCACCCCGCCAACCTTGGCGCGCAGGCACAATCAACCTCAGACCCGCTCTAACCGCCTCTTCAACCAACTCACGGGGCAATGCAGGGCCAAAGATCGCATCATGTAAATATAAGCAAGGGCGCCCATTAGGGTCTCCGAGCAACGCGTAAGGCAACCCTCGACCGTCGCGCAAAGGCAGCACCTGCCAATCTTCGGATGCTGGCAGAATCGGGCCTCGTGCAGTCGCAGCAACATCTAGCGGCGCGACAACGGGTGTATCAGGGTAGAGAGCAGACAGGCCGATGGCCATGCGCATAAATTCACGTTGAGAATTGGTGGCTGTTTTCTCAAACAAAGAGCGTGCTTGCGCCCGAACCGTTGCGATCGACGACGATCTCGACGCAGCGATATCATGCATTGTTGAACCCTCGACCAATCCTTTACCCACGTCTCGCTCTGCCTTGGTCAGGCCAAAAGAGTCACTCATGAGTTGGTCAAGACGTTCAGGCCAGACAATATCGGTGCTGATCAGATGCAACTCCGCATGTTCATCCATGACCAAGGACAAATACAGGGTCTGCCCGCTGTCCTTATGCACCGCATGAACCAAGCTGGTGGACGGCGCTTTACTGATGTTTGCCCGAGACAACCTAGCCGGCGCTGCACCGGCTTGCTCGCGGATCAGCTTGACAGCAAGCGCATGTATGGTTCGCTGCGCAGCGGCATCAAAGGGCAGATCAAGTATTTTGTCTCCGGCCTTCACCCCGTAAGCTTGAGTCGCGGAAGAATTGCATGAGGTCAATTCGCCGTTGTGATCAACACGCATCACAGGCTGTGCTTCCGGGTGTGCTCGCGCTGCAGAAAGAGCCTCATTCGGCGCGTCATCTTCTTGAGAAGCCGCTAACAGGGAAATAACTTTTGTCGCTCGCGCAACATGGTCATTTAGGGCCGCCGATTCTGAGTCTTGGGGATTATCCTGATAGGCAAACAGTGCTGCACTGAGCTTGGCGACCCAGTTTGTCACCAGGTCGTCGTAGCGCTCCGGCTCAACGGCTACGGCATACACACTCTGAATAATTTCCGACTCGTCGCTCACCTGTACCTGTACCTGTACCTGTACCCACTAGCTTTACACGAAGTGACCTCAATACAACTGTATTCAAGGAGAGACCTTGTGCTGCCATCGACGATATCACCCCAACGAGCAAACTTCATAGGTAGACCCACAGTGCATCAGTTTGATCTGAACCTACCGATAGCATTGGACCAGCCCCGCTGGTGCAGGTCGTACTGATTTACTCAATGTTAATCAGTTGGTTAGCCTAAAGAATGGCTAGCGCCGCAGCTGAAAGCAGACTAAATTAACCGATGCGCAATAGTTAGCTTGGGAGGTTCGATCGAGTGCAACACACTGTCTCAGAAGGCCCGATGAACTCCCGCCGTTCGGCAGCTCAGGATACGCCCTCGGTTGCACTTCTAGCACCGGCACTGATTGCCAGTCTCAACGGTTTATCGAAGGTCCATCCCAAACAGTGGCGATCGACGGGTGCCGTTCTGAGTATCGATGTGTCTGGCTCTTCGGCTCTGGCCGAAAGATTGGGTGCCTCGCAGTCCTATGGCGCAGAAGACCTGGCGCGTCATCTGACTGAGGTGTTTGACCCCCTGATTGCTGGTATCCAGCGTCATGGTGGTGAGGTTGAACAGTTTGCTGGCGACAATATCCTGGCCGTCTGGGATAACCCAGAGCGTAAGTTAGACGGCAATGTGCAGGCAGCCGTTGCCTGCGCCAGCGATATTCAGGCGCAATGGCAAAAACTCCAGACAGCCCATTCACAACCCCTGCAGCTGCGAATGGGAATCGGCAGCGGTTTTATCTGGCGCACAATTACGGGCGGCACCAGCGAACGCTATTGCTACCTGCTAGGCGGAGAGGCTGTCTGTAGAGCGCAGCAGGCCGAAGATCGCGCACCCGTTTCCGGAGTGTTGTTATCTGCTGAGGTTGCGGTTCACGTTGAGGATGTGGTTGCGACGGCCGAAGGTTTCTGTGTCGAGGTGCGGCTAACCGATCCGGTCGACGCGGCCGACGCGGCTTTGAGTGACCCTACAACACCGCCTATCGAGTACACACTGAACTCGAACGTTCTGCAATCGTTCCTGCCGAGTGTTGTGCACGATACGGATGTTTCTGGAGACCGTTGGCTGTCAGAGTTTCGTCGAGTGCAGATCGTTTTTACTAACCTGGGTGCAGCAGATGAATCGCCGTCTGTCGACGGCAGACTGGATGAGCGAATTCGACTGATCCAGGAGTCGGTCTTCTCGACCGGTGGCAGCATTCTGCAATTCGCCATTGAGCATGGCCAGCACACAATGCTCGCGTGCTGGGGTCTTGCTGGTGAGAGCTATGAAGATGACGTTGATCGATCATTAACCTCTGCACTTGCCCTGAACACCATCCTTAAGAAGACGGGTGCAGATGGATCCGTTGGCGTTGCTCGCGGTCGAGTGTTTTGCGGGTATCGCGGTAACCCGACTCGCCGGGAGTACGCGGTCGTTGGCAGCGCGGTGAATAAGGCGGCGCGCATCATGCAGAGCGCTGATGGCTCGGTGGTGTGCGACGAATCCAGCAGAACCGCCTCGACAACGGGATGTAACTTTACAACTTCTGGAATCATCAAGCTCCGAGGTTTCGACAAGCCACTAGTCCTGAATCAGGTCTATTCTGGAAGCGGGCCCCGGGACGATACCCATTCCGCTGGGTTGCTCGGCCGCTACGACGAGTTACAGATGCTGCACGCATTTATCGATAGATGCTCTATCCCAGACTCTGCCAGGGGCATCATCATTGAAGGTGAAGCCGGCATTGGCAAATCCACTCTATTGCAGGAATTCCAAAATTACGTGAGGCGTAAGGGCGGCGTTTGTCTGCCCTGTGCGGGTCAATCAATCAATCGTAATGCGGCCTATCATGCATGGCCGCGGTTCTTTGAGAAGCTGGCAGGGCTCGCGCCAGATGCCACTGCAAACGCTCGCGTCTCTGCGTTTTCTAGCCTTGTGGCGGACGTGCATGATGGCCAAGCTCGGTTGCCATTACTGGTCGATATAGCGCACCTCGATATTCCAGATTCTGCGAGCACTGCTGGATTGATCGGACAGGCACGCCAGGACGCAATCGCCGAACTCGTGATTGATATACTTCGCATGCAGAGTTCCAGCCAACAAATTGTCATCTGCTGTGAAGACACCCACTGGTTTGACTCAGCGTCAATGGCACTTGTATGCGCCGTGTTACGTGCAGACTTCGAACTACCTATGGTTCTAACCCGTCGACCAATAGAAACGCAATGGCCCGAGAGTGTTGCCCGTACTCTGGATGTTTGTGATCTTCTACAACTTGGTCAACTCAACAAAGCCACTGCCCCAACATTGATCGGGCGTGCAATTGGCGCATCATCGGTGCCCGATGCTGTCGTGTCCTCGATCGTAGGGAAAGCAGGAGGGCATCCGTTCTTTGTGCAAGAACTTGCAAAAGGGCTTGTGGATGCAAAACAGATCCGCGTTGAAGATGGTCAGTGTTTTGCGCTCGATGGCTTTGACGACGACTCAGACAACAGTTTTCCGGAATCCATCGAAGGCGTCATCACCAGCCGAATTGACGCGTTACCCGCCGATTCCCGGCTCGTTCTTCGCGTTGCCAGTGTTATTGGCCGTCGCTTCGACTACTCGATGCTTGCCGATATCTATCCGCTGCGAGAACAATTGCAAGAAGGCTCGAAGGGGCAAGATCAGGTTCTGAGCGATATCCTTGCTGAGTTGGTCAAACGCGGCTTACTGGAGGTTATCTCAGCGCAACGTCCATCCGACTATCAGTTTCACCATGCTCTAATTTGTGACTGTGTCTACGATGGTCTTGTGTACGCGCAGCGGCGCGAGCTACACAAGAGCGCTGCACAATGGATCACTCAAGATACTCAGAGCGGTCCAACGCCAAATGCCCTACTGGCACACCACTGGTTCGCCTCAGAAGATATTGCGCAGGGTTCCATTTACTCCTCCCTTGCCGGTGCAGAAGCGCTCAGAAATGGCGCCTACAAAGAGGCCTCTGAGCATTATTCATTGCTGCTCGAACTACTGCGTTCGAATTCTAATGCTATGGGTGAATTGACTGAGAAAGAACAGGTAGCCCAGTGGTACCAGGGCTTAGGCGAATCGAACTACGCTTTGGGTGATTTTGCGGGTGCCACGCCACACTTCCTGGAGTCGCTTTCACTACTTGGTGCCCCCGCGCCGCGCACTCGAACGCAGTGGTTACGAGTACTCGCAGTCAACCTGCTGCGCCAGGCCGGATATCGACTGGCGCCGCCAAAAAAGTTAAGGCCCGAACTCAGATACGCCGCTCTGGCTGCAGAACGACTATCAGAACGGGCCTACTTTGCCCGTGATCAGATTGCTTTGGTTGCGGCCAGCCTACTGGGCGCAAACCTGTCCACACTAGCCGGCGAGCGCGGCGACCTTTCACGCTCGTACTCAATGCTAAGTGTGATCCTTTGCGTTGGTGGTGTTGCAGGCCTGTCTGCAAAGTATCATCAGTTAGCGTTGGCTGCGGCTGACGAAGTTAACGACTGCCGAGCGCGAGTACTAGCAGGCTATACGAGGTCAGTCGCGTTCTCTGGTCGATGCGAATTCTCTGAAGCTCGGCAATTGGCCGAAGAAGCACTGCAGCAAGCCCGATTACAGGGTAATCGAGAAGACACAGAAATGTGCCTATGTTCTCTAGGTAACGTTGAGTACTACACGGGTCGAATTGCTGAAGCGGACAACGCGTTTCAAGAGGTCGCTGAATCAGCAGAGTCTCGGTCTAACGGATTGCATGAGTCTTGGGGATTGTATGCGATAGCGCGCGGTCGAATCGCGAGAGGACACTACGAACAAGCCGAAGCGCCGTTGCGACGTGCGCTATTGCTTCTCGAAAAAGATTCTGAAGCAGTGTCAGTCTTGATCTGTCACGGTCTACTCGCAGAGCTATTGTTCGCAACTAACCGCTTTTCGGAAGCACACAGCGAGGCACTCAAGACGCTCGAACTCACCCGCACCGGCCCACCGACCGTGCTCACAGAGCGGGAAGGTTATGCCGGGGCAGCCGCTGTGTTGTTGGGCCTATGGGAGAAAGACACCGCGGGAGTAGCCCAAGTATCCTCAAATCTGCGACAAAACGCTGCTGAAGCGCTTAAGGCAATGAAGCGCTATGCAAGCACTTTCCCTCTGGCCGAACCACGTTATCTTTTGCTGAAAGGACGTTTCGACGTCCTATCGGGGCGCAACCGACAGGCTCGAAAAGCATGGTTGAAGGCAAGTGAGCTCGCACAACAAAGAGGGATGCCCCATGAACTCGCTCTGCTAGAACGCGAACTCGGGTGGCGAGTGCTGGAAGATGGCGATGAAAGGCATCGTGATCACGCGCAAGATTTGTTTGACCAATTGAGTTGCGAGATCTATGGCGGCACAGTGCCTCCACCAGGCATTCAGGCGCCAAAGCAACCTTAGCCGCTGACGCCGGCCGCAGACTAACTCCTAACTACACGCGAACATTGAGTCGCTTCAATCAGAGACCCTGTTATGACTTTGCCAAAGTATATAAACCGGCCAACCGGTTACGATCTCGCCCTGCCCGGCCCTTACTATCAACGTGACGTCACTCTGCGCTGCTATGGCTTTGGAGCAGACAAAGCAGCACTGCAAGCGATGTGTGATCGCTACTTGAATATTGAAGGAGCGACTTGCCGATACGCGCCGCTGTCGCATCATGCTCTGATGGTGTTTGCGAATATGGAAAAAGTCACCTGCGGTGACCCGGAGATGGGGTCGATGCACGAGATTGACGCCGCTCTCTTCGTGCCAGTACTGCGATATGAGCCTGGGCATATACTTCCTCAGGGCGTCGCCATTTTTATGCCCTACTTGTTCGTTAACACCGACTGGGCGTTGGTAACCGGACGAGAAGGTGGTTTGGCGTTCCGTAAAAATCTGGGTTTGTCATTTTTTGACAAGACAAACGCTACTGGTGTGCCAACTGCAAACTTTCTTAATCACGTTGAGGCTTGGGTAGTACCAGAACGCGACGTCAACTCAAGACTGGTTCCACAGCGGGTTATCGAACTTACAGGAGATCATGAAGACGCGGTTATCAAAGACAGCCATGAGTCGCCCGCGAAAATCATGGAACAGGTAGTTGAAAGCATCGCAGAACATCTTGCTGAAGATTTACTTGGCTTGCTCAAGGGTCTTGTTTTAGCCAGTCACCCTAAAGCGAGCGCCAAACTTGCAGTGGTGTTCCTCAAGCAGTATCGAGATGCGATAGACAGTACCGCTGCTGCTATGCAGGAGGTGTTCAGTGCTGATGGCGAATTGCCGCTTGCTGATTTTCGAGGCGGCGGATTTATCAGTGGCGACCATAAACTGAAATTTGGCGATCCTGTAAGTCATCCAATCGCTAGCGAACTAGGTGTTCCCGCGGACACTCCTATTGATGTTGAGTTCGCTTTTGAGCTGGACTGTGATTTCAATATGGCACTGCGCCAGTAGTTGGTAATAGTACAATGGTCAATCGAAAGCGAGTAGCTGTATTGGGGGGTGGCGTGTCCGCGCTTGCCAGCGTTTGGGAGCTGGTGCATCGCTCTGACGATGTTGAGGTAACGGTCTATCAGATGGGCTGGCGCCTCGGCGGCAAATGCGCCTCAGGGCGAAACACCGCAATTGCCGATCGAATAGAAGAGCATGGGTTACACATACTGTTTGGTTTCTATGAGAATGCCTTTGATATGTATCGCGGGGTGTTCGACGAGCTGCAGACTTCTGCAGACGACCCGTTGAAATCTTGGACAGATGCGTTTGTTGGCAAAGACAGTTTTACGCTTGCTGAGCAGGTCGACGGCAACTGGCTACCGTGGCAATTGAGAGTACCAAAGCTGCAAGGAACCCCGGGTGATCGTGCCAGAGCATCACAGCCTTTTGTTTACTCTGATCTAGGGGAGATCGCCAAACACTTTTTGCGAGCCGTGCTGCGCTATGTTGAATCTCACACCGCAACGCAGCCAGGCCTGGAACAACTTCTCGACCAATTCGTAATCTCAGACGTTGAGAACCTATTCGAGCGTATTGATGCAGGCGAGCCCAAATTCTTGGGTAAGGCGGAAGGTCTGTTTGAACGTTTTCTACCTGACCTGTGGCACTACATCGAACACAAGATCGAGGAAGATAAGACACTAAGACACCTCTGGATAGTCTCTGAACTGGGAGTCACCATCGGCAAAGGTTTGGCGATGGCATACCTCGAGGGCCAGACCCGTGAAGATCTGGATAAGCACAATCTAATCGATTGGCTCAACGAACAGTCTGCATTTAAGGGTGGTCTGTCGGAACTCACCGCCAACTCAGCTCCGCTGCGAATGCTTTTTGATCTGGTGTTTGCCTATAAAGACGGTGATGCGTCAAAACCCTCGCTCGAGGTGGGCACAGCGATTGTTGGCGCGGCCAACATCCTCTTCAACTACAGCGGGCATCTGTATTATCAAATGCAGGGAGGCACTGGCGATGTGCTGGCGGGCACGGTCTATCGCATTCTAACTAGCGAAAAATACGCTGACCGCGTGACTTTTAAGTTCTTTCACGAAGTAACCCACCTAGCACTCAACGCTGAGAAAACGAAGGTTGAGCGCGTTGAACTCGGAATTCAAGCGACACCCGTTAATGAGTCTTACGATCCGTTGCGAACGGTCAAAGGGCTGCCAAGCTGGCCAAACACGCCAATCTATAGTCAGTTGAAAGAAGGGCATGCGCTGCAGCAAGCGACCGAGCTGCCTTCCGGACCTGGCTATAACCTCGAGTCCCCTTGGACCGCCTGGCCGAATGTTGGCAAGACATCGCTCGAGCTGGGAACGGATTACGACGATCTGATCGTCGCGCTTCCCGTGGCCACGCTGCGAACTGTCGGTGTCGAGCTGCGAGCGAACCCAAAGTTTGCGGCGATGCTCGATGCCGTAGGAACAGTGGCAACCCAGTCGTTTCAACTTTGGCTCAACAAAACGGTAGAAGGTCTGGGTGGAGCGGCTTGGGCAGCCGACGATGCATTGGTGCATGGGGCGTTTCAATCCCCTCACAGCAACTGGGCTGACTGGACTGATCTGATTGATGCCCACGAAAACTGGCCGGCAGAGTTCACCCCCAGAAATCTGGCGCTGATGTGTGGTGTATTGAAGATCACTGAAGAAGCTCCGAAGCCTGGCAGCAACCCGGCTTACATGGCGTCCCAGCGCGAACGGGTTTCAGACAAGGCACTAGATTTTATGCAACGCGAGCTAAAGCAGCTGTGGCCAAGTGCATTTGACAGCAAAGGTTTCAACTTTGACCTTCTGGTTGATACAGCAAACGCCGTTGGGGAAGCCCGTTTCGAGTCTCAATATAGGCGCGCAAATATAGCGCCCTGGGAACAATACACGGCGAGCTTTCCGGGTACCGGCGAAACTCGGCTGCGGCCAGACGAAAGCGGGTTTGCCAACCTGTATCTAGCCGGAGACTGGACAAAAAACAGTCTCAATTTTGGCGCCGTTGAAGCGTCAGTCATAAGTGGTCGTATTGCCAGTCGTGGCTTGTTGGGCCTGGACTTCCCCATCTTTGGTGAACCTGGGCCGTCGGCCAACCAAGAGTGAGCGAGTCGCCGGTTCGTATTCAGGGCGCTGGCCCTGCGGGGTTATCTGCAGCTATCTGCCTGGCCCGCGCCGGCCGGCGTGTTGATGTGTTCGAACAGCATGATTCTGTCGCCAAACGATTCAGCGGAGACCTTCATGGCGTAGAAAACTGGTCAATACCTCTAGACTGCGCCGAAGAGTTTGAACAATTAGGCATAGAGCAGTCATTTGATTTCGAACCTTGCACAACGCTTGATCTAAGCAATGGTCACGCCGCGTCATCCCTAGGCTTTGCAAAACCCATTTTCTATCTTGTTCGACGCGGCCCTACTGCGGGCTGTCTGGACCATGGCTTATTGCTGCAGGCACAGGAACTGGGCGTTCGGGTGCAGTTCAATTCTCGAATTGATGACCGTTCTGCCGATATTCTGGGTTCCGGCCCCAATCCAAGTGATGTGTTTGCCGTTGAAAAAGGCATTCTCTTTAAGACAGATGCTCCCGACATTTCTGTCGCGCTGATCCACCCCGAAGCGGCTCCGGGTGGGTATGCGTATCTGCTGGTCCATCGTGGCGAAGGTGTGTTGTGTAGCGTTGTATTTGATAAGTTTCAGTCGGTGGGTTCTGCGCTGAGGGTTGCAACACGGATCTTTCAGCGCGACTACCCGATGAATATGGAATCAGTGCGCCCCATCGGCGGCATTGGCGCTCTGTCTCTCGATCGCTTCACAACCGACAACGGTGATAGACGGATAGGTGAAGCTGCCGGTCTACAAGACTTTCTGTTTGGGTTTGGAATTCGTAACGCCATGGTATCCGGTGCGCTTGCAGCGCGGGCCTGGCTTGACCCATGCGACCACTTTGACACTCAGCAAAAAAGATTTGCAGAAGCCATGCGTTGCGGCCC
>JALZVT010000017.1 GCA_023300545.1 Pseudomonadales bacterium
TGTTATCGATCGATAACAGCATGGCCAACTCGACGGCCAATATGCGGCAGTTGAAAGCCCAGCGGCAACGACTGGAAACCCAGGCTGCGCGGATTCAGCGCGCGGGCAATACACTCTCAGACGATATGGTCACTAACATCACGGCCCTTTCTCAGCAGATTTCGAATCTGCAACTGGAGATGGATCGGCGCATAGAACAGAAAGACGTAGAGCGAGTGCGGCATACCCGCGACCGAGAATTGTTCCGCGAAGTGCACGGAGTGGCTCAGCCTGAAGAGTCGATAGAGCTAGCTGGTGGTGAGGGTTAAGTAAGGCGGTTAAGAAAGGCGGTTAAGAAAGCGCAAGGATATGCGCTTCAGGAGAGAGAGCAACTGGCTTTGCTCTAGGCGCAAGGATATGCGCCTTGCCTAATTCAACAGAGCGCCTCTAAGGACTGACCAATGTTGCGGCCACACCGCCGTTGGCAGGTCTCGAAACTCTGATCGCACAAATTGATTAATTTGCCCTTCTGCGGCGCTCAGTAACAGGTTTGCCGCGTCGCGTGCCGATAGCTGTGGTCGCTCGAGCATTGTCGCCTGATGTTCTCGGACAACCTGGCGGAGCTGGGTTTCCATACGATCAAAAAACTGCCGCACGCGGACGCGCAGGCGATCGTTTTCACCCTGCAGTGCATCACCCACCAATAGCCGAGCAAACCCAGGGTTCTTTTCTACAAAAGACAGCAGCAGATATAAAATTTGATAGCAGCGCTGCTGCACGTTGGATTCTTCTTTCAAAACGACCGACACGCGACTGAAAACACTTTGCTCGGCAAACTCAAGCAGTGCATCAATCATCTTTGCTTTGCTTGGGAAGTGTCGATATAGCGCAGCCTCAGACACTCCGACTTCGCGAGCCAGCGCAGCCGTGGTGATGCGGGCGCCAGTATTGCTTTGCAGCATCAGCGCGAACGCCTCGAGAATTTGTCGTTTTCTGTCAGGCCTTGGCATAGCGTCAGGCTCCGATCATTGTGCCGACGCCGGCATCGGTAAGAATTTCCAGCAGCAGAGCATGAGGCACTGTGCCGTCGATGATCTGGGCTGTTTTTACGCCGGCTTGAATGGCTTCCACAGCGCATTGTGTTTTGGGCAACATGCCGCCCTGAATGACCCCGTCTTTGATCAGCTGATCGACTTCAGTCGGTGAAAGTCCGGTTAGGGTATTGCCGTCAGCGTCGAGAATGCCCGGCGTGTCGGTTAACAGTATCAGTTTTTCTGCGCCCAGAAATTCAGCGATCTTACCGGCTACGATGTCAGCGTTAATGTTGTAGGCCTCGCCATCATCGCCCACACCAATGGGTGCAACCACAGGAATAAAACCCTGGCTCATTAAGGCATCAAGCACCGCGCCGTTAACCTTTTTCACTTCGCCGACATGGCCGATATCGATGATTTCAGATGTCGTGGCTGTTTGGCTTGGGTCGCGCATTTCCAATCGGCTGGCAGTAATCAGCTTGCCGTCTTTGCCGGTAACGCCGACCGCGCGACCGCCCTGAGTATTAATCAGGCTGACGATGTCTTGGTTGACCAGGCCGCCGAGTACCATTTCAACAACGTTCATCGTGTCGTCGTCAGTAACGCGCATTCCACCGACAAACCGGGTTGGAATATTCAGCTTTTCGAGTAGCTGCCCAATCTGCGGTCCACCACCGTGAACAATAAGCGGGTTGATGCCAACCAACTTAAGTAAAACGATATCGCGGGCAAACGTTTGCTTGAGTTCTTCATCAACCATAGCGTGACCGCCGTACTTGATGACCATGGTGGCGCCGTGGAATTTTTGAATGTAAGGCAGCGCTTCAGTCAGGACTTCAGCAACCTGTGAGGCACCAGCGAGGGCTTTTGGATCTGCGGTTCGTTTCATTCGTATACCTAGCCTAGAATGTCAGGCTGCTGTCGATCTTTGCGAGCTCAGCCCGAAAGATGTCTTGCACCTGTGTAAGGTCACTGGCGGTGTCTGCTTCAAAGCGCAGTGTCAGTACCGGGCTGGTGTTTGATGCACGAATCAGCCCCCAGGAATTGCTGTAGTCGACCCGCACGCCGTCAATTGAGGTTACGGTGCCGTCTTTGAAATCGGCAGCGGCTGTCAGTTTTTCAATGATTGTGAACTTGGCTTCATCGGTTGTGCTGATCTTAAGTTCCGGCGTAGATTCAGTTTCTGGAAAAGCATCAAAAATTTCGGACATGCTTGCCGTATCGCCGCCGATAATTTCTAGCAGCCGCGCGGCGGCATAGATCGCGTCGTCAAACCCATACCAGCGTTCGCCAAAAGCAATGTGGCCGCTGAATTCGCCCGCGAGTAACGCGCCGGTTTCTTTCAATTTTGCTTTCATGTGCGAATGACCGGTCTTCCACATGATGGGTCGACCACCGTACTCTGAAATCAGGTTGTTTAGGTGTCTGGAGCACTTCACGTCGTAAATGATGTCAGCGCCTGGGTTGCGGCCGACGATGTCGCGAGCGAACAGCATCATTAGTTTGTCTGGCCAGATGATTTCGCCTTTGTTGGTGACGACGCCAATACGATCACCATCACCATCAAACGCGATTCCTGCGTCAGCGTTCTCGGCCTTAACGACAGTAATGAGGTCTGTCATGTTCTGGGGGTCGGCGGGATCCGGGTGATGATTTGGGAATGTGCCGTCGACGTCGCAATACAGTGGTATCACGTCGCAGCCTAATTCCTGCAGCAGCAGTGGTGCCACGCCGCCGGCGACGCCATTGCCGCAGTCGACGACAATTTTTAGCGGCTGTGCAATCGCGACGTCATCGAGGATTCGTTCGATGTAATCGCCGTCTATAACAATTGCAGTCAACTCGCCTGCTGTGGCTTCGTGGTCGAGTTGATTGTCGAGCAGGCGTTGGTGCAGTGCGGTTATGCGAGCTTCGGCAAGAGTTTCACCGCCGATCATCATTTTTATGCCGTTGTACTCGGGCGGATTGTGCGAGCCCGTAATCATGATGCCCGTGCCCGTGTTCAGCGTGTGGGTCGCAAAATACAGCATCGGTGTCGCGATCTGGCCTAGGTCTACTACGTCCATGCCGCCTTCGAGCAACCCGCGTATGAGCTCTCGGGCAAGCTCTGGGCTAGAGAGTCGACCGTCACGACCAACAGCGGTGCGTGTTTGGCCTTCGCTGCGAGCCTGGGCAGAAAACGCTCGGCCAACCCAATACACCACCTCGGGTGTCAGATTAGTGTCGACGATGCCGCGTATGTCGTAGGCGCGGAATATGCTCGGATCAAACGGGATAGACGGGAAGCTTGAATCTACTTCGTCGACCGTCATGCCAAACTTTTCGTCAGCTAGATTGGTTGGCGCTGCTTGCTTGGGTATTGCGCTCGCCTTCGCGGCGCCGGTGGTCGCGGGCAGGTCGTCATCCTCTATGTCGCCGATATCGAGGAAGTCGCCGTCATCGTGCGCCGCATTGGCCGCTAAGGCGGTCGCTGCTGGTGCACCTTTGTTGTTTTCAGCGCCTGCCTGGCCGCCCTGTGCAGCGTCCTCGCTAGCATCCGCTAAGGGTTCATCAACGGCGCGTTTCGCGAGTGCGGCGGCGGAGCCTTTTGAGTTACTTGGTGATCCGGGCCGGCGAGGGCTGCCGGTTTCGCCCAGTGCCGTTCCCAGGCTCTTTGCCAGGTCTTGAAAGGTATCGATCTGGAAGTGATCCGTTTTGCCGGCGTGCCCGGCTAGCACTTTGCTGCCGTACTCAGCCAATGCGGTGGAGTCTTCCAGCAGCGCCTGGCTCAGGCGACTAAACGCCAGCCAGATACCGCCAATACCGAGCGCAAGTGCTGCCGCTATGGGTAACCAGATGCTGTTTAGGCTCACGACATTGAATTGGGCCTGGCCGCTAAACAACAATTCCCAGCCAGGCGCCTCTAATGGTTTGCGGTCAACCACCAGTGCGGGGCTGCCGCTGCCGTATTCGAGCACAATCGCGGGTGCAGTTTTGTCGACACTCTGCTCGATCTGCATCAGACCCAGGTCAGTGCTAAAGCCGGCCAGCGCATCGTTCAGATAATTGGCTGACAGCGCGATAAAGAGCACACCGAGGACACCGTCTTGATCGGTGACGGTTGCTGCTGCGTAGAGTACGTCGCGCGGATTAGCGCTGGCTTCCGGGCCGACAAAGCTGTTGTTCTCGCCGCGGCGTATTAGGTCGAGTGCCAAAAAATTGATCGGCGTTGCAGCACGGAGGTCAACCTTTGCGGCGCCGATTGGTATCAGGTCAACGCGTTTCGCGTGTGGGATTGTGGCGAGCAGCCGCGCCGCCACGCTCTGCAGGGCAGCGGGTTGCGGCGTGCTGAACGCGTTTATGACCTCGGTGGTGCCAGCAAGCATTGTGAGATGGTTGCGCAACTCGCGATAGCGGCTGTCGAGCAATGCGGCTAGAGCGTTGGCGTGCTTGTCAGCAGTTTCGTGTTTGTGGGTGTTGTTAGCCTGTTGCACGACCTGCAGATACAAAAGGCCAGCGCAGAGCAAGACACCCAGCAATGACAACGTCATAGCTAGGACGCTAAAGCGACCGAGACCACCAGCTGGTTTGAGTTGTTGTTTTGCCACAAGTGCTCCTCACAGGAGCGCACATAGTAATGCTGAGGGCGTGGCCTTGCTACATTAAGAGTTACATTAACAGCTCTTTAATTCGATCAAAATTGAGAGCAGCTGTGGGCTACGGGGTTGGTGAGCGCACACTGAGTCGAGGGTTGAAGAGTTCCACAACCTTGCTGAGCAGCGACCGGGCAATGGCCGCCTTGGTTTGCATGGGCACCTGCTGCTCACCGTCTGACCAGAGAATAGTTAACGCATTTGCATCGCTAGAGAAGCCGATGCGCTGATCGGAGACGTCGTTCAGGGCGATCATGTCGAGACCCTTACGTTCGAGTTTGCCGCGGGCGTGTTCTAGGCCTTTATGGGTTTCGGCCGCGAAGCCCACGGTAATAGGCCCGCCCGCTGTTGCGGCGACGGTCGCAATGATGTCGGGGTTGGTCACTAGATCCAGCGTAATGCCGTCGCGAGTAGACGCAGTTTTCTTGATCTTTTCATTGGCCACTGCAGCTACCCGATAGTCAGCGACGGCGGCAACGCCGATAAACAGATCTGTCTGGTCCAACTGAGATTCAACCGCCGTCAGCATGTCTTGTGCGCTTAGTACGTCAATGCGCTTAACACCGGGTGGCACTGGCAGTGCGGTGGGGCCGCTGACCAGCGTGACAGTGGCGCCCATTCGAGCGGCCTCGGTCGCCAGGGCGTAACCCTGTTTGCCTGAACTGCGATTGGAGATGTAACGGACTGGATCAATGGGCTCGCGAGTGGGGCCGGCAGTGATTAGCACGTTGACCCCCGCTAGGCTGTTGTCTGCGGGATCGGTGGCGTGAGGGCCTAGCACTGCTTGACCTGGATCAATCGACGTCAGCGCCTTACAGATATCTGCGGGTTCGACCATGCGACCGGGGCCGTATTCACCGCAGGCCTGTTCGCCTTCGGCGGGACCCAGCAGGTGGGCTCCGCGCTCAGCCAGCAGTGCAACATTGCTTTGGGTGGCGGGGTGCTGCCACATACGGACATTCATTGCGGGCGCCACAACGAGTGCGGCGGTGGTGGCTAGGCAAAGGGTGGTTAGCAGATCGTCGGCCTGACCCCGCGCGAGCTTGGCAATGCAATTGGCGGTAGCGGGTGCGATCAGCACGGTGTCTGCCCAGCGCGCAAGCTCGATGTGCCCCATGGCAGCCTCTGCTGCCTCGTCCCAGAGAGAATGACGTACTGCGCGGCCGCTGACGGCCTGGAGAGCGGTGCTGCTGACAAACTGCTGCGCACCGGCGCTCGTGACCACGCAAACGTCGGCGCCCGCACCGCGCAGTTTTCGCACGAGGTCCGGGGTTTTGTACGCTGCGATCCCGCCGGTGATGCCCAGTAGGATATGTCGTCCTGCTAACTCGCCTGGAGTGCCCTGATCCATAGTTACCTTATATTGCTCGGTTGTAGCGGGCGAAACCTTAGCACTGGCTGCAGCAGCGGCGAAGTAGACCTTTGTTGCAGGAGTGCCAGGTGTGACTCTGAGCACGTCTGATCCGCGCACCCAATTGCTGCGACTGGGTTCCAGCACGCTGTGCGATGCTGAGTTGTTGGCCGTCTTGATGGGTACCGGGCGCCCACTGTGCACGGCGACCGGCCTAGGGCACATTCTTCTTGACGAGTTCAACGGCCTGCCGGGTGTGCTGGACGCCAGCGTTCCACAGTTGATGCAGGTACGGGGGGTAGGTTTAGGCAAGGCTGCTGCGATCAAGTCGGTGTTGAGTCTCGCTGGGCGCTACGAACAGGCCCCCCTGCTGGCTGGCAGGCCGGTCACCGATGCCGCGAGTGCTGAGCGGTTTTTGCGGCAGCGTCTCGGTGGTCGGCCCCAGGAGGTCTTTGCGGTCATGTTCTTGAACTCGCGGCATCAGTTGCTGCGATTCGAGGAGTTGTTTGCGGGCAGTGTGGATCGAGCCCAGGTCTATCCGCGAGAGGTGTTGCGTCGTTCTTTGTCCTACAATGCGGCGGCGTTGGTATTGGCGCACAATCACCCCTCGGGTAACCCCGAGCCAAGCGCCAGCGATGTGCAGCTAACTGAGCGATTGAAGCGGTTATTGGCCGAAGTCGACGTTCGGCTGCTTGATCACCTGGTGATTGGCCGTGGGCGGGCGGTTTCCCTTGCCGAGCGCGGCTTGCTTTGATAGATTCCCGCGTCCATTTTTCCCTGTCTGGAAATAGCCATGTCTCAAGTTTGCCAAGTTACCGGTAAACGCCCTGCGGTTGGCAACAACGTCAGTAAGGCAAACAACCGTACGCGCCGTCGCTTTCTGCCAAACCTGCACCAGCATCGGTTCTGGGTTGAAGGCGAGAAGCGTTTTGTGAAGCTCAAGGTCTCAACCAAGGGTATGCGCATCATTGATAAAAAAGGCATCGAAGCGGTACTTGTGGACCTGCGTAAGCGCGGCGAAGCGGTCTAGTTCGACCTAACCCAAAGAATTCCGGAGACTATTTATGCGCGACAAGATCAAACTGGTATCTACCGCCGGCACCGGTCACTACTACACGACCGACAAGAACAAGCGGAACATGCCTGACAAGTTCGAGATCAAAAAATACGATCCCGTAGTACGCAAGCACGTGCTCTATAAAGAAGCCAAAATTAAGTAGCACTCGGTCCGCTGGGGTCAGAAAATCTTGTCATAAGAAGCCGCATTTTTTGTTTACAACAAGCCGCAGGCGCTTCTGACCCCACAGTTAGCTAAATTCTGCCCACCCCACTGACTTCTTGTCGCCCTCTTACGCTATTCTCCCGGCGTGCCAGAACTTCCTGAAGTAGAAACTACCCGTCGCGGTATCGAAGATCATGTTGTTGGTCGACGCCTTGTCGACTGGGAAATACGCAATGCCGCATTGCGCTGGCCCGTTGAGCTGCCAGGTGAGTTGCGTAACCAAACCATCGTGCGTATCGACCGGCGCGCTAAGTATTTGCTGCTGCGCACTGAAACCGGTGCTTTGATCATGCATCTCGGCATGTCGGGTTCGTTGCGCGTGGTGGATAGCTCGGTTGCTGTGCGCAAACACGACCATCTTGACCTGTGCTTTGACGACGGCGGCATTCTTCGTTTACACGACCCGCGTCGATTTGGCAGCGTGCACTTTCAAACCCACCCAGTGGAGGCGCATTTCTTACTCGCCAAGCTTGGGATCGAGCCGCTGGGCCCAGACTTCAATGGCGCGCATCTCAAGCGGTTGGCCAAAGGTAAGCGGGTGGCGGTGAAAAACTTCCTGATGAACGGTCATGTGGTGGTTGGTGTGGGTAACATCTATGCCAATGAAGCGCTCTTCATGGCCGGTATTCGCCCGACCGTGCAGGCTCAGCAGGTCACGCTTGCGGCCTACGAGGTGCTGGCAGACTGCGTTCGTAACGTGTTGAACAGTGCCATTCAAATGGGTGGTACGACCTTGCGTGACTACGTGGGCGGCAGCGGCGACCCGGGGTATTTCAAGCAGTCACTGAACGTCTATGGTCGGGAGGGCGAGCTGTGCAACCTATGTGATAGCGAGCTCAGATCGTTGCGGTTGGGTCAGAGAGCCACGGTGTACTGTCCAAAATGCCAACAATCCCGCGGATTCCGCAAGAACGAGTGTTAGAATTCGGGCACTTAATGGACAAGATAGAGGGGCTTACCCCAATGGTGAAGCGATTTACCGCTCTTAAACCTGCGCTTTTGGGCGCTACCCTAATCCTCAGCGGAATCACGGCTCCAGCTGCGTTTGCTGGCCCGGAAGATGAGCCCACTGGTGGTGAAATGATGGTCGACGCCCTGGTAGCACGGCCGATTGGCATTGCAACTACCGTTGTTGGCGTTGCAGCCTTTATCGTTACCCTGCCGTTTTCAGCACTGGGCGGCAATATCGACAAAGCGGCCGACAAGCTGGTCCTCGATCCAGGTCGAGAAGCCTTTGTGCGTTGTCTAGGGTGCCGTCAGTCAGGAGCTCCTGACCGTTTCCGCGGCCAAGAAGACGACATTCAGTAGATTCTCGCCTAAGAGCTAGCTTTCTGGGCTAGCTCGAAATCCGCCTGTAGCGAAGCGGCTACTGCGGGGTGCACAAACTGATCAATATCCCCGCCAAGGGACGCGATCTCTCTGACCAAGGTCGAGGAGATGTACGAACACTTGTGCGATGTGGGTAAAAAGACGTACTCAATGTCAGCATCGAGCGACTGGTTCATTTCTGCCATCTGAAATTCGTAGTCGAAATCCATCATGTTGCGCAATCCACGCAAGATGAAGCGGGTGTCTTTGCTTTTCACAAAGTCCACCAACAGCGTATTGAACACCTCAACCGAAACTCTATCGCCGTATTCTTCCAATACGGTGTGGCACAGCTGTATGCGGCTGGAGTGATAGGTTGCCGGGTCTTTCTGTGCCGAGGTGCCAATGGCTAGCACGACGTGGTCAAAGAGGTTCAGCGCGCGCCGAATGAGATCGGTATGGCCGTTGGTGATTGGATTAAATGATCCCGGATATATGACGGTGGCGATGACGGTATCTCCCCAAATACGGACCCGCCCTGTGCTGATTCAACTGCCAGCACCGTGGCGAATTCGCTGATACTAGCAAGTATTGAGGGGGGGTAAAGCCCTGTGAGTGGTCGTTTTGTTCGGCTGCTTTCTCTCAGGGTTTTTCCGTTGGCTCTGCCAGGGGTTCTGGCTCCGTCGGCATTAACAGCAAAGCCCGACTGTCGCCGAACGCCTTGTCTCGAAAAACGTCCCAGTCGGCGTCATTCCAAGCGTTCGCGGCCTGTTTTGGTGCTTCCAAATAAACGAGAGCCTCGTCGGCAAGTAACCCCTGTGTCACGAGGGCTGCCAGCGCCGGGGCCGCGAGCGCGCTGGCAAACGGGGGGTCGATGAACACGATGTCGTACTTGGCTGGGGTAGAAGAGTTGGCGAGTGCTGCCAGTTGAGTGAGCGCGTCACCGCGGTGCACTGCTGCATCTTGAGCCTGTAGCATTTGCTTTGCTGCTGTCAGAGCTGCGTATACTGCGGGAGATTTATCGACTAAATCTGCGTGTTGTGCGCCTCGCGACAGGGCCTCAAAGCCGAGCGCGCCTGACCCTGCAAACAGGTCGAGGCAACGACTATCTGCAAGCCAGGGGGTGATCCAGTTGAAGAGTGTCTCGCGCGCACGATCCTGACTTGGGCGTAAACCCTGCGCGTCAGGAAACTTGAGCTTTCGCCCTCTCCACTTACCACCGATAATACGAACTTCATTTTTAGCCATGGGGCGTGATCTTGAGCCAGTCGCACGACGACGAGCAAGCAACAGCTGACAATTCGAAGAAGAAAGGCAGCCTGTGGCAGCGATTGAAGGGTGGCCTTGATAAAACCCGCAATCAGCTCAGTGAAGGCGTCGGCAATCTGTTGCTTGGTGAAAAGGAGATCAGCGATGACGTGCTTGATGATCTTGAGACGGCGCTGATCACCACTGATGTGGGTTTGCCGGCGACTCGGGAGATCATGGATAAGCTGGCGGCGCGGGTGAAGCGGCGCGAACTGAACAATACCGTGGCACTGCATGCCGCGCTGGCAGGTGTGCTGCGCGAGATTCTGGAGCCGATGCAAGGCACCCTTTCGGTCGATGTTGCTAACACGCCCTGCGTGATCTTCTTTGTTGGCGTGAATGGCGTGGGCAAAACGACGACGGTGGGTAAGCTCGCGAAGCAACTCCAAGAGAAGGGCCGTAAAGTGGTGCTGGCGGCGGGTGATACCTTCCGAGCAGCGGCGGTCGAGCAGTTGCAGGCATGGGGTGAACGCAATTCGGTTGAAGTCATAGCTCAGCAACAGGGCTCGGACAGTGCCTCTGTTGTCTTTGATGCGGTGCAAGCCGGACGTGCTCGCGGCGCAGATGTGGTGTTAGCTGACACAGCGGGCCGCTTGCAGGCCAAAACCAACCTTATGGATGAGCTGTCGAAAATTAAGCGTGTTGTTGCCCGGTTTGACGAGGCTGCACCGCATGAAGTGATTCTGGTGCTCGATGCAGGCGTTGGTCAAAACGCACTTAGCCAGTTGAAAGAGTTTGATGCAGCGGTTGGTGTGACCGGGCTGATTCTTACCAAGCTTGATGGTAGCGCCAAAGCAGGTGTGCTGTTTGCGCTGGCACACGCCATACGCGCCGCAGATCCTGAGCGTCGAATTCCCGTTTACCACATTGGTGTGGGCGAGCAGATCGATGATCTACGACCGTTTGAGGTGGAACCTTTTGTGGAGGCGCTCCTGGCCAGTGGGTAGTGTCGACTTTCGCAATGTAAGCAAACGTTACGACAATGGCTTTGAGGCGCTGAAACAGATTTCGGTGTCGATTCGCGAAGGGTCAATGACGTTTCTTACCGGCCACTCGGGAGCGGGCAAGAGCACCTTCTTGCGCTTGCTGCTGCGACTTGAACATGCAGATCGGGGCGCGATTGCCGTGAACGGCGTTGACGTCACTCGCCTGCCAGAGCGCGCGCTACCGGCTTATCGCCGTAACCTCGGTGCTGTGTTTCAGGATCATCACTTGCTGGCGAACAGAACCGTTTATGAAAACGTTGCGTTGCCGTTACGGGTTGGTGGTATGCGTGAGAAAGACGCGGCGCGCCGTGTGCGCGCGGCACTGTCGCGGGTAGGCCTGCTCGAAAAAGAGCTGCAGTTTCCGCGCGCACTTTCTACGGGTGAGCAGCAGCGGGTAGGTATCGCGAGGGCGGTGGTGAATCGACCCAAAATTTTGCTTGCTGATGAACCCACGGGCAACCTCGACCCGGAGTTGTCGCGCGATATCATGACGCTGTTTCAGCAATTTCGGCAGGTTGGAACAACCGTTATTGTGGCCAGTCACGACCGCGAGCTTATCAACTCACTTGGGTTTCGCATCATCGAGTTGAGTCAGGGACAACTGTTGCGCGATATTCCAGGAGTGGCAGATGGCTAAGGAAAAAGTGAGTACGCATCCCTGGCCGAGCCCGCCACGCGCCCGCTTTGCCTGGTTTCGCGATCATGCCCGAGTCGCAAGTGAAAGCTTTGGGTATTTGAGTGCGCGACTCGCGACGTCGTTGCTGGTCTGGTTGCTGATCGGGATTGCCCTCGCGTTACCGGCGGGATTATTTTTGTTGCAGACTAATCTGTCCAGCCTTACGGGTGATTGGCAGGGGCGGCCGGGAGTTTCGGTGTACTTCGAACGGGGCGTTGCAAAGACCCACGTTGATGCGGTGATCGCAAAGGCGGAAGCACAAGCCTCGGTACAGCAGGTTTGGCACATCACGCCGGAAGATGCATTGGAAGAATTTCAGGAGTTTTCTGGTCTTGCTGAGTCTCTGGACTTGTTGGCGGCAAATCCGCTACCGAGTTCGCTCAAGGTCACCCTGGCGAACTCGGCGGACGTTGTTGATCTGCAAGATGTGGCCCGAATACTCGGTGCGCAAAAAGGTGTCGACGAAGTGGTGATCGAGAAGACCTGGCTTGAGCGACTGGCTGCGCTTTCCAGTCTAGTGAACCGGCTCGGCGTGGTGTTAGGGGCGATGTTTGCGTTGGGCGCGGTTCTCGTCACCGCCACATCGGTACGTCTGGCCATTGAAGCGCGCCTGGATGAGCTGCGGGTGCAGAAGTTGGTAGGTGCGTCTAACGCGTTTCTGCGTCGACCCTTTCTGTACTTTGGTCTGCTGTATGGACTCGGGGGTGGGCTGATTGCCTTGATGCTGTTGTCGGCGGTGCTGTTGCTGCTCGAAAAGCCGTTGGCGACCCTTCTGGGCAGCTACGGCAGCACGTTGAATGTTGTGGGGTTCGATTTCACCTTTCTGGCCGGATTGATGTTGCTGGGTGGTGTACTAGGATTATTTGGCGCCGTATTGGCCAGCCAGCAGCGGCTGGGTACGGTCGAGGTGGTTTGATAATCCAGGAAATTTTGAAAACTTGTTTAAAAACAAAGGTATAGAGTCTTTGTGAAGCCTGTCACGGAACTCTTGTTGCCGTTAGCAGTCCTACTAGACGAGTGCTAAAATCACCCGGTAAAACGGGTAGTAAGAGGTAATACGCATGACAACTGACGTAATGGCAATGAATAGCCTGTCGCTACAGTCGATGGCACCCGGTCAGAATCTGGACGGTTACATCGCCACGGTTCGCAAATTTGACGTGCTGAGCGCTGAAGAAGAGAAGGCGCTGGCCGAACGATTTTTCTACGATAACGACCTTGAAGCTGCTCGCGAGCTGGTGCTGCGGCACCTACGCTTTGTGGTACACCTCGCGCGCTCATACAGTGGTTATGGTTTGCCATTGGGCGATCTGGTGCAAGAAGGTAACGTTGGCCTGATGAAGGCAGTCAAACGCTTTGACCCGGGTGTGGGCGTGCGACTGGTGTCGTTTGCGGTGCACTGGATTAAGGCCGAGATGCACGAGTTCATTTTGAAGAACTGGCGCATCGTAAAAGTGGCAACGACGAAAGCCCAGCGGAAACTGTTTTTCAATCTGCGCGGCGCCAAGACTAAGCTCGCGTGGTTGTCGAAGGACGAAGCTAAGGCAGTTGCTGATGACCTCGGTGTGCCGGTGGCGGCGGTTAGCCAAATGGAAGGCAGGCTCGCTTCCCACGATGTCGCATTTGATGGCTACGGGTCAGATGACGATGAAGCGCCAAGTGCGCCGATGCATTATCTCGAAGACCGATCGGCGAACCCCGAAGACGTTGTTGTCGAAACCGACTTCCGCGATGACTCTGAGCGCAAGCTTGGGGCGGCCCTTATGACACTCGACGAGCGCAGCCGAGATATTTTGCAGCAGCGCTGGTTGGCTGATAAAAAGCAAACACTGCACGAACTGGCTGCCGTTTATTCGGTCTCGGCTGAACGTATTCGCCAAATTGAAGCGAACGCCATCAAGAAGCTGCGCAAACGCCTGGCTGCCTGAAGGGCTGTTGGCTAAGGGGTAATCGTGTCTGGTCCGAGTTCGCTCCTCGCTGTTGCGTCATTCCTCGGCGCAACGGGTGTTGGTTTAGGCGCATTCGGCGCGCACGCTCTGAAGTCGCGCTTGCTTGCGAGTGACACCCTCTCTACTTGGGAAACCGCGGTCCACTACCATTTGCTGCACGCAGTTGCCATGTTGGCATTAGTGGCCTGCGCCCGTACCTTCCCATCTGCGCTACTGGGATCGCTGCATGTGAGCGGTTGGCTGTTTGTTGCGGGTGTGATTTTGTTTAGCGGCAGCCTTTATGGTCTGGCGTTGGGTGGTCCGCGTTGGCTTGGACCGGTTACCCCGCTGGGTGGGTTGGCTTTTATTGTGGGTTGGTTGTGGCTGTTAAAGCCGGCGTTTAGTTCTGATGTCTGAGTCTACTACTGAGAAAATTATCGAGCCGCGGCGGCAGGTTTATGTGCGTCGTCGCGGGCGGATGACTAAAGGTCAAGAGCGGGCTCTAGAAACGCTTCGAGAAGCGTATTGCGTTGATGCTGCGAAAGTTAGGTTAGCTGACCTATTCGATAACGATAACGACCTAGGTTTAGAAATTGGCTTTGGTATGGGCCACGCCACGGCTCACTGGGCGGCGCTGCGTCCGGATATGAATCTGCTTGGCATTGAAGTGTACGAGCCTGGCATTGGCGCGTTGCTGCTGAGTCTGGAAGAGCAAAGCCTTGCGAACGTACGCGTCATTGAAGGCGACGCGCGGGTGTTGCTGGAAGAGTGGGTGCCTGAAGGGGCTCTCGCGCAAATCAATCTGTTCTTTCCCGACCCTTGGCCAAAAAAGCGTCACGCCTCACGCCGTATCGTGCAGCACGATACGGTGGAGCTGTACGCGTCGCGGTTGCGTCCGGGCGGCACGTTACGTATCGCCACCGACTGGGAACCCTACGCGCAATGGATATTAGAGTGTGTTGACGCCAATCCAAATTTGCAGAACATGGCCGGCGGGTACGCAGAGCGTGCAGAAGAGCGGCCGGTAACAAACTTCGAAGCTCGAGGCATTCGCCTTGGTCACGGGGTATGGGATTTCTGCTACGAGCGACGAGGTTAATGGTTCTGTGAAGCAGACCCATGTCAAAAAAATCATTTAGCGCGCTGATAGCTTCTGTTCGCGCCTGTACTCTGTGTGCCGGCGAGCTCGAAGCGGGTGTGCGCCCTGTTTTGCAGGCGCACCCTGGCGCGTCTGTATTGATTGCTGGCCAAGCGCCAGGTTCTAAGGTGCACGCGACAGGAATCCCCTTCGACGACCCAAGCGGGAATCGACTGCGCGATTGGATGGGGGTAGATCGAGATACCTTTTACGATGAGACCAAGATCGCGATCTTGCCTATGGGTTTTTGTTATCCGGGCAAAGGCAAGTCTGGCGACTTGCCACCAAAACCGGTGTGCGCTGCTACCTGGCGTGAAAAACTGATGGCGGGGCTGCCAAATATAGAGCTGGTTTTGGTCATTGGTCAGTACGCTCAGGCTTGGCACTTACCGGAGCAGCAGGCCACGCTTACTCAGACAGTACGCGACTGGTCGAGCTATGAGCGAGATTTGCTACCGTTGCCGCATCCAAGCCCACGGAACAATATCTGGCTGAAGAAAAATCCGTGGTTTGAAGTGGAGGTGCTTCCTGAGCTGAAAGCGCGCGTTGCATCTGCTTTGGCTGTTTGATGTTTAACCCGGTAGAGCTGCGGTCAGAGAAAGTCTGCAACAATCGTATCAAGTGCATTCACACCCATCGGAGTTAGCGCGACTCTATTGTCGTGCATGCAGCCCATGCGACGCCACTTGGTGAGGACGCTGTCGATGTCGCTCAACGCAATGCCAGTGCGCTCGACAAATTCTGACTCAGAAATGCCGTCGAGCAAGCGCAACGCGTTCATCATGAATTCGCTTGGCCGTTCACTGCTCTCTACTGTGGTTTTCTCCAGCTGCCAGTCGAGTGCTTCGGCCTGCTGCAAATACAGCCGAGGCTGACGTGGTTGAGCCGTACGCATGATCGCAAGCGGGTCGCCATTGCTGGCTTGACTGATTTTACCGTGAGCACCTGCGCCTATTCCCAAATAGTCACCAAATTCCCAGTAGTTGCGGTTGTGCTGAGCCTGTTTGTTGTCACGTGCGTAGGCAGAGATCTCGTAGCGCTCAAAGCCGGCACTCGCGAGTAAACCCAAACCTTGGCTTTCAATGGCGCCAAGCGTGTCTTCATCGGGTAGATTCGGTGGGCGTTTGGCGAACTCTGTGCGAGGTTCAATCGTTAGCTGATACCAAGAGATATGGCTCACACCCGTGTTGATGGCGGTGCTTAGGTCGTTCAGTGCAATCTCGGCGGTTTGCTCTGGCAGGCCATGCATCAGGTCTAGATTCATATTGTCGAAGCCGGCGAGCTGCGCGGCTTCGATGGCGACCATCGCTTCGCGACTTGAATGTATTCGACCCAACTCCACCAGAGCTTTGTCGTTAAATGACTGCACGCCCATCGACAAACGATTAATACCTGCAGCGCGATATTCGGCGAGGTTGCCGTATTCCAGCGTACCGGGGTTCGCCTCCATCGTTATTTCTGCATCATGAGTTAAGGTCGGACGAATCACGTCCAGTAACCGTTGAAAGCTCTCGGGATGAAATAGGCTGGGTGTGCCTCCGCCAAAAAACACTGAGCTAATTTTTCGCGTTCCGCGCAAGCTCTGCTGCGCATGCCAGTCTGCAAGCAGCGCAGCAACGTACTGTTCCTCTGGCAGGTCGTTGTTCAGTGGGTGCGAATTGAAATCGCAGTACGGACATTTGCGTACGCACCACGGGAAATGCACGTACAGACCCATCGACGATGCTGCAAAGGTCATGGCACTGCACGGGCGAAAAGTGCGAGGTTTGGTTGTTGGCTGTTCAAGGTGCGGCTAGAGACCGGTTAGCTGTGGCTGTAAGACTTGCCAGGCCCGTCCGCGATGGCTGCGAGCATGCTTCTCATCTGGGTTTAGGCTTGCGGCCGTTGCGCCAGAGGTTGCGTCTATGAAAAGCGGGTCGTAGCCAAAGCCGTTACTGCCGCTGGGTGCGGTGCCGATAGAGCCGTGCCATTGACCGGTAGCAACTAATGGCGCTGGGTCATTCGCAGAGCGCAACAGAACTAACGCGCAGTAAAAATGCGCGCGCCTGTCTTCTGTATTTTCGAGAGCAGCCAGAAGCTTTGCGTTGTTGGCAAGGTCTTGGCTAGATTCGCTGTGTGGGCCGGGCCCCGCGTAACGTGCTGAATATATTCCGGGTGCGCCAGCAAGAGCGGCTACGGCCAGCCCGGAATCGTCCGCCAGGCAGGGCAGACCGGTTGCCTGAGCCGCATTGCGTGCCTTGAGCACGGCATTTTCAACAAAGGTTGTGCCTGTCTCGTCAGCCTGCTCGATATCAAAATCAGCCAGTGACACAAGTGTATGGCCCGTATCTGCAAACAGTTCTTGAAACTCTCGAAGCTTCCCCGGGTTTTCCGTTGCCAAGAGAATTTTCACTAGTCTTCCCAATACATTTTTTGTTCGAACTTCATATTGTTGGCCACGCCGTCTGGCCCAACAAAGTTGATGTCGAAGCGCATCAGTTCCTGATCACTGAAGCGAGTTTGGGCGAGATAGTACACAGCGTCGCCTTCACGAACTTCTTCGAACTCAAGTTTTAGAATCTGGCCGGGCAAATTCTTCACGGTGCCACGGAGTTTAGCCCGGACGGGATTATTGTCTTTGTCGAGAATTGAGATATTGACCAACGCCCGGTTGCGACCGCGCACCACCTTGTACTTGCTCGCCATGTCGGCGCTCAGAAATGTGCTGGCAAACGCAACGTAGTGCACCGAATAGTCGCCTGCCTGTTTGCTTTGTTCAGCGTTCGCCGACAGGCTGTGCAACGTAAGTGTTGTGAAAATCAGACGGAGTAGTAGACGTTTTAGTGGGTACATTGTTACCTCGATGCGGCTGACAGCTCAATTCTTGCCGGCAGTGGTTGTGCGTGTAAGGCGATAAAATGCAGTTACGCCAAAAAAATTAGGGAACCTGTTCATCATTGGACGTTGTTTATGATTTGCGTCCACCACAAAGCGCTCATTGATAACAATGTTTAACTCTTTGCACAGCTCTTCAAAATCTTTGAACGAACAAAGATGAATGTTGGGGGTGTCAAACCAGCGATTGGGAAGATGCCCGGCCATTGGCATGGTGCCTTGGCTGGCCAGATACATCCGACATCGCCAGTTGGCAAAGTTCGGAAAGCTCACTACGCAGTTGTTAGCAATACGCAGCATTTCTCGCAGCATGAGCACGGGGTCGGCAACAGCCTGAATGGTTTCTGTCATCACGACGGTGTCGAAGCTGTCGTCAGGGAAGTTTCCGAGTCCTAAGTTTAGATCTTGTTCCAGTACGTTGACGCCCCTGCTAATGCAGGCATTAATGTTGTTGGGGTCAATGTCGAGCCCGTAGCCATTGACCGCGCGATTTTCCTGCAGCCAGGCAAGCAGTTCACCTTCACCACAACCTAAGTCGAGCACTCGTGCGCCATGTTCAATCTGTTTGGCAATAATCGACAGGTCTGCTCTCATTTTTCTGCACCAACCCGTTTCAGGTAGCCGCCCAACACTTCAAAGTAGCGTTCTATTGGTAATAAGAAAGAATCGTGGCCGTGCTCGCTTTCGATGCAGGCAGAGACAACGTTCTTTTTTGCTTCTACCAGGCCATCGACAATTTCTGCAGAGCGAGCGGGAGAGAACCGCCAGTCTGAGGAAAAGGAAATGACCAGGAATTGAGCGGTGGCTTTGGCGAGCGTGGCGGCGAGGTTGTCGTTGTTGTCCTGGGCGGGATCAAAGTAATCCAGTGCATGAGTCATACGAATGTAGGTGTTCGCATCAAAGGTTTTGGCAAAGTTAGCGCCCTGATATTGCAGGTAACTCTCGACCTGAAACTCCACGTCGGTCGCGCTGGTGATGTCGCCTGACTTTAACTCGCGGCCAAACTTGGTACCCATGCCGTTGGCAGACAGATAGGTCACGTGGCCGATCATGCGGGCAATGCCTAGGCCGTGATCCGGATTGGTGTTTTGGGTGCGGTAGTTGCCGTCTTGAAATTCTGGGTCGCTGGTGATGGCGTGACGCGCAATCTCGTTGAACGCAATGTTCTGTGCGGAGAGCTTGGGAGCGGCGGCGATCACCACTGCGTGTGCAACGCGCTGCGGAAAGTCGATGCTCCATTGCAGTACTTGCATGCCGCCCAGACTGCCGCCAATGATGGCCGCAAAGGTCTCTACACCCAGGTGATCAGCCAGCAGCGCCTGGGAGCGCACCCAGTCAGAGACGGTGACTGTGGGGAAACTGGGGCCGTAGGGGTTGCCAGTGACAGGGTTCGTCGATAGCGGACCGGAAGAGCCATGACAGCCACCCAGATTATTCAGACTGACAACGTAAAACCGATTGGTGTCGATGGGCTTGCCCGGGCCAATTGCTGAGTCCCACCAGCCGGGTTTGGTGTCGTCAGCTGCGTGCCGGCCGGCGGCATGGTGATTGCCAGACAACGCGTGGCAAATCAGCACGGCGTTGCTGGCCGATGCGTTTAGTTCGCCGTAGGTTTCATAGATCAGCTCGAAGCCTTCGAGCTGATCGCCACTGCGTAACTCAAAGGTCTCTTCCCAGACAAACTGCTGAGGCGTTACCAGTAAATCCGCCTTCACTGGCCTGCTAGAGCGCGCAGGACGCTATTTTGCAGTTCAGGTAGGACACTGGAGCGCAGTACTTGAACCACAATAATGACCAGTAACACTGAGAAGTCGAAGCCGCCAACGGGCGGAATCAGACGTCGGGCAGGTGCCAGTATGGGTTCGATAATTTGGCCCAGTAATAGCAGTGCTGGGTGGGGGCTGCCTGGTGCTACCCAACTGGCGACAATGTTTATGATCAAGAACAGCCAGTAGACGGTGAGTATTTGCTCTAACACCATAAACAGGGTGCGCACCGACAGAGCGCCAAAGCCAGGGAACGCGGCACCGCTCAGTGAGTACATGAGGTAGGTAATTAGGCCTTGCAGCAAAAAGGCGGCAAGCAGTGACGCAAAATCCCATCGGCCCATAGAGGGGAGGAGCGTGCGCAATGGTTTTGCGACAGGGTCAGTGATGGTAACCACGCCCTGGGAAATAGGGTTGTAAAAATCTGCTCCTGCAGCCTGCAGCAAAAAGCGCACGGCGAAGAAGAAGATGATGATGCCTCCGAGCATCTGCAGGAGGTCGACCAGGACGTTACTCATTTACCAAATTCTCTCGCGAGCTCAGCGGAACGGGTTGCAGCGCCTGCCAAAGCGGCGCGAATACCAGAGTTTAGTTGTGCTTCATCAAACAACGCCAGTGCGCGTTCGGTGGTGCCTCCGGGTGAGGTGACATTCTGCCTTAAAACGGCCGGGTCAGCGCCTTCTTGCTCGGCCATTGCTGCTGCGCCAGTTGCAGTTGCAACGACAAGCTCTGCGGCGAGGGTGCGTGTCAGACCTAATTCGACGCCTGCTTCAATCATTGCTTCCATTAAATAGAAGAAATAGGCCGGACCACTGCCTGATACGGCGGTAACCGCGTCGATGGCAGCTTCGCTGTCGACCCATACCCAGCGCCCTGCGGCGGCTGCGAGAGTTTGAGCTTGGCCTTTTTGTAGCTCGCTGACAGCCGCGTTGGCAAACATTCCGGTGATGCCCTCGCTCAGCAGCGCTGGCGTGTTGGGCATACAGCGCACGACCGCCATCGGCTTACCCTGTGCTGCTTCGATAACGTCGGTAATTGCGCTTAGTGGCATGCCAGCCACGATGGAGATCAACAGCGCATTGGAGGGCAAGCCTGGCGCCATGTCGCGCAGAACGTCGGTCAGCACCTGAGGCTTTACGGCGAGCACGATCACATCGGCACCCTGTATCGTGTCGATATTATTGTCGCTCGTGGACACGCCCATCTGGGCGAGGGCCGCGCGCGCGCTTTCGAACGGATCCGAGGCGCTGATCTGGGCTGGGTCGTGGCCCGCTTTTAGCAGGCCTCCGACCAGAGCGCGGGCCATGTTGCCGGCGCCGATAAAACTGATTTTGGTCATGTGCCAATGCACCTCTAACAAATTCAACCCCGCTGGATAGTCTAGCGGGTGTCGGTCGGTGGACCTTAAGTTGGACGGTTACCTAGTGGCACGGGGCCCAAATAGGGCTGTGCCCACGCGAACTATGGTACTGCCTGCCGCGATGGCAGCCGGGTAGTCGCCGCTCATGCCCATCGACAGAGTGTCCCACTGGGGCAAGTCGGTTGTTGTTTGTGTAGCCAATTGCTCGAACAGCGCGGCAGTATCTGCGAAAGCGCGTGCAGGCTCTACATCTACCGCTGGCAGAATCATAAGCCCACGCAAAGCAAGCTGCGGTAGCTGAGCAATGCTGTCGACAAGCTCCGGTAGTTGTTCTGGTGTGCACCCGGCTTTTTGGGATTCATCATGCAGGTTTACCTGCAGGCAAATATTCAGTGCCGATCGGTCAGCGACGTTTAGCTGGGCGCGGGCGCTGTTCAGGCGGCGCGCAATTTTACTGCGATCGACGGTGTGCACCCAATTGAAGTGGGTGGCAATCTCTGTGGTTTTGTTGCTTTGCACGGCGCCGATAAAGTGCCAGACAATATCGGTGTGGTGGGTCAGTGCCTGTAGCTTTGGTAAGGCATCTTGCAGGTAATTTTCGCCGAACTGGCGAGCGCCGGCACTATAGGCCGCATCGACTTCGGCAGCTGTGCGTGTTTTAGACACGGCAAGCAGACTAACTGCGTTGGCGACACGCTGGCTACCGGCGCTGCAATCAGCAACGTCTTTGCTGATACGTCGATAGGCTGCTGTTATTGCCTCTCGATTAGGGGCGGGCTCGCCCGAACTTGCGCTCAGTTGAGTCGTTTTTTCAGGGCTGTCGCCCGAAGATATACCTGAAGATTGAATAGAGCGCATAGTTGAACTGCAAACGGTGTCGCACTTCGGACACGGCGTGGGTGCGGGGACGACCTGTGCCATAGAGTATACATGGCACACCCTCTAGTATTGAAAGTCTGAGAATAGAGCTCTAGAACATGGATATTACAGAACTACTCGCATTCAGTGCCAAGCAAGGCGCTTCTGACCTGCACCTTTCCGCTGGCCTTCCTCCGATGATTCGCGTTGATGGTGATGTGCGACGCATCAACCTGCCGCCCCTTGAGCACCGCGAAGTGCACGGTCTGATTTACGAGATCATGAACGACAAGCAGCGCAAGGACTTTGAAGAATTTCTCGAAACCGACTTCTCGTTTGAAGTGCCAGGGGTTGCGCGTTTTCGAGTTAACGCCTTCAATCAGAACCGCGGTGCGGGCGCTGTGTTTCGAACCATTCCCTCCAAGGTGCTGTCTATGGAAGACCTTGGCATGGGACAGACCTTTAAAGACATTTCGATGGTGCCGCGCGGGCTGGTATTGGTGACGGGGCCAACAGGCTCAGGCAAATCCACCACGCTTGCGGCTATGATCGACTTTGTGAATGACAATCGCTACGACCACATTCTAACCATTGAAGACCCGATTGAATTTGTTCACGAGAGCAAGAAATGCCTGGTTAACCAGCGTGAAGTGCACCGTGATACACATGGCTTTAATGAAGCGTTGCGCTCCGCTCTGCGGGAAGACCCGGATATCATTCTGGTTGGTGAGCTGCGTGACCTCGAGACGATTCGACTGGCTCTCACTGCCTCGGAAACAGGTCACCTGGTGTTTGGCACATTGCACACAACCTCAGCAGCCAAAACCATTGACCGGGTTATTGATGTGTTTCCAGCGGAAGAAAAATCAATGATTCGTTCGATGTTATCAGAGTCACTTCAGGCCGTAGTTGCACAGACCCTCTTGAAAAAAGTCAACGGCGGACGGGTAGCGGCCCATGAAATTATGATCGGCACGCCTGCAATTCGTAACCTTATTCGAGAAGATAAAGTGGCGCAGATGTATTCCGCGATTCAAACCGGTAGCGCACTCGGTATGAAGACGCTTGACCAATGCCTGGAAGAGCTCGTATCGAATCGACAGGTCACCAAAGAAGCTGCACGCGAAAAAGCAAAAATGCCGGACAACTTCTAAGGCATTTGTTGAACATTTGTGACAACTAACAACTTCAGGACTGGTTAGAGACAATGGAATTCGATCGATTACTTAAGCTAGTCGTTGAGAAAGGTGCGTCAGACCTTTTTATAACCGCTGGCAAGCCGCCATCTCTGAAAATCAATGGAAAGTTATACGCAGCTAGCAAGAACGCTTTGTCGCCTGATGAGGCGCGTGACATTGTCTTCGGTGTCATGAACAAAGAGCAGCACGATACTTTTGTTGCAGAAAAAGAATGCAACTTTGCCATTAATACACGTGGTCTTGGCCGTTTCAGGGTGAGTGCGTTTTTTCAACGCAACCTGATCGGCATGGTGCTCCGTCGCATCGAAATTAATATTCCAACCACAGAAGATCTGTTGTTGCCGCCGGTGATTAACGAGTTGGCCATGTCCAACCGCGGGCTCATCATTTTTGTAGGTGCAACGGGTACCGGTAAATCGACTTCGCTTGCGGCGATGATTGGCCATCGCAATCGAAATTCCAGCGGTCACATCATCAGTATCGAAGACCCGATCGAGTTTATACACCAGCACGAAGGCTGCATTGTTACTCAGCGCGAGGTAGGAGTAGATACCGACTCCTTTGAGATAGCGTTGAAGAACACACTGCGGCAAGCTCCGGATGTCATCATGATTGGTGAGGTGCGGAGTCGAGAAACCATGGAGTATGCCGTTACCTTTGCTGAAACGGGTCACCTTTGTCTGTGTACGTTACACGCCAACAATGCAAATCAGGCATTGGATCGAATTATCAACTTTTTCCCTAGCGACCGGCACTCTCAGGTGTGGATGGATTTATCGCTCAACCTCAGAGCCATTGTCGCGCAACAGCTGCTGCCGACCGTTGATGGTCAGGGCCGACGCGCTGCTATTGAAGTGTTGGTCAATACGCCGCTGGCTTCGGACATGATTCGCAAAGGCGAAGTGCATGAGCTGAAAGAGCTCATGACTAAGTCGGGTGAGTTGGGTATGCAGACCTTTGATCAGGCCCTATTAAGGCTCTACGAAGACGGTGAGATCACCTACGACGTCGCACTGACACACGCTGATTCACCAAACGATCTGCGCTTGATGATTAAGTTAGGTAAAGGCGGCCCGGGTAATGGCGCCTTGGACGGCACCAGTGCCTTTTCCCTCGAAGAAGACGAGGATGATGGAGCCCGCAGCTACCGGTAGACTCTGAGGTTTCCTCAGGGTGTGCACGGTTATCAATACTTCAGAAAAACGTCCTTCAAATGCCACGCGCTCTTCCAGTCGCGAGCTAACCCTTGGCATGGTGCCTCCTGCGGGTTTCTGGTCGAGTAACTGGGAGCAGCGTCAGGCCATGGTGGCCCAATCTGTCGCGGTTGGTGTCGACCATCTTTACCTCGCCGACCATGTTTCCTTCCACGATGGCTCTGGCAACGATGGCTTTGTCGAGGTTGCAGCGCTGAGTCAGTTGCATCCCACCGTTAAGGTGATGATCAGCATTTATCTGTTGCCACTACGTCACCCTCTTCCGGTAGCTCGTCAGCTCGCCACCATGCACAAGATTGCGCCTGGGCGAATGCTGTTTGGTGTTGGTGTGGGTGGTGAAGATCGTAATGAGATAGAGATGTGCGGCGTAGACCCTCGCACTCGCGGGCGTCGCACCAACGAATCACTGGCGATCATTCGCCAACTGATGGACGGCAAAACTATTGATTTTGATGGCGAGTTCTTCCAGCTCGAAGGGGCGAGGATAAAACCTGCAATTACGCAACAGATCCCCATTATTGTTGGCGGCCGTTCAGACGCTGCGTTGGTGCGAGCTGGCACCTACGGCGATGGCTGGATTGGTGTTTGGTGCTCACCTCGGCGGTTCGAGGAGGCTTTGCAGATTGTCCAAAATGCTGCAGATAGCGCCGGCCGTAGCAACACCAACTGGCTGCATGGCTATCAACCCTGGCTGGGAATTGGTGATACAAAGGCTGAAGCGCGAGCGGTGGTGGCCAAGGAAATGGAAGCGTTCTACAAGGTGCCGTTTGAGAAATTTGAACGTTACACGCCTTACGGCACCCCTGATGACGTGGCAGAGCAGTTAAAGCCGTATGTTGAAGCCGGTTGCCGTGTGATGAATCTGAAAGTGTGCGCGCGAGACGACAACGAATCGATTGAGGCTGCGGGCGCGATCGGTCGGGCGCTGACCTAAGTTATCGAGTGTAACCAGGTCTCCGCGATCACGCAGGCGGCCTCGGCGTGGCTGGGGTCATTGGGTTTGCCGGTTCGGACCTTGCCGTGGCGTTCTATTGCGGCGCGTGAGCTCAGTCGTTCATCGACCATCTCTACCCGCAGGTTGGTGATGTTGGCAAGCTTTGCGGCAAAAGCCCGTGCACGATCGCACATGGTGCTCTCGCTTTCGTCCATATTAAGTGGCAGCCCGACTAACAGTATCTGCGGGCGCCATTCGGCCACCAACTGCTGCAGAATCTGAGCGTCGACCTTACCTTTCTTTGCGGGCAAGGTGATGAGTGGGGTAGCACTCGCGGTGAGTGTTTGACCGGTGGCGACGCCAACCCACTTCAGGCCAAAATCAAAAGCCATGACAAGGTCGACAGTTGCCCTGGGGGTGGGTTCTGTTTTAGGCATGACCTGCGTCTGCGAGTAAGCGATAGTCAATGCCAAGCTGGGCCGCAGCGGCCATTAGCTTTGCCGATACGGGTGTCTTAAAAACTATCGAACTTGTGGCCTCGACGGTTAACCAGCAGTTGTCTTTGAGTTCGTCTTCGAGTTGCCCCGCGCCCCAGCCGGCATACCCCAACAGCACCTGGAAATCACCGCGGGCGGAGTCATTGAGTAATTCCGTGAGGGCTGCAGTCGCGCCCGACAGGTACAGCGCATCAGTGAGCTGTAAACAGTCTGAGTTGGCAAGGGCCTTTTCGTGCAACACAAAGCCGCGATCTTGAGATACTGGGCCACCTTCAAGCACTGTTTGTTTGGCAGCATCGACATCATTTGGCGCCACCAGGTCGAGTTCGGCCAGCATGTCGCTGAGCATAATGTCAGTTGGTTTGTTGAGAATTAGGCCAAGCGCACCGTCAGCGTTGTGTTCACACAATAGAATAAGTGTTTGGCCAAAGTAGCTACCGTTGAGCTTTTGCATCGACAGCAGGAAGTGACCCTGCAAGCTGAATGCGCTCACCCTGTATTGGGCCGGAACTGCCAAGAGCGAACGATTTCGAGTAAGTCAGTCGACTTTTTCATTTCGGCTGGGAATGGCGGGTAGGGCGCGGCCATGCGGACGATACGCAGCGCGGCGTCATCGAGTACCTTGTGCCCGCTGGACGCAATGACGCGCACGTTTTGTAGGCTACCGTCAGGTCGAATGGTCACAAGCAGTTTTAAGTCGCCGTAGAGCTGGTTGCGTCGAGCTTCCTCTGGGTAATTTAGGTTGCCAACAGACTCAACCCGTCGTCGCCAAGATTGCAGGTAGTAGGCATCCGATGTGCGTCTTGTAGATACACTGGTCAGACGGCGTACACGCGGCCCTTTGGCCTGCTGTTGGGTTTCATCGTCGAGGCGGGCTTCGAGGCTCGCAATTTCTTTGGCGAGTTCTTCCATCGTTTTGGTATTGAAGCCCTGCTCGGCGTCAGCCGGGTCGTCTTGCTCGGCATTGACCGCAAAGTCGCTGGACGTGTTAGTTGTGAGTTCGGCGGCAAGGTCCAGTTCCGCATCGTCTGGCAGTACCAGAATGGGCTCGGGCATCACTTCCTGTTCAACGTTGGCCACAAAGTCTGCCTCAGACCTTGTGGTTTTCTCGAGCACTTCACTCGCGTCACCGCTGCCGATTTGGTTGGTCGCTGCAATGAAGGAAGCATCGTCAGGAGCGGTTTCGTCACTAAACTGCGACAGGGTTACTTCTATCGTTGGGGTTGAAGATTGTTGAATCTGCCAAGTGAAACCGATGCCCAGAATGGCGGCGGCATGCAGCGCAACCGCCACAAATGCAGTGAAGCCCAGGCGGTCATTTGGTTTTACGTCAACTTCGCTCATGTTCTATCTTTTGTTTAGTCGCTCAAGGCTTTTTATTAGTCGCTCAAGGCTGTTTATAAGTCGCTCAAGGCTGTCAAATGGCTTTCTATCGAATCGCAGAGCATACCGGCGATGTCGAGTGAAAACTGCGTATCTAGTTCACGAATGCAGGTTGGGCAGGTGACATTGATTTCGGTCAGGTAATCACCGATAACATCGATGCCAACAAAAAGCAGACCGCGACGTTTGAGTTCAGGCCCAATCTGGGCGGCGATCCAGCGGTCGCGGTCGGTCAGTTCCTGGCCTCGGCCGGTCCCGCCGGCGGCGAGATTACCGCGGGATTCACCGGCGAGCGGTACTCGAGCCAGAGCGTAGGGTACCGGCTCTCCATCGATGAGCAGAATGCGTTTGTCGCCGTCAACGATCTCAGGCAGGTATTTTTGCCCCATTATCTGCTGGGCGCCGGAATCAGTCAGGGTCTCCAGAATGACCGACAGATTAGGGTCATTGTGCTGGGCGCGGAAAATGCTCGCGCCGCCCATACCGTCAAGTTTTTTGAATATCACATCGCCGTGTACGCTGTGAAAATCCCGCAGTTTGTCCATGCGGCGACTGACGATGAGGGGTGGGCAGCACTGGGGGAATTCGGTGGCAAACAGCTTTTCGTTGCAATCTCGAAGGCTGTTAGGTTTGTTGACTATCAACGTGCCCTGGCGCTCCAACCGCTCCAGTAGATAGGTGGAGTAGATAAATTCCATATTGAAGGGAGGGTCTTTGCGCATCATGACCACGTCAAAGCGACTCAGGTCCTGCTGCTTTGGCGCGCTGGCTGTATACCAGGTATCGCCGGCTTTGGCAGGATCCAGGTCAGCTGCAAAAGCGTCGGACAGAGCAAATTCGCGGGTAACACCCTGCACCTGCTCTTCGAGCAGTAACATATCTTGTTGCTCCATGATGCTAACGGCCCAGCCACGCAGTTGGGCCGCGCGTATCATGGCAAGTGTACTGTCTTTTTTTAACGACAGGCCGTCTATTGGGTCCAGCAGGAAGAGAACGTTTGGCATAGGGTGACAGGTCTCACATCTCACATGAAAGGGGGGGTTCAGCGATTTACGCCTCTGGGCAGTCTCATAGCTTACGCGAGTGCGCCGGGGGCGTTAAGTTACCCGCTTAGCGCCCTGCAACCAACCCTGTGAGCACTGGCGCACGGTGCGCCATCAAAGTGAGACGGGAATCCCTTATTAGACGGTTACTTATAGCTACCCTTTGAGCAATCGTGATACAAAACTTGCGAGCGTAGTCTGATTGTCTGCCCCCCCCTAAAAACATAAGGCGGGGCGCGCGAACTGACAGGAATACACACAGAATAGAGACGCCACAGCCCCCGCATATGGGGCCGGTCGTCCATGAAAGAGAGACTGTTATTTAATGGAACAGGAAATCCAGGGCGTGAAGGTGCTCGTCATCGATGACAGCAAAACGATACGGCGCAGTGCCGAGAATTTGCTGGCTAAGGAAGGTTTTGAAGTGATCACCGCGGTTGATGGCTTTGATGCCCTCGCCAAAATTGCTGATGCCCGACCCGAGATCATCTTTGTAGACATCATGATGCCGCGACTTGACGGCTATCAGACGTGTGCGCTGATAAAGAACAATAGTGAGTTCAAGGGAACGCCTGTTGTGATGCTTTCAAGTAAAGATGGACTCTTCGATCGTGCCAAAGGCCGTATCGTGGGCTCAGATCAGTACATTACAAAGCCGTTCAGCAAAGAAGAGTTGCTGGGCACTATTCGCACATTGGTCCATTAGAGGCTGTTGCGATGGCTCGTATACTGGTTGTAGATGACTCGCCAACCGATTCTCACAAGATGATGCACTTGCTGGCGAAACATGGTCATCAGGTTTTGACGGCCGCAACAGGGTCAGACGGGATTGAGGTCGCTTCTGAAGAGCAACCCGACGTTATTCTTATGGACGTTGTGATGCCTGGCATTAATGGCTTTCAAGCCACCCGTGAACTCACGCGCGGTCATTCCACCAAACACATACCCGTGATTATCGTGTCCAATAAGGCGCAGCAGGTCGATCGGGTATGGGGGAAGCGTCAAGGCGCATCAGGCTACATCACCAAGCCGGTGGATGATTCAGAAGTGCTCGATATAGTTAATAACGTGCTCGTTGGAGAACATTGATGTCCAGCATGGGTAGCATCCAGGTCTTCGACATTCTGCGTGAAATGCACAGCGATACATTTCGCAACGCAGCACCTATGCCAATGAAAGCTGAAGAGCAGGCTGAATGGCAAGGCCTTGGCTTTCAAATTGGCGGCGTAAAACTGGTATCACCACTAGGTGAAATCAGTGAAATTATGCAATTGCCGCGTTACACCACGCTCCCCGGCGTACAGTCCTGGGTGCTGGGTGTTGCCAATGTGCGTGGTCGGTTGATTCCAATCATCGACATGCATAAATATCTTGATATTAATACGGCGCTGCCACGCAAAGAGTGGCGCGTTGTTGTTCTAGAAGACGGCGATTTGGTCGTCGGTCTGCTGGTCGAGCAATCACTCGGTATGCAGCACTTTCTAGAAGATGGATTTGAGAATACGACGCCCCCTGGTATGGCTGCGCTGCAACATAGTTTGCGCGGTGCCTATCGGCATGGTGGTCGAATGTACTACGTAGTTAGCCTCTCCTCTCTGGTCCGAGATGAGCGGTTTTTTGAAGTCGCAAAGCGAAATGGATAAACAGGTATACGGACTATGAACACTGGTAAATTTTCACCGCTGGTATTGGCTTTGATGGCATTTGCTGTCTGCTCAATGATCTTGATGACGGTGCTGTTGTTTCGTGATGGAATCGATGTCTCCTCGCAACCCGCCTTGATGGCTGCGGTTTTCACAATTGTGCTGGTTGCCATTCTAGCCTTCGTTATGGTGAGAGATACCCGACGCAGACTGGACGAACAAGCCTCTCAGAACGAGCGTAACCAGGCTGCCATTTTGCAATTGCTGGATGAGCTCGCCGATCTTGCAGAAGGTGATCTGACAGTGCATGCCTCGGTTACCGAGAACTTCACTGGCGCTATTGCAGACTCGATTAACTACGCTATCGATCAGATGCGTGGCCTGGTGTCGAACATCAAGCAGGTATCAGTGCAGGTATCGAAGGCGGCATCGCAGACTCATGAGACAGCGGCCAACCTTGAGACCGCGGCCGAGGCGCAAGCCCGTGAAATTGGTGAGGCTACCAAAGAGATCAGCGAGATGGCGATGTCAATTGACCAGGTTAGTGGTCACGCGTCGGAATCAAGCGCAGTGGCGATCCGGGCGGTTGATATTGCCAGTAAGGGTTCTAGTGTTGTTCACGGCACGATCAAAGGCATGGACAATATTCGCAGCCAGATCCAGGAAACTTCGAAGAGAATCAAACGTCTCGGCGAGAGCTCTCAAGAAATTGGCGACATCGTTTCATTAATTAACGACATTGCTGATCAGACCAACATTCTGTCACTTAACGCTGCAATTCAGGCGTCGATGGCGGGTGACGCTGGGCGTGGCTTTGCGGTAGTTGCAGATGAGGTTCAGCGCTTGGCTGAGCGCTCGAGCGCGGCGACTAAGCAGATTGCGGCACTGGTTAAAACCATTCAAACCGACACCAATGAAGCGGTTATCTCTATGGAGCAAACCACTTCAGAAGTAGTGTCTGGCGCGAAGCAAGCTCAAGACGCGGGTGTTGCACTTGAAGAGATCGAAAGTGTGTCTACGTCATTGGCTTCACTGATCACCAATATCAGTACGGCAGCACAAAATCAGGCCAATTCGGCTACTGAAGTGTCGAAGACCATGGACACGATTAAGGAAATTACCCAGCAGACGGTATCGAGCACCGAAGTTACGACGCGCTCGATTGGCGAGTTGACAACCATGGCAAATGAAATGCACAAGTCGGTTGAAGGCTTCCGCTTACCTCAAGATGTAGCGGCGTAGGTTAATTATTTTTAGGGAGTGGCGTTAGACCACTCTTCTATTACCGCCCCTGTGGGGCGCGGCGACTCTTCCTTGGCGAAGAGTCGTGCAGAATTTAGAAACGGATAGCAGATGGGCAACGGAGACAATTTCGCGCTTGATTGGATTAGAGGGGAGCTGGAAAGCACTCTCGACCAGGCGCGTGTGGCACTGGAGTCGTACGCCGAAGGCGGACGCGAAGAGACGCGGCTGCGTTCTTGTCTCACAAGTTTGCATCAGGTGCACGGCACCTTGCGCATGCTGGAACTGGAAGGCGTGGTGCTGCTCGCAGACCACATGGAGCAAACAGCACAATCGCTGCTGAACGGTTCAATTCAAGATTCGCGGGTAGCTGAGCAAACGTTAATGCAGAGCATTCTGCAATTGCCGGCGTTTATCGAAGAAGTACAAAACGGTGTTTCAGAAGACCTGCCGTTGGTAATGCCCTATGTGAACGAATTACGTTCATGTTGTGGCCTTTCCCCAATGCAGCTTACCCCGCCAGTATCAGCCGAGTTTAGTAGCGAACAGGCTGCCGAAGTCATGCGCCGGTTTCGAGATATCAATGGTGCCGATAAAGCCGCACGGGTTCGCGCGGCCTATCAGCAGGTACTGCTCAGCATTATCAAAGGTGCGGTATCGGAGCAGACCGTTGAAACTCTAGCTAAGATTGCTATTGGCATGCAGCGCATTTGCGAAGGTGCCCCACTGGCCACTCTGTGGAAAGCACTCGAACATTTTGCGAAGGGCTATGCCGCTGAGCCGCAGAAGATGAGTTCGGAAGCACTTCGGGACCTTCGTCGTCTCGATAAAGAAATGAAGAAGCTGGTGGCGTTAGGCGCAGAAGCTCTTGTTGAGCCGTTGCCGGTCGATCTGGTTCGCGATCTGTTGCGCGTAGCGGAAGCTCGCGGCGTGCACTCGGATGAAATAACCGAGTTGCGCTCAGCGGTTGCGCTGCCGCAGGCGGCGCCGGTGAAGCCCCGCGAAGCTCTCGAGCAGGCCGGTGAAGTCTTGGCTGAAGAAATTGCCACCGTGCGGGATCGATTTGATCTGTTTACGCGTGGCAAAGAACGAACTATCGAGCAATTAAAAGAGATCACCGAACCACTTGATACGATCTGTCTGACCCTGAGCATGCTCGGTGACGACGATGGCGCCAATTTACTGCGTGTCGAGCGTGCGAAAATATTGGCCGCAGATGCAGGGGATGAAGTGTCTGATGAGCTCACCCTAAGCATCGCTGGTGCGCTGGTTCAGACCGAACAAGGCCTGAGTGGCGGTGGTGATATTGCTTCTGGTGATGACGCCTTAGCTGATGCGGCACTTAATGACGCTCAGATGGTGGTTTTGCAGGAAGCACGCAACGGGATCGATCAAGTAAAGCAGAGCATTGTCGACTTCGTATCCTCGAAATGGAATACCGGCTATCTCGACGACGCCCCGCAAACGCTAGCTGCGGTACGCGGCGGATTAGTCATGATTCCTCTGTCGAGAGCCGCTGAGCTACTGACACTTTGCAGCGAGTACATCAGTGAGCAGTTGCTGGCAGGTCATCGACCAGACTGGCAGGAACTGGATGCCTTTGCTGATGCCCTTGGTGGTGTCGACTATTTCCTCGAACGTTTGTTTGAAACCGGTCGAATGCCGGGTGATGAAGCGCTCGATTTAACGCAAGAAAGTCTTAGCCGACTCTCTGGCATAGCCGCTGAGGTTTCGCCAGAGCTTGATACGAATGATTCTGAACAACCACTGAGTGGTTCTGGTGGCGATGCTGCTTTGACCGCGATGTTGGGTGCGAGCCCAGAAGACTTAGCATTTGCTAGCGATGAGGTTGTTAGAGCTGAAGAGCAGGATGTAGATAACGTACCGTCAGCAGATTCGGAGACGTCGTTGGCAACGACGCTCGAACTCGAATCGGTTGGCAGCGACGAGCCTCTTGAGCTCGACGACGCATCGACAGAGGAGCCTCTGGCCGAATTGCTGGTTGAAGCTGAAGCCGGTGACGAGACAGATGAGCAAACAGAAAGCGCTGTGGTATCTACGAGCGCTGAGGTTACAGCGGTTAGTGAGGACGAATTCGATCTTGCGGATGACAGTTCTGCTAAAGATGCTTCGCCGGCGGAAGATGAATCCGTTAGTTTTGATGCAACCGATCTTGTTGATACGTCCTTTGTAAGCCAAAGCATACCTGCAGTCATCAATACTATGGGTACTCAAGGCGCAACCAATTCCACTGTTGGCATGACGCCAGATTTGTCGTTAACCGATAGTTCGGCCGCCTTTGGTGCGAATGACAGCAAGGCCGATCTACCAGCGGCACTGCCAGTTGAACCGGCGCGTGCCCCCGTTACTGAATCCACTGATATTGTTGTCGACCCAGAGATTGTTGAAATCTTTGTGGAAGAGGTTGATGAAGTTCTGGAAGCTGTCGAGGCGCAGTTGCCTAGCTGGTCCCAGAACCTTGCTTCAGAAGCTCCACTGACAGAATTGCGCCGCAGTTTCCACACACTGAAAGGTAGTGGAAGAATTGTGGGTGCCAATCAGATTGGCGAGCTTGGTTGGGCGCTTGAGAACATGCTCAATCGTGTACTCGATCGCACAATCAAAGCGACCGAAGATCATTTATTTCTCGTTAGTCATGCTTGCAAGCTCATACCGCAGTTGCGCGCAGACTTTGCCCAGGGTGAGCAGTCTGAGCGTTCCGGTCTGATCGACTTGCTGGAGCAGGTTGACGTGTTGGCCTCAGGTGGCGCATTGACCAAGCAATTGGTCACTTCGTCGGATGAATCACAGTTGGTGCTGCAAGACCAAGCGCCGATCGATCTGGATGAACTAGACGAAGAAGATTTCCCAATATTCGACGATGGTGAACAAGCCCTTGATGATATTGATGCCCGTCCACCAGCGGTGGATGTGCCGAGCTTCCTCGATAACGACACCGCAACAACAGATTCCTTTGCCTCGATGGATGCTGGCGGTGATGAGCGCCTACTCTTCGTTCAGGAAATTCAAGAACATGTAGAAGTGCTGTCGGAACGAGTGCGTCGTTCGCTTGGTGAAGACACGCTTGAGCTCGATAGTCCGTTAACGCGGGCTCTGCATACGATTGCCGGGTCTGCCGCTACGGCGGGAGACTACGCGGTAGTTGGTGTTGCCGAACCTTTGCAGGATGTCTGCTCGGTTGTGCTGCGGGAGCGCAACGGCATCCTTGATGGTGAATATCTCGCGTTTGTTCGCGAGGGGGTTTATGCCCTCCAGCGCATGCTTGATGTCGATGCACCGCTTGGCGAGCGTGATGACCGCCAGGCTGATATTGATTCGGCGATGTTTGCGACGGAAGCGGAGCGCCTGTTGGGTGGGCTTCTGGAAGCACCAAATGCGCCGACCAGCCTGCTTGAAATGGCAGACACCACTATCTTGCTCGATGCTCGGGAATATCTAGATCATTGGCGTTTTGGCGCTATTGATCTTGCTCGTGCAGAGCAGATGGATAACGCGCTGATTAATGTTGTTGAGCGAGCACATTCTGAAGAATTTGCCGAGCTAGCAAATGTTCTGCGCCGGGCGCATGCCCAGTTCGCAGATACGCCGCTTGACGAAGAGCGCCATGTCGCTTTGGTCGCTGTACATGACGATTTGCTGGTGCAGCTTGATGCATTAGCAGCCGGGCAGGTTTCTGTTGTGTCGGGTGATGCGCTGAATCGATTGGTAGATCTGCTTGGTGAGGTCGCGACAGCAACGACTGTTGACGAATCGCTCGACGAACCGCTTGATGATGACGCTCAGGAAGCGCTCGGTTATGAGCTTGATGAATCAGATGCGTTTGATCTTGGTGCGTTGGATGATGATATTTTCGGTGCGAACGATGCAGCCCCCATCAGTATTGCTGAAGTGCCCGTTACCGAAACGGTCAGTCTTGCTGATGCGTCAGCTACTTCTGATTGGTCAGTCGGACGAGATGCGCAGTTCGAAAAGCTAGAAGAAGACGATGAAGTTGACACAGAACTGTTGGAGATCTTCTATGAAGAGGCCGATGAGATTCTGGAGTTGTTTGATCAGAATCTGCAAGACTGGCGTGGTGACCGCGCGAATAAGGTGTATCTCGATAATCTATTGCGCGGCCTGCACACACTAAAAGGTGGTGCGCGGCTTGCCGGTCTGTCAATCCTTGGTGACATGACTCACGACTACGAGTCAGAGTTGATCGAGTTACAAGCTCACGCGCACGAGTTAAGCGATGGGCAGATGGAAGCGGTGCATGCTCGCTACGATGATCTGGTAGAGGCCACAACTCGTGCGCGTGCTGGCGAACTTGTAGAACCACCGGTTGTAAGCTCGATCGAGCACGCTCAAGTCGAGAGCGGTGTGCCGGCGCCGAGTGACGATGATGTTGAAGTCTCTGACATAGAAGACTCTGACGCAGAAGTGACTGACGTGGAGTTGGCTGTTGAATCTGTATCAGATCTCAGCTCGGCAGTGGATTCAATAGATGCAGACTTGGACGAAGTAGACCTGCTGACTCCTGAGGGATCAGATGAGTTGCTAGCGAGTCTGGACGATTTGGACGTTGCTAGCGATGAGTCCGAACAAGCCACTGCAGTGATTGCTGGAGTCGCGCTCGCGAGTGCTATTGGCTTTTCGAGCGAGGCGGATGGCAGTGCCGAAGAGACGCAGCACGCTGAGGTGCCGTCTGAGACAATCAAAGTTGCGCCGCACTATGCAGCCGCTGAGCCAGCGGACGATGACCGTTCCTCCAAAGCGCAGGAAATGGTTCGTGTATCTGCAAGCTTGTTGGAAGACCTTGTCAACCTGGCAGGAGAAAGCAGCATTGTGCGTGCTCGAGTCGAGCAGGGTATTAATGACTTCGGCGGCGCGCTTGAAGAGATGGAGACGACGATTGAACGTCTTCGTGAGCAGTTGCGTCAGCTCGAGATTGAAACTGAGACACGGGTATCGTCACGCGAAGAGCGCTCATCGGGCCCGTCTTACGAAGAATTTGATCCACTTGAAATGGATCGTTATTCCCAGCTCCAACAGTTGACGCGTTCGCTGACAGAAAGCGCAACTGACATGATGGATCTGAAGGAAACGCTGCGCTATCGGGCGCGTGAGTCTGAAACGCTGTTGTTGCAACAGGCTCGGCTGAATACAGAGCTGCAAGAAGGCCTGATGCGTACTCGCATGGTGCCATTCAGTAGGTTGATGCCGCGACTGCGCCGGATTGTCCGGCAGGTGTCGCGCGATCTTGACAAGCAGGTTGAATTTCAAGCCTATAACGCAGAAGGCGAACTCGATCGGAACGTGCTGGAACGCATGGTGCCGCCGCTTGAGCACATGCTGCGTAATGCAATCGATCATGGCATCGAAAGTAAAGATTTGCGTCACAGCTTTGGTAAGCCCAGCATCGGGCATATTGCCTTGAAGCTGTCGCGCGAAGGTGGCGACGTTGTTCTTGAGATATCCGACGACGGTGCGGGCATTGACGTAGAGACAGTTCGTGCAAAGGCAGTTGAACGTGGCTTGATGGCTTCGGATGCAGCGTTGAATGATGAACAAGTGCTCGAGTTTGTGCTTGCCCCAGGTTTCTCGACAGCCAAGTCTTTGACTCAGATTTCGGGTCGAGGTGTGGGCATGGATGTTGTGCACAGCGAAGTGAAGCAGCTTGGCGGCAGTATCAGCATTAGTTCGGTACCAGGTCGGGGTACAACCTTTACCGTTCGCTTGCCTTTTACAGTGTCGGTTAACCGCGCTCTGATGGTGACTCTTGGCGATGATCAGTACGCCATTCCGCTGAATACCATTGAAGGCATTGTGTTGTTGCCAAGTGAAGACTTGTCGAAGCACTACGGTCCGCAAGGTGTCCCGTTTGAATACGCAGGCGTACCCTATCGCGTGCGATATTTGGGTGGTTACCTTGGTCGTGAATACGTTGCTGGCCCAGAGCATAGCTCGGTACCGGTGGTACTTGTTCGGTCAGGCGATCAGGCGGTTGCAGTGCATGTTGATGATGTGCAGGGCAGTCGTGAAATTGTGGTTAAAAGCTTGGGGCCGCAGTTTGCGGGCGTAGGCGGCATCTCAGGTGCAACTATTCTTGGCGACGGTAGCGTTGTCATTATTCTCGATCTACTGTCTCTGATGCGAACGCGCAATCCAGGTTTTACTGCTGAAGGCCGCGTACCTTCGGCAATAGAGGAAGAACTGTGGGTGTTGGTTGTTGATGACTCGGTAACGGTGCGTAAAGTGACGTCCCGTCTGCTCGAGCGTCAGGGCATGAATGTAATGACGGCTAAAGATGGTGTTGAGGCGGTGTCAGTCTTGCAAGAGCGTAGGCCTGACATTGTGTTACTCGATATTGAAATGCCCCGGATGGATGGTTTTGAAGTCGCGCGTCAAGTGCGTCACGATGACCGACTAGCTGATTTGCCAATAGTAATGATCAGCTCACGCACCGGTGCAAAACACACTGAACGAGCTCGCGAACTCGGCGTGAATCGATTCCTCGGCAAACCGTTCCAAGAAAACGAGTTGCTTGAAGTGATTGATGAGCTGGTAAAGCGGGGCTAGCGCGAGATGGTAATGATTGCTGAAGAACTTGGAGCAGACATAAATTGCGTCCTGCTACCTATTGGTAAGCTCGGTCTGTTAGTGCCTAGCGTGTGTGTTGCTGAGGTTTTGCCATGGCGGCGTATTCGGGAAGTTAATAATTCTCCGGATTGGCTGCTGGGTACATTGGCCTGGCGCGGCGATGCCATTCCAGTTGTGCGTTTTGAAACGATCAACGGCGCAACTAACGTACAAAAGGGCGAAAGCGAGTGTGTGGCGGTTATGAATCGTTGTCGCACAGCCCACGGTGAACCGTTTTACGCGATCGCTACCGACGGTTTGCCACGCATGGTGCAGGTTGGCGAAGAAGACATAGTGGCCGAACACATGCATCTTGGTATTGCAGAGTCAGCCGCGATGAAGCTGGGTACGGAACAGGTCAGGATTCCGAACCTTGGTTATGTGGAAGACCAGTTGATGAATGCGCGGCCCGCTGGGTTGCGAGGGCTCTAGGCTCGGCGCGCAGCTCCAGCCAGCGCCAAGCCGACTAGGGGCGCCGTCTCCGCCCTTAACACGAGCTCTCCTAGCTGGACGCTCGTACAATGCGTCTCCAGCAGGTTTAACTCGTCGCGAGAGAAACCCCCTTCGGGCCCGGTAAATAGACACAGATCCTTTGAGTCGACACGGAACTCGCCCGGCGTTGCGCTGGGTTCGAGACAGTAGTATTCAAAGTCGTTTTCCAATTCAGCGGTAGCGCTCAGCACGCTCTGTAATGTTTGTGGTGCGTGCAGTTGTGGAAGTTCCGTGCGTCCTGCCTGTTCGCAGGCACTGCGCATGATTCGTTTCCAGTGCGCCAAGCGGTTGGCGAGGCGTTTTTCTGACAGTCGCAGTTCGCTACGTTCGGTTGTCATGAGCCAGACGCTTGCAACGTCTAGTTCGGTGGCTTTTTGCAGGGCGTAGTCGAGCTTGTCACCCTTTAAGACAGCGAGTGCCAGATGCAGTTTGGGGCTTGCCGCCGGTTTGTGCGTTTTTGTGCTGATCTTGAGCGTTGCGGACGCCTTGTTGGCATCGAGCAGATGCGCCGCGTAATTAAAGCCGTCACCGTTGAATAGCTCAATGCTGGCGCCTTCGCGCAATCGCAACACGCGGGCTAAATAATGGCTTGAGTCTTTGTCGAGGGTAATACTTGAATCGGCCTCAAGCGGTTGTTCAACAAACAGACGATGGTTAGATGCCATTGGCGAAGCTTGCTGAGTGCTTGAGCGGGGCCGCGGTGCGCATAGGGTTTAGGCTGCGGGTTGGCGCAATCCTAAATTGTGCACAATGGCTTTTGTGGCCTTGGCCCGATTTAGCGTATAGAAGTGCAAACCCGGTACGCCATTAGCGATGAGTTCTTCGCACAGTTTACTGACGACATTCAGACCAAATTCTTGCAGGCCAGCGGCGTCGTCTTCCATGCTCTCAAGCCGTTTGCCCAGCCAACGAGGAACATCAGCGCCAGCTCGTTCTGAGAACCGCGCTAGCGACTGAAAGTTGGTGATGGGCATGATGCCTGGAATGATCGGCACACTAATGCCTGCGGCGCGTGCGCGCTCAACAAAGTCGTAGTAGGCCGACGGGTTGTAAAAATACTGAGTGATGGCCGCGTCAGCGCCTGCTTCTACTTTGCGTTTGAAAAACTCCATATCCGCTTCAGGGCTTACGGCGTCTGGGTGGGTTTCGGGGTAGGCCGCAACGGTCACGTGAAAGTGATCGCCGGAGTGATCTCGAATGAAGCGAACGAGTTGCTCGGCATACTGCGTTGATGGACCGCCCATGCCACTGGCTGCATCGCCGCGCAGTGCCACGATGCGGCGCACGCCAGCATCGCTGTATTCGCCCAGCATAGAACCGATATTTTCTTTGGACTCATCGCCCATCGACAGATGGGCCGCTGTATCAACGCCGATCGACTGTATTTTACAGACCGTCTTCATTGTGCCGTCGCGGGTTGAGCCGCCAGCGCCATAGGTGACTGAGCAGTAATCAGGCCGCAACTCCCGCAGTGATTCTACGGTTTTGTGCAGGCCAGCTTCGCCGCCTTCATTGCGCGGCGGAAAAAACTCGAAGCTAATGTCTACAGGTTTCGCGGCTGACATGTGGTTCTCAACTAAGTGCTACGGGGACGGCTGTTGTACTTGGCTGTTGTACTTGGCTGTTAGAGTCGCTGTCGATTAAATCGCAGCGGCCAGGGCTTCAGCCTTGTCTGTACGTTCCCAAGTGAACTCGCTCTCGGTGCGTCCAAAATGACCGTAAGCAGCAGTTGGTTGATAGATGGGACGTTTCAGGTCTAGCATCGCAATCAGGCCCTTGGGTCGCAAATCAAAGTGTTCACGCACAAGGTGAATGATCTTCTCGTCGGACAATTTACCCGTACCGAAGGTGTTGATGCTAATCGAGGTGGGTTCAGCGACACCGATCGCGTAGCTCACCTGTATCTCGCAGCGTGCAGCCAATCCGGCGGCAACGAGGTTTTTAGCCACATAACGGCCGGCGTAAGCCGCGGAGCGGTCAACCTTGCTGGGGTCTTTGCCGGAGAAAGCGCCGCCGCCATGTCGGGCCATACCGCCATAGGTGTCGACTATGATTTTTCGACCGGTAAGGCCGCAGTCGCCTACGGGGCCGCCGATTACGAATTTGCCAGTCGGATTGATATAGACCTTGGTGTCCTTGGTCATCCAGTTGCCGGGAATGACGGGTTTGATCACTTCTTCCATGACGGCTTCGTGCAGCTGCTCGTTGGTGACGTCAGGATCGTGTTGGGTCGATAAAACCAGTGCTTCAACGCCAATCGGTTTGCCGGCTTCGTCATATCGGAAGGTGAGCTGGCTTTTGGCATCAGGCCGAAGAAACTTGAGTGATGAGCGGCGCATGTCAGCCTGCTGCTTCACCAAACGATGCGAATAAGTGATTGGAGCCGGCATCAGTACATCTGTTTCGTTGGTGGCGTAGCCGAACATAAGGCCCTGGTCACCGGCGCCCTGCTCTTTTTCGCTGGCCTCATCGACACCCACTGCAATATCGACAGACTGTTGCCCAAGGGCGTTTATGACGGTGCAATCGTTGGCGTCAAAGCCCAGATCGTGGCTGTCATAGCCAATATCAGCGACCGTTTTGCGCACAATTGCATCGATGTCGACGGTGGCGTTTGAGCGGATTTCGCCAGCCACAACGACAATGCCGGTCTTGATGAGTGTTTCGCAGGCAACGCGAGAGTCCGCGTCTTGCGCGAGCATGGCGTCCACAATAGCGTCTGATACTTGGTCAGCCACTTTGTCTGGGTGACCCTCGGAGACAGATTCGGATGTGAATAAGCCGTAGTCGCTCATCGTATAGTTCCCTAATTCATTTCAAACTGCTTGGGAGTGTATCGCACATAGTCCGTCAATCTTGTGTTGAGTTAAGACTGGAATGTTCGCATCTGCTTATAAATTTAGTCTGTAGGTCGCAGTGCGGTGATTGTAACTGCTGAGTTCGTAAAACAGTTTGCAGGCTTGTTGCTTAGGCCGGACAATTGCCGCTGCAATACTAGATGTACCATTTACAGGTACAACCACAGTGCGCGATCGGGGAGCGGTTTCAATAGTGAAGTTTCAGTCAATTCTGGGGGTCAAATGAGCGGCGCTCAAGGTTCTTCAAGTCAGTCCAATGTTCAGGTTGGGTCTGGTAGCGATGGCGCAAACGCGATTCGTGCGCTGTCGATGGATGCCGTGCAAGCGGCTAATTCCGGGCACCCTGGTGCGCCTATGGGCATGGCTGATGTGGCAGATGTGATGTGGCGGCAGTTTCTACGCCACAACCCTTCAGACCCCAACTGGCACAATCGCGATCGTTTTGTGTTGTCGAACGGCCACGGTTCCATGTTGCTTTACAGCATGTTGCACCTGTCCGGGTACGATTTGTCGATCGACGACATCAAGGCGTTCCGGCAGCTGCACTCTAAAACGGCTGGCCATCCCGAATCGGGTGTTTGTCCTGGCGTTGAAACCACAACGGGTCCGCTGGGTCAGGGCATTGCCAACGCGGTTGGTATGGCGCTGGCAGAGCAGCGTCTTGGGGCAGAGTTCAATCGCCCAGGCCACAACGTTGTTGATCACCGCACCTGGGTTATTTTGGGCGATGGTTGTCTCATGGAAGGTATCTCCCATGAAGTTGCTTCGTTTGCCGGGCATGAAAAACTGGGTAAGTTGAAGGTTATTTGGGACGACAACGGCATCTCTATCGACGGCTCGACCAAGGGCTGGTTCACCGAAGATGTGCCTGCGCGGTTCGAGGCCTATGGCTGGCGCGTGATACGCGATGTTGATGGGCACGATCAGGACGCGGTAGCCAAAGCGCTGAATCAGGCCTGTGCCGATGATGACCGGCCCGTGTTGGTCTGTACGCGGACGACCATTGGTTTTGGTTCGCCGGCCAAAGCGGGCACTGCCGGCGCACACGGCTCGCCCTTGGGCGCTGAGGAAATTGCTGCGACCCGCAAGCAACTGAATTGGGGCTATGGCCCATTCGAAATACCAGCGCATATCTATGACCATTGGGATTGTCGGCCTGCCGGCGGTGAGGCACAGAGTGCGTGGAACGACGAGTTTGCAGCCTATGCAACCGCGTTTCCTGAGCAAGCGGCGGAATTGCAGCGTCGTATGTCGGGAGAATTGCCAAAAGATTGGGACGCAGCCCTTATGCATCTGGCTCAGCGAGCTCAAGAAGAACTGCAGCCGTTAGCCACGCGCAAGTCATCCCAGGCGTGTATTAACGCGCTGGCTCCCGGGTTGGATGAACTGTTTGGCGGCTCTGCTGACCTGACTGGATCGAACCTGACCAAATGGCAGGGCGCTGACGAGTCGCGCTATCTGAGTTTTGGTGTGCGCGAGTTTGGCATGACAGCCATTGCCAACGGCATTGCCTTGCACGGCGGCTTTGTGCCATTTACCGGCACTTTCTTAGTGTTTATGGAATACGCGCGCAACGCGGTTCGGCTTGCGGCTCTGATGGAACTGCGGAACATATTTGTCTACACCCACGATTCGGTGGCCGTAGGCGAAGATGGCCCTACCCACCAACCGATTGAGCAGTTAACTAACCTGCGTACGACACCTAACCTGTCGACCTGGCGTCCCTGTGACAC
>JALZVT010000018.1 GCA_023300545.1 Pseudomonadales bacterium
CATCGTGAACATCGAAAATTTAACCAACTCATTGCCTCAAATTACGGCAGCGCAGTCATCGACACAGTCAAACGCTGCAACCGGAACGGCGCAACTTGACCTTCGTGGTCTCGGCGCGGAGCGCACCTTGAGCTTAATCGATGGACGTCGTCTGCCTTACGGTGACTCCGCATCATCCGCGGTTAACATTGATCTGGTTCCAGCCAACCTTGTAGAACGTATTGATGTGGTTACTGGTGGTAACTCTGCGGTTTATGGCTCTGACGCCGTAACGGGTGTAGTCAACTTCATTCTCAAAGACGACTTCGAAGGCGCTGAGTTTGATGTGCAGTACGGCTTTCACCAGAGCGGCAACAACCGTTCAAGTCTTGACGAAGTGCTGCTTGCCAACGAACAACCCTCTCCAGGCAGCACGACGGATGGTGAACAAATCACAGCGTCAATAACACTGGGTGCAAACCTTGGTGATGGCCGTGGTAACGTCGTTTTCTTTGGTTCCTACCAGGACACAAACGAAATCGTCGGCGCCGATCGTGTGGGCTCTGCCTGTACGCTGGGTAGTGGCGATACCAATGGTTTTGGTTGTGTGGGTTCATCCAACTTTCGCCGTTTTAACAACGTCGCTGACTTTACCCCAACTGATTTCTTCCAGCAGGCAGACGGTACCTTTACTCCTTTCGCTGGTGGCCCTGCTGAAACCTTTAACTTTGGTGCGTCGAACTTCTTCCAGCGTCCAACTGAGCGCTACCAGTTCTTCACCAAAGCGCACTACGAGATTGCTGAAGGTCATGAGGTATTCGCAGACTTTGGTTATACGTCAACCACGTCTGATGCTCAGATTGCGCCAACTGCTTCGTTTGGTTTCTTTGCGCGCGAGATTAACTGTGGTAACCCGCTGATCCAAGATCCGGTAACAGAGGATGGACGCTCAATTGCAGAAGCCGTTCTTCTCTGTTCGCCAGCGCAAATTGCTGCTGACATCGCCGATCCCGGTTCTGTTGTGATCGACGGCCTTACCGCCACTCACCGCAACGTTGAAGGCGGCTCACGTAACTCAGGACTAGAGAACGATGCGTTCCGTTTTGTTGGTGGCCTGCGTGGCACACTGTCAAACATCTGGGATTATGAGGTGTTCGGTCAGTTTTCACGAGCTACAGACCAAGATACGTCTACGAATGACTTCCAGATTGACCAGCTTGGTCAAGCGCTTTTGGTGACGACTGATGCAGCCGGAAACGCCGTATGTATTGATCCATCCAACGGTTGTGTGCCTTACAATATCTTCCAGCGTGGTCCCAATGGCGAAAGCTTGGTGACTCCTGAAGCTTTGAGCTTTCTTCAGGGCATCGGCATCACAACAGGTGAAACCGAACAACTCGTCGTTGGTGGTCATGTTCAGGCTGATTTGAGCGAATACAACATCTCGTCACCGTTTGCTGATGATTCTAGTATTGGTGTTCTGTTTGGTGTTGAGTACCGCGAAGACGACCTTGCTGCGGCACCCGACCAGATTAGCCAGCGTTCTGATGGCGGCTTCACCGGTGTAGGTGGTGCAACACTGCCTGTTGAGGGGCATGTAGAGGTGGCAGAAATATTCACCGAGCTTGAGATTCCGCTGGTGACTAACAAGCCAGGCTTTCAGGAACTCGTTTTCAACGGTCAATATCGTCGTTCGGAATACGATGTGGACGGTAATGGCGTCAGCAATAGCTTTGGTACCGATACCTTTGGTCTGCAGCTAACTTGGGTACCTATTGAGGACCTTACTCTGCGCGGTCAATTCCAGCGCTCTGTTCGTGCACCAAACGTCATCGAGCTGTTCACGGGTCAGTTCTTGGGTCTTCCCGAGTTGTCTGAAGTGGGTACTACCGCCGGTGGTCAGCCGATTTTTGACCCCTGTGCGACTGCAGAACCCGTAGCGTCCGCTGCCGCCTGTGCCAACACTGGCGTAACTGCGGCTCAGTTCGGAAACGTTCCTGACGTAGCAGCTGCTCAGGCAGGCGGCGTGTTTGGAGGTAATCCAGATCTCACACCTGAGAGCTCAGACACCTATACGTTCGGTTTGGTTTTCAGCCCAAGCGCGCTCGAAGGATTAACAGTGTCTGTTGATTACTTTGACATCGAAATTGATGATGCGATTGTTGCCGGTATTGGCGCCCAGAACATCCTCGACAACTGTCTTGCTTCAGGCGATCCCACATTCTGTAACCTGATCAATCGGGACGCAGCGGGCTCGCTGAACTCGGGTGTGTCACTTGCTGATGGTATTGGCTTCTCACTAACCGACCTGAACGCAGCCGCTCTTGAAACAAGTGGTTTCGACGTACAGCTTGATTACGTGACTGAGTTGAACAATCTAGGCAGCCTTGCGTTCAATTACGCGGGTACTTTCCTGTCATCTAATGACTTCACGCCGTTTACTGGTGCTGAGACTATTGAGCGGGACGGTCGTTTTGTTGGTCAAGCGGGTCGACCCCGTGCTGATTACAGACACCTAGTGTCTTTGGCTTGGGGTACGCCAATTGAAGGCTTGAATACCAACCTGACATGGCGCCATGTGGGTAGTGTTGAGAACGAAGGTTCTCCTGACTCAGAGATCGAAGGTTCATTGTCTGCGGCCAATTACTTTGATATCTCTGCTACCTATGAGTTCCGGGAAGGAATCACAGGGCAGTTTGGTGTGACCAACCTGTTCGAAGAGAATTTCCCAATCTCTGTCTCATCTGGCCCAGCCATTTTTGGCAACAACAATACCTTCCCAGGTATTTATGACATCAGTCGCCAATTCTTCTTTAGCTTGAACGCAAAGCTATAGAGGAAGTGGTCTTTCACTCTGCTCTAAGAACACCGGCCTAGGCGGGTGTTCTTTTAGCGGAGAAACGGAAGATCATTTAACGCGACCTAAGCGGGCCTTCGGGCCCGTTTTTTTATGGCTGCGATTCAGTCGTTAGTGATTGATGCGCTCAGCATTACCTTTCTTTTTTACCGAGAGGCCTTTTTACTGAGGAATAACTTGCGGAGTTTTCCGAAGGTTTCCGAATGTTGGGCTTAACTGCTTGATAATAAAGAAGAATAAAGTCCTCACCAAACATTCATAAAAACACCAGCTATTCCTCAGGCGAATCCTTAAGCGGGGTTGCAGCATGGTCGCCATCGATGCAGCAGGTACTGGGTTCAACAGCCAGTCGCTGCTGACATCTACCGAACCGGCAGTGCTCTGCGGTTCAACCTTTTGCTTAGCTCAGAGGAATTAGTGCTATGAAATCAGAATTCAAAACAATCACACGTAACCTGTCAATCTCACTCGCCGTGATCGGCGGTGTTGCATTCGCACCTCAGGCGCTGGCTGACGAGGGCTACTCGCTTGCCTTTGAACCTGCCCAGATCCGCAGCGACGCGGACATGCAGCGTTTGCACGCCAAGATTCTTGATGTGGCCAAAGTTCAATGCCCGACCTCAAAGGGGGTTCGTTCTATTCGGCTAACGAAGAGCTGCCGCAGTGAAGTAGCGGCCGACCTGGTGCGCAAAGTCGCGCAGCCTGAGTTCAGCGCTTTTGTCGAGCGTCAGTCCCAGCCGAGCGCCCCAACCCAGGTTGCCGCTAACAACTAGGCCAGAAACTCAGCGCGAACGATGGGCTCGTTCTTGAATCGTCCGCCAAGTGCTGTGGTTTGGGTTTGCGAGTTGGCGTCCATGACACCGCGTGATTTCACGCAGTAGTGGGTTGCGTCAATTCTCACGGCAACGTCGTCGGTTTCAAGCAGCGTTTGTAACGCCAGCAGAACTTGCTGAGTTAGCCGCTCCTGAACCTGTGGTCGTTGGGCAAAGAAGCGGACAATCCGATTGATCTTCGACAGGCCTACGATCTTGTCCGAAGGTATGTAGGCGACGCGTGACATGCCGTCGATGGTCACGAAGTGGTGCTCGCAGGTGCTCACAACGCTAATGTCAGAAACCCGCACCATCTCTTCAACACCCATCTTGTTGTCGATAACAGACATCTTGGGAAACTGGGTGTAGTCAAGGCCGCCAAACAGTTCGTCGACGTACATCTTCGCGATGCGATGGGGCGTTTCACACAGACTGTCGTCGGTTAAATCCAAACCTAGAGTGGTTACGACCTCAGTCATAGACGCTTTGATTCGCTCGTACTTCTCATCGCGCGTCAGCCCGGTCTCAAGCATGGGCGTTTCCAGACCACGCTCGATCAGCGCATCTCTCACGCGCAGAGCTTCTGGAGATAGCTGTTTGGCAAAATTGACGGTGGCGGATTCTACGGCTGCTGCGAGTGCGTTCATGCTACTTATTTATCTCTTTTATTCGTTGATCAGTTGTTCATTCAAGTGGCGCGGCAGAAAACGCCTGAGTTCAGATTCCTACAGCATTGGTGAAAAGGGCGTGATTGTTCTGCTGCTGGAATCATCCCTCTGAACACGGCTCACCAGTCCGCTCTGGTACTTTTCTGCTCCGCCTTCTATCCTGCGGGGTAACTTCAGCACACCAAGAGGTCAGCGACATGACAAACTACGATCTGATTATTCGCAATGGCCAGATAGTAGATGGCACCGGCGCACCCGCGATCAAGGGCGATATTGCCGTCACAGATGGGAAGATTGCCCGGGTTGGAGAGGCGTTGGAAGGCACTGCCGCCCGCGAGATTGACGCTGCCGGCATGACGGTGACCCCTGGGTTTGTCGATGTGCATACGCACTATGACGGCCAGGCGACCTGGGATAGCCACCTCAACCCCTCGTCCTGCCTTGGCACTACCACGGTCGTTATGGGGAACTGCGGCGTTGGTTTTGCGCCTTGTCGACCCGAGGACCGCGAGGTGCTGGTTCAGTTAATGGAAGGGGTAGAAGAAATCCCCGAGTCAGCGATGCACGAAGGCTTGCCCTGGACCTGGGAAACCTTTCCTGAGTTTTTGGATTGCATCGACAGTCGTCCACACGACATCGATCTTGCCGCTCTTGTGCCACACGGCCCGATTCGGGTGTATGTGATGGGTGAGCGAGGTGTTAACAGAGAACCCGCAACCCAGGACGACATCGTCAAGATGCGGGCGCTGCTGGCAGAAAGTGTGGCAGCCGGTGGTGTCGGGTTCTCGACGTCGCGCACGCTTGTGCATCGATCCAGCACCGGTGCTTACGTGCCCACTTACCAGGCGATCGGCAGCGAGCTCAAACAGGTTGCTCAAGCGCTGTCTGGCGACGAGGGCCACGTTTTTCAATTTATTGCCGACTGGGAAGACGCTGCAGACGAGTTCAGCATTCTTAACGAAACAGCGGCAGACACGGGGGCCAAAGGCACGTTCACACTACTCGACATCAGCGCTACTCCGGAGCTCTGGCATGAGCACCTTAAGCGCATAGAGTCGGCACAAGCTGAGGGCAATGACATTCGGGGGCAGGTACTGTCACGACCGGTTGGCATCATGATGGGGCATCCTGCATCGATGAGCCCATTTTACGATCGTCCCAGCTTCAAAGCACTTGATTCACTACCCTGGGACGACAAAATCGCGGCCCTGCGGGACCCCGATACAAAAGCGAAAATCCTTAGCGAGGCCAATGAAAAACCCCACGTTTTCGTAAAAATTGTCGGCACAAACTTCAAGAACATGTACGTTCTCGACGACCCCATTGACTATCTGCCAGGCCCCGATCGGTGCGTTGCTAATCTGGCAGAGGCCGAAAGCCGCGATGCCGAAGAGTGGTTGTACGATTATTTTCTCACCAACAACGGTAACGCGCTGATCTATAACCCGGTTGCCAACTTCTCAGAGAACATCGCCGAGATGCTTGGCCATCCGAATACCGTGGTGGCGCTTGGCGATGGTGGTGCCCATGTCGGTTCAATTTGCGACGCCAGCGCCAACCTCTATTTGCTGTGCAAATGGGTGAGAGAAAAGCAGCGTTTCACGCTTGAGCAGGGTATTCATATGCTGACGCGACAACCTGCGGAGTTCTATTCCCTGAACGATCGAGGCGTATTGGCCGAAGGCATGAAGGCAGACATCAACATCATCGATATGGAGCAATTAAAGTTGCACACGCCCCATATCGTTGCTGACCTACCTGCTGGCGGAAAGCGCTTCCTGCAGCGGGCCGATGGCATCAAAACCACCATTGTTGCTGGCGACGTCATCTACCAGGATGGCGAGCCTACAGGTGCATTACCCGGAAAACTGATTCGTGGGCAGCAGTTAGATCCGCGAGTGCAAGCAACGGTCTGACGACGGGCGATTAGCGCAGGGCGACGCTGTTCTACTGTAAATTGAGGCGTCACGGCAGTCTGTGGATTAACGCGGTCTGTTGCGTGGATCATCGATGCGGGTGGGGTCCCCGATAGGGCGGCGGGAATTACCAGCACCTTCTGCTTCACCTAACGAACCCGCCGTATTACCCGAGATGGGGTCGCGATCTGTCGAACCAATGCCGGTGGGCAGCGACGCGCGCAAACGTTCAGCGCGTTCGCTCTGGCGTTGACGCCGTTGTTGTTGATCCGCTTGGGCAACGATGGTGTGGGCCACCGAACTTTGGCACACACCAGGGCTGCTTGATTGAATGTCGAGCAGATAATCGCTGCTAAAGAATTGCGGCGCTCCGGAATCGCGTTGATGCCAGCGCAATAAGGCGGCCACATTGGGAGTCGCCTCGAGTCGCTCGGTTTGAGCATTGTCAGTGCCCGCATTTATCGTCAGGCGCAGCGCCCGCTCACTATCGTGATCAACCAGCACACGCAATTGGGCTATTCCTTCGGTGCGCAACTGATAGTTGCCGTTGGCTAATCGTCTGGCCTGAACGCAGCCCTGTTGTGCGGTACTGCTCAGCGCTTCGATCACAAGCCATCTATGTCGCGCAGGTAATTGCTTGGGGCCGGCTTCCCAGGCCAGTTCTCTGGGCGTCTGATCGCGTTTTGTTTGCTGCAAAAACTGGCCAAGTTCTGTCCGGACATTTGCACCAAAATTGAGTTCATGGCCCATATCAGGTTCGATGTAAGAGGTAAGGCCAACACCTAGTGCGCGCATGGATTGCAACCAGGGATTAAGCGTTTCTTGGGGCAGACGCTGGTCGGCCCCCCCATTTGCCATAAACACCGGCACCTGGGTCAGATTGGCAAACTGCGGCTGGGGCCCCGTGTTGATGTGATTCTCATAGAGCACGCCCGGATGCCCAATCAGACTGACCACACCGGCCAGAGATGTCGAATGGGTCATGGCCAGATTCAAGGCTCCGGCACCGCCATCAGAGACTCCCAAGACAAAGATTCGCGAGCTATCCACGTGATAGTGTCGCTGCATCTGCGCAATCAATTCCGTGAGATTTTGCTGTTGCAGGTCACCCCACCAGGGCGCGCCCCGCCAGCCAGCCGGCGACACCACCAGAAAGTCGCGCAACTGATCACTAAACGGATAGTCTTGCCACCAGCGCTCACGTTCGCGCCATTGGGGCCGCTGCACGCCACCATGCAGCACAATGGCCAGTGGCAGTCCGGCCGCTGGTGGTTCCGTGTCAGGATGCAGCACATGAAAAGGAAACTCTGTGCCATTGACCGTGCGGCTCGACACGCCCGCCTGTCCTCGGCCGGGCAAGGTAGCCAGCGATTGCGCCGACAGCGCATCGGGCGCCTGGATCGCGGTAATGAGTGAGTTTACGGAAGGATTGAGCGCTTCAAGCGCCGTACTTGCCGCTGCAATCGCCGTGGCATCGCTGGCGGCCATATAGGCACTGACGGCCCTGGCCAGAGGCGTGACCGGGCTTTGGTTGGAACGCTCCCCGTCAGACCTGTTGGCAAACGCCGGCCGACTCCGGGAGCTTGACTGTTTGGCTTCAGCCGCAGCTTCCGCCGCTAAATCGATGCCGCAGCTTTGCAACATTGTCGACACTTTGGTTCGGCCCGGTGCCAGCGGCATAGCTACCTTGGCGGTGCCTTTTGGACTAAGGCGGGCAGTGAATTGCAGGGTGTTAGCGGCCAGCATTTGCAGCAGAAAACTCTTTGCCCCCGTGTCATAAAACTCGGCATTGGCCTGATTTCGTGTGACCAATTGCAACTGTTTCTGCGGCTGCCCATCCATGGCGACCTTAACCCCAATGTCGCCTGCGGTATTGGTTCGCAGTACCGCGCCAAATGCAAAGGACAATTTTAGGTTATTGGTCACCGGGGCCGCCGTACATCGAATCATTAATCCCGAGTGTCGGGTAATGCTCTGCGGGCGGTCTATAGCGTTGATGTAGAACACGCTGTGCCACAGCTGGCCGTCTTCGGGGCCGGTGAAAGAGGAGGCTAGCCAGCGACTAACCGGTAGCGTTTGAGCATCTGCTGCGGCCGCCCACAGGCTGTGGCCAAGTGACATAGGCAGCAGTGCCAGCATCAGCAACAGAGCGCGCGGCGGCTTTTGCAACACAGTGCTTAGCAAAGGACCCGGTAGTAAAAAGGCACGTTGCCCGAACTGCCTGCTGATTTTCTGGTCCAAGACCATCATGAATAACTCCAAGTTCTATCGCCGCACGGTGCTCGCTGTGAGCCTCCATCTATCGCTTTGTCTCTGTATAGGCCTTGCGATGCTCCTTCTAGCCCCGCCAACTGCAAATGCAGCCTTGCCGGAGGGCGTATCCGACTCGCCACTCCTCAACTCACGCTTTCTGCTGTTTGGGTCCAAAAAACTGCGCCGTGACACCTTAAAGTGGGCTGTCGAGCGCAACAACACGGACATGGTGGCGCCGTTGATCCATGCGCTGCGCTTCCTCAATCCTGGCCAGCGACCAGCGGTAGCGCGAGCCCTGCGCAAACTCACCGGTCAGCGCTTTGGCGATAACTGGTTCAGCTGGATGGTCTGGCAAGAGCAACAAACACAGATCAAACCCTTCGATGACTTCGACACCTTTCTCGCCGCTTTGTTCGGTAGCCTCGACAGCGACTTTCGGACGTTTATCTACCCCGGCATGAAATACTCGATACGGCTCGAAGAAATCGTCTGGGGAGGCGTTGCTGCGCTAGACGGTATTCCTGCACTCACCAATCCAAAGCTTCTGAATGCTGCTCAGGCCACCTATCTCCGGTCAAACGAACCCGTATTTGGTGTCGTCATCAATGGTGATGCCAGGGCCTACCCGTACCGGATAATGGACTGGCATGAAATGGCCAACGACATCATTGGTGGTGTGCCGGTGTCGCTGGCCTATTGCACGCTCTGTGGGTCGGGCATTTTGTTTGATACCCGACTGCCTGAAGACCCCCTAGAAGACACAGGTGCAGTATCAATCGATAACTCACTAGCCGTACGATCCGCATTGCAGTTTGGTTCCTCAGGGCTTTTGTACCGATCCAACAAGCTGATGTTTGATAAGGCCACCAACTCACTGTGGAATCAGTTTACCGGCAAGCCAGTAGTAGGGGAGCTGGCAGACTCCGGGTTAGCGCTCGCGCCCTTGCCTATGGTTACCACAACCTGGGGGGACTGGCAGGCACAGCACCCAACAACCCGGGTGCTTGATTTGAACACGGGGTTCAAGCGTGACTACTCGCCAGGCAGCGCATACGGCGACTACTTCAAATCAGCGGATTTGATGTTCCCGGCTGCCGGAGAGGCGGATGATCCTGCTCCCAAATCAGAGGTGTTTGTGCTGCGCACAGGTACCCAGCAGAAGGCGTGGCCACTCAAAAGCTTCAAGGGCGGTGCTGTGGTAAACGATCAGTTGGGCGCCTTGCAGCTCGTCTTGATTGGTGATTCGAAAACCAAAACTGTGCGAGCCTATCGACGTGACGGCCGAGAATTTCAGCAAGCAGATACCCAAGACAAACTTATTAGTGATTCAGTGATTTGGCGCGTGACCGAAGATGCGCTGCTCGGTCCTGACGGGACGGCGCTCACCCGGCTTCCTGGGCATCTGGCGTATTCCTTTGCGTGGGAGTCGTATTTTGGGAGTGACTTATGAGGGAGGACCTCATCTGGCGTGGCAGTAATTAGGTGCTAACTGCACCACCTCTCTCGCTAAGAACTGGTTAAACTCTCGCCGGCGAAAACTATGATCAGAACGCGGAGGACTTTACCGCGACCCTGGGTAATCATGCTTTCCGCCTGGCGAGCCAATAACACAAAGGCGACAAAAACAATTCGACCAAATGACTCTCTTATGAACAAAATGCAACCAGAAATTAACAACCTTATCGCGGCCAATCGCCACTATCTTGCCCAAGCTGGCAGCCTTTTGGTCCGACTAAATGACAAGCTCTTCGTGCGCCCCTCAGCGTCGTGCTATCAATCGACCATCGGCGGACACCTGCGTCATTGCTTCGACCACTATGATTCTTTCCTCAACGGGTTGAGCGATGCCAAGGTCGATTACGATGCGCGGTTAAGGCTTCCAGCACTGGAAATCGAAATTGCCTGCGCAAGCGCGAAGGCTGTTGACATCAGCGCGCGCCTCAAAGAACTCGAGGCTAGTGCTCCTGCAATAGAATTGTTGGTGAAAATGGATTACGGAATGGAAACCATCGATTGGCAGCCCTCTACCTTTGGGCGTGAACTGCAGTTTCTAATTAGTCACACGGTTCATCACTTCGCCATGATTGGTGGCATTTGCAACGAATTCGACATCGGTCTTGATGCTGATTTTGGCGTTTCCCCGTCCACGGTTCGTCACCGTGCGCTAACCTCTGCTTGAGGTAAACCACACTAAGCTCGCTGCAAAAACCGAGTACAAAACCCACTAAAAAACCCACTAAAAAAAAAGCCGGACAGAAAAAGTTCTGTCCGGCCTTGCGCTAGCTTCAATGTTTGGCTGAGTCTTAGAACCTAACACCTAGGTCAAGAGCAACCTGGCGGCCTCTATTCAGAGTTACAATATTGTCATCGCCACCTGCAGGCAAGAACGGGCGGTTGCCGGAGTTGGTGATGATCTGCTCATCGCCAATGTTGCTCGCAACCAATGCCAGTCTCCATCTGCCATCGGGATGGCCAAGGCTAATATTGGCATCTACGGTGGCGAAAGAGTCTTGAGACACCTGGAAGGATGAGTTACCTGTGAACTGATCTCCAGCCCACGCAACATTTGCGCCTACCCCAAATTCCAAATTGCCGCCAAGTGGGAAGTACCAATCTGCACCGATATTACCTGCAAATTCTGGCGCTAACGCCGCAGTGCGTCCTTCCAGATCAACGCCATTGACATCAATAAAGGTATCCGTAAATTCGGAATCCAGATATGCCAACGCTCCAGTCACAGACAGACCATTGATGGGTGTTAACCAAGTAAAGTCCACGTCAAGACCAAAGGTTGTTTGCTCGCCCGCATTAAAGGTTGCGAATTGGACGGCGACGCCGTCAAATTGCTGAACCTGCAGGTCGTCAAACACATAGTAATAGGCCGTTGCATTCAATTGCAGCGAACGGTCGAACAGTCGCGACTTAATGCCTATCTCGCCACCAATTGTCGTTTCGGAATCAAAAATCAATCCGGCCGTTGCGTCTTCGTCAAATGTGTTGCCTGTTGCCGGGTCGATTGCAGTGTTACCAATACCTGCCAGTCCTACGCCCGGTAATGCACTGGTATCAATGCCGCCCGACTTGAAGCCGGTTTTGAAGGCTGCAAAGAAATTGACGTTGTCGGTGGCGCGATAAACCAGAGAGACCTCTGGGGTGACGTCATCATCTTCAAATTCAATACGATCCGAGACAAAGCCACTGGAAACAAAGTTAGACACCCCGTCGCCGTCTAAGTCTAATCCTGCAATGATCGGGTTGATGAACGGGATAGAAATGGTGTTGTCTTTGTCTTCCGTCGTCCAGCGCAGGCCAGCGGTTAGGGTGAGCTTTTCGGTGAGATCATAGTCAACACTGCCGAATACAGAGAAGGCATCGGTATTGGTGAAATGCTCGCGCTGATAGTCGAATCCAATTCCACCGCCAGCGGCTAGACCAAAAGCGAGGGGCACGTTAAAGGCCTGCTCGGCTGTGTTGAACTCGATTTCACGGGTTTCGAAAAACGCACCGATTTGGAAGTTGAGCGGTCCATCAAAGGCTGAGTGTAGGCGTAGCTCTTGGGTGAACTGACGCGTTTGATTGTCAGCCAGGTTACTGCCGAGGCCCAAGCCAACGCCCGGTTCACCGCCACCAACGCCCGCCAACACGGGAGAAATAGGGGCGGCTGGGTTCAGCGGCGTAGCCGGTCCAACACCCACAAAGCTGAAGGCATCACGATCCAGTGATTCGAAGTCTATATAACCGGTGGTTGACGTGAGGGTTAGAAACTTTGAAAGATCGACATCAAATTTGAGCCGAGTAAAGAAAATCTCTGTCAGACCAAATGGCAGGCCGCCGTTTTCGGCGAATTCGTCAGCGCCGCGGTTGGTCGGTGGTGCCAGACCAGCAAGCGTAATCGGATCTGAGTCGGACTGGGGAAAGACACTATCGTTAATGTCGCAATCGGCTTGAGATGGGATACTCGCGTTGCCAAACCCAAAAATAACGGGGTCAGCTACACCATTGGCGCCGCATTCAATGTCACGAAACTGGTTCGCGCCGTCATTCTCATTGCGGACATAGTTGAGCTTTAGATTGGCGTTGAAATTAGAAGTAGGCTCCCAAGCGAAGGTCACTCGGCCGACAAAGTTTTCCTGCCCGCGGTCGCTGTTTGCTGCAAACGAGTTTTGCGATATTTTCTGAAACTCATCAATATCGTTGTAAGAGGCCGCGGCACGGAAACCGAGAGTCTCTGTCAATGGGCCTGAAACAAAGCCGCTGATTGTCTGACCTTCTTCTTCGAATTCGTAGGCCGTGTTGAATCCGAACTCCCATTCTGGTGTGGGATCTGCGGATCGCAGTGAAAATACGCCAGCGGTGGCGCTTTTACCAAAAAACAGGGTTTGTGGCCCCTTGAGCACATCAATTTGAGCCGTATCAAAAAACGCAGCCTGCAATAGCCGGCCGGTACTGACTTGCACGCCGTCTAGATCGAAAGCAACCGCGGAGTCAAAGGCAGCGGAAATGGCCGAAGAGCCAACACCGCGCAGGTTAATAGAGGCGCCAGCGCCTGAGCCACCAACCTGAATAGTTAATGCCGGAACCCGGCTTTGAACATCAGCCACTTGATCGATCAGATAGCGGTCAAGCGTGTCACCGGTAATTGCGGTTACTGTCACCGGCACTTCCTGCAGTGACTCTTCACTTCTGCGAGCAACAACCGTGACTTCTTCGATGACATTTGCCCGTTGTCCTGGCGATGTTTGGCTGTCTTGTGCTTGCACCGTTGTGCTGAGCCCCAGGGCCGCGGTTGCGATGATGACCTGTCTAGGCGACAGCCCATTATGTCTTACACTCATAAGATTATTCCTCTCCAAAAATACCGAGTGCGAATTAATGCCCTGCAGGAGTTTCAATATCTACCTTTAGGCGTCGAATCTTGTTCTATTTATACAGATAGCAAAATTACAAAAATGTTGCTGTCCCGAGCATAGAAATATAGTCCGGTAGCGGTCAAGCAAACTTGGTGCTAGGAATGGATTAAGAGGTCTTCTGTCGGACAGCCTTGTTTGGGGCAGTGGAGTGACAACTCCGTTTCGCACCTTCCTAAAGACCCTATCCACAGGCAGGGGGCACTCACGCGGGAATCCGAGGCATAGGTTCACAGTATCTCATTGGGTTGCTTCCCGTCCTGATGACCTATCTGGTAGGCGCCGTGAATGCGATCGGGCTAATCAGCACTGAACAGGGGCTCACCTAAGCCAAGCACGCGGGTGTAACATGTGTGCCCATAGTTAGCGTTTAACACCCTGTGCAACCTGCTACGCAGTCGACGACCAAAGAGCTTCTCTATCTCGCTTACCCCATGGTGATTTCCCAGGGAGCGTTTGCGGTCATGATCTTCACCGACCGATTTTTCATGTCTTTGGTAAGCCCGACTCACATGGCTGCGTCGTTGGGGGGTGGCGTCGCCTCTTTTTTCTGCATGTCACTGTTTATAGGCGTGCTGTCTTATACGAATGCCTTGGTGGCTCAGTATTTTGGCACTAATGAGCGTGCAAAATGCCCTCGTGTGTTCACACAAGGTCTGATACTCACTCTGGGTTTTGTCCCTATCCTGCTGCTCCTCGGGTATTTTGTCAGCGATATGTTCTTGATCATGGGGCATACCATTGAACTCGCGGAGCTTGAATCCACATACTTTCTCATTTTGATTTGGGGCGCCAGTGTTAGCTTAGTCAAAACCTGTATTGCATCGTACTTTTCGGGCATTGGCCAAACCCGGGTAGTGATGATCGCGGACACCCTTGGAGTTGCCCTAAATATCCCGCTCTCCTACGCACTCATCTTTGGTGTTGGCGGGTTCCCGGAACTCGGCATAGCCGGTGCGGCCTACGGGACGATTATCGCCACTCTGTTCAGCCTTGGCATTTTCATTTGCTACTACCTCGAGCCGATTCACCGCCAACGCTTTGCAGTGCAACACTCTCTCGTGTTCGATCGTGGCATTTTCAATCGCTTTGTTCGGTTAGGGTTTCCGTCTGGGGTTGAAATGTTTCTGAACGTAGCGGCGTTCAACCTGTTCCTGCTCATGTTTCAGTCTTACGGCGTGGCTGAAGCCGCATCTGCCGCAGTAGTTTTTAACTGGGACATTGTCTCTTATGTGCCAATGATTGGACTGAATGTTGCCATCATCAGCCTTGTTGGTCGGTTCATTGGCGCCGAAGACCTTAGTGGGCTAAGAGACGTCATCAAGGCCGGTTTTATGATGGGGCTTGGCTACTCGGCGATACTGGCCGTTATTTTTCTCGCTTTTAGAGGGCTGTTGGTCGCTATTTTTGTCGATACTGGCCCTGATGTTGAACGAATCATGACTCTGGGCAGCTTTATGATGGTGGGTCTCGCAACTTACGTCATGGCTGACGCCACTATCCTGATCGCTGGAGGGGTGCTGCGGGGCGCTGGTGATACCCGGTGGTTAATGTGGGTGAGCATCCTGTTGCATTGGCTCATGTTGATCGTCCAATACTTTGTGATCAAAGTGTGGGAGCTCGGACCTGAGGTGTCCTGGGTCGTGTTTGTCATCATGATATTGATGACGGCAGGTGCCTATGTTTTGCGGTTGTTGAGTTCTAGATGGCGTACGCCAGCAGCTTTTGAGCGAGTAATGTCTGAGAAATGGTGATGCCTATGCTTTATCTCGGGCTTTCTCCCGGGTTGTGAGTGTTACTAGGGTTTGTTGCTGACTTTTTAGGCTTCTTGGGCTTCTTGGGCTTCTTGGGCTTTCTAGGTGAAGGCACACCCTGTGATTCTGGAACCGTAGTAATAGGCTCAAAGCCAGCCACAGACTCTCGCCGAATCAGCTCTTGAAGCAGCTGCTCGATATTTCGCAACTTCTCATAGTCGTCAGCGCTCACTAGCGAAATAGCTTCCCCGGTTTTGCTTGCACGACCTGTGCGACCGATACGGTGCACGTAGTCTTCGGCAACCTTGGGTAAATCGAAATTAACGACGAGGGGGAGGTTGCTGATATCCAAACCTCGGGACGCGACATCAGTACCAATCAAAAGCTGTGATTTACCGGTTTTGAATTCGTTTAGATTGCGCAATCTGACCGCCTGGCTCTTATCGCCATGAATCACAGCGATAGAATGCCCAGCCTTTGTCAGGTTCTTCGCTAGAACGTCAGCAGCGTTTTTGGTATTCACAAAAACCAAAGCTTGTTTCCCGCTCTTCTTTGCGAGCAGGGCAAGTAGGAGCGCTGTTTTTCGTTTCTTGTCCACTGGCGCCAGCCACTGGTCGATCTTTACCGCCGCGATACGCTCGGGACTAAGCGTTATCTCGGCGGGATTTTTCAGTATTTGAGCCGCCAGTGTCTTCACTTGCGTTGAAAGCGTGGCCGAAAATAGAAGGGTTTGTCGCTTACTGGGCAATATGCGGAGTAACTGACTCATCTCGTGAGCAAAACCCAGGCTCAGCATTCGGTCTGCCTCGTCAAGCACCAAAAGACTCAACTGATCAAACTTAACGGCGTTTTGCTGATGCAGATCGAGTAAGCGCCCGGGGGTAGCCACTAGCAGATGTACACCGCCGCGTAGAGTCATCATCTGAGGGTTTATCTTTACACCGCCATAAACTACTGCCGAGCGTAGCTCGCTGTTGATGGCGTAGTCTCTGATTGATTGGTGGACCTGAATGGCGAGTTCTCGCGTTGGAACCAGAATTAAGGCGTTGATTTGATTTGAGCGGCGGCGGGCGCTTGTACTTAACAGGTCTAACATTGGGGCGACAAAGCTCGCCGTTTTGCCAGTGCCTGTTTGCGCGGCAACCATCACATCCTTGCCCTGTAAGACCAATGGAATGGTTTTGCTCTGTACAGGGGTGGGGGTGAGATAACCTGCGTCGGCAAACGCCTGTTGGATACCAGCAGATAGGCCGAGCTCGTCGAATTTCATTTTGGGCACTCGTCTGGTTGGCGACAGCGTCACACGAGCTACACAATATTTAGGCCTGAGGCAAAAAGAAAGCGGCTAAGCCGCAGCTTAGCCGCTTGTGTCGTAGTCGTAGGGTTGAGCCTAGTAGGTGGCTCGCAACGTGACCCCGCCTTAGCGTACTACCGAGTTAAACCCGCCATTGGTGAAGTCTTCGTCGAGCAAGTTTTTCGCCCATAAGGACACATCGTAGAGGTCCGCATTGAACCGGCAGCCAAGCCGCAGATTTGAAGGAATCGTACTCGGCATCTACATAGGCAGCACCGGAGGAAATGGTCAGCCACTCAGACAGCAACCCCAAGCCGCATTGATGCGCAGTCGTTTATCGACAAAGTCTCCCTTCAAACCCACTTCAAAGGAGTCCGAAGTTTCTGGATCAAACAGCAAAGGTGAGCCGGTTAGAGCGGGGTCAATGCGGTCGATATTGGTTCCCCAGACTTGTAACCGCGGCTGTACGATGCCTAGGTCATGATGTCATCGTTCCAGAAGTAACTGATTTTTGCGGTACCTGTCACCGCTTCGTCGTTAGACGTGACGCCATCGACATCTGCTACAAAAGGCGAGATCGGCGTAAGGGCAGCCCAGATTGGGGTGAACTGGCTCTCGACGAACTGTACATCCAGATCTTTGTCTTCTTCCAGATACCTTGTCCTCCTTCTGGGAAGGCGGGGTCGTCGCAAATGTCGGATATCCCAAAGAATGCGCAACCCGCCATGCCGCCAAGCAGATCGCCCGTTGTGGCGCCGCCGACCAGCAGCAAATTGGCGTCAGCGCCTAACTGCAGAATGGCATCGTTTTCGAGTTCCTGATCAAAGCAGTAGGCTCCGGCGATATAGTCGGCGATAAGACGAATATATAGGGCGTCAGACGGTTCGATCAGCAGCTGGCCTCGCAGGGAGTAGCGATCTCGTTCGTTGAGTTCCTCACCGGTGGTCAGATTATCGACGTAACCATCGCGCTGAGTGACTGCGCCTGACAAGCGGGCAGCGACTCGGCCCTCCACTAATGGAATATTAATGGCGCCATTGAAGTTGCCATAACCGATGTTGCCACCGCTTAGCTCAACAAAGCCGCTGAGTTCATCCATCTGTGGCGCCACGGTCAGGAATTGCACTGTTTCTGATGCGGTGTTTTTTCCGAACAACGTACCTTGGGTGCTTTTCAGCACCTCAACGCGTTCCAAGTCAACCAAATCATTACTTGCCGAGGATTGGCGGGCTCGGTATACGCCGTCGACGTAAATACTCTGTGACCGCTTTTGCGCGGTCACCAGAATTTCTTCGATAACCAAAGATACTTCTACTCTTCCACTCTAAGAGCAGTCATACGACCATCGTCAGGGTTAGGCAGCTCCACCATGTCGGAGTAACTTCCCGGGTGTTGCCCCCGTGCACTCGCCATGATCAAAAGTCACGTCGCCATTGACCAAGGTATATTTGTATCCCTTGGATTTTTGGATTCGACGCCACTCATTGCCCGGAAGGTCGTGAACAACCTCGATATCTGTCACCTCAAGCTCGTCCATTTTGTAGACGATCATGTCGGCTGGCGCGCCCTCTCTCAGGGTGCCGCGGTCTTTGAAGCCCGCGCAGTAGGCTGGCCAAGCACTCAAACGCCAGTGCGCTTCCTCGAGGCTGATCACCTGCTCATCCCGAACAAACCGGATCAGTGTTTCGGTTGGGTAGCGACCTGCGGTCAAGAATTTAGTGTGTGCACCGCCGTCCGAGACGCCAAAGAGTGTATATGGATCTTTAACGATCTCTGACATGGGGCCGAACGCTGTGCTGATGGGTTCGAGGTAGAAAAGAGTCTTCAAGCCGTCAGCAACCACGATGTCGAGCATCGCGTCGACAACGTGCTTACCCTCGCGCTCGGCGATCTCGCGCAAGAACAGGTCGTTGTTGATCTTTTGATCTTCCTGAACGCACTCGAGACACACAATCTCAGCAAAAGAACTGGTAACCGCGCCTCTTTCGACAATCTTGGCGCCCTCGCGCAAACCCTCTCTGCGAGCTGGGTCGCCGAGCTTGTGCAATCTCTCTTCGAGCGTACCCGTTGTGGCTTCAGCCCAGGCATCAGACTCATCAAACAGGTTCCAATCTTCAAAAGTAAAGGTTTGACCGGCGGCTGTCGTTACGCCTTGCCCAACGACACGGAAGCCCTTTTCACGGCACCTCTCGAGCCACGCCAGAGCTTTGCGATGTCGCTCTGGATGACGGTCGGCCGCAACAACTGCGTTGTACAGGATAGGTCTGCCCGAGACTTCCGCTAGCTGCTCGTAGTGCTCCGCATCGCTTTTTGCATCACCGCTGACATAGGTCATCTGCACAAAGCCTTCATTGCGTTCAGCCAGAACCTCTGCCAGATGCAAAGCGGTTTTATTCGACATCTGATCGGTTGGCATTGGTGTGCCGTCGTAGTCACGTTGGCTGGCCATGCCCCCGGAGGCTGGCAAGCGTTGGGCACTCCAGCCACAACCACCCGCATCCATAGACTCGTGTAGCAGGCGCTTAATTTCCGCCATTTCCTCGTCGGTGGGGTCGCGGCCTGACTTCGCATCCTCAAGACCCATAACCCAAACCAGTATTGGCCCCATGGGTACATAAGGAAGAATGTTGATGCCTTTGGGGGCTCTCTCAACGCTTTCTAAGAACTCGGGGAATGTTTCCCAGTCCCACGGCATGCCTTCGCGCATGGACTCCAGTGGAATTGCTTCTACACGAGTCATGCTCAGCATCATCCGGTCGCGCATGTCCTTGGCAACAGGAGCAAAGCCAAATCCACAGTTGCCAATGACCACCGACGTGACGCCGTGCCAGCCAGACAGAGTGCAATAGGGGTCCCAAAAGAGTTGGGCATCGTAGTGAGTGTGCAGATCAACAAAACCAGGAGCGACGATGCAGCCCTTGGCGTCGATCACGCGCTCAGCCTCGGAATCTTTGATTCGTCCGATGGCAGCAATGAGACCATCTTTTATACCGATGTCTCCGGCATATCGAGGCACGCGGGTGCCATCGACGACGGTGCCCCCCTTGATTACTGTGTCATATTTCATTTTTAAGCCTTTTTCTCCGGCGTGGATTGGCCGACATGGCCAGAAAAGCCAAGTGGGAATATTTTTATATCATTGTACAAATTAAAACATTGATCAAGCAATTTTTGGAGGTTAATATTACTCGATGGAGAAAGAAAAACGAGACAATCAAACGCCAGAAAAACAACGCGGCATTGCCCGATCAAAAGGTTCGCCCTACGGCACTTTTGCTAAGGCGGATCGAGTGCCGCCGCCGCCGCCGATATTGGAAGAGGCCTACGAGTGGATCGAGTGTGACGAGATCGATCCCGCTAGCTATTCAAGCCAGGCCAGCCATGACTTAGAAGCTGCGCATCTGTGGCCTAGCAGTTGGCAGATGGCCTGTCGGCTCGAACACATCCCCGAAGTGGGCGACCACACGCTTTACGAAGTTTGCAATCTCTCAATCATCATTGTGCGAGTCAGCGTCGATGTGGTTAAGGCTTACCATAACTCGTGTCTCCATCGAGGAACCACATTGGTTGAAGGGGCGGGTAATGCCCGCTTTTTTCAATGCCCATTCCACGGTTGGGCCTGGAACCTCGACGGTACCTTTAAAGGCATGACGAGCCGTTGGGATTTCCCGCAAGTCGAAAATTCCGACCTGTGCCTTCCCCAAGCATCGGTCGCGTTGTGGGGCGGCTTTGTCATGGTAAATCCAGATCGCACGGCGCCCCCTTTCGAGGAATACGCCGCTCCGCTCACCGAGCATTTCGCTTACTTCCCGCTTGACGATCGCTACATCTCCTACCACGCGTCTCAAGTCATTGATGCCAACTGGAAGACGGTGCAAGAAGCCTTCTTGGAGGCCTATCACGTCAAGGCGACGCATCCGCATACTGTGCGTTTTGCCAACGACCAAGACTGTGCCTATGACGTGTTTGGACCGAACGTGAGTCGAATTATCCAACCCATTGCGCTTCCAGCCGAACCACTGCTGAGCCGGACCAATGAGTCCGAACTCGCTGATATGGTGCAACGGATACTACCGAGAGAAGATCGTCAACCGGTACCTGAGGATGTTCAGGCGCGCGGGTGGTTGGCGCAGCGTTTCAGGGAGTCGTTCGCTCGTCGGTTCCGACATGACTACTCGAAAGACTCCGATGCTGAGATGCTCGACACTTTTCAGTATTTTGTGTTTCCAAATTTTTTCGCATTTGCAGGGCACGCTATTCCGATGGCCTTTCGGTTTAGGCCTTGGGAAAATGACCCCAATAGGACGCTCATGGAGGTCATGTTGCTGCACCCCATTCCGGCTGACGGCAACTATGAAACGGCTGAGGTCTATCAGCTTGAGCCGGGCGCACCCTGGGTCAGCGCGCCAGGTTTCGAAATGTTCGGCATTGTCCTCGACCAGGATATGGCGAACTTGCCACGCATACAGCGAGGGCTCCGGGCCGCTACCCACAAGAAGGTCCTGTTTAGTGATTATCAGGAGATCCGTCTCCGCCACTTCCGTTCGCGCCTTGCTGAGGTCATCCTAGAGCAGGGTGGCAAGAAAAGATCACCGCTTTGAGGAAGGTGGACTTATGTCTGAAGTTCGAGCTAAAAATATGGAGCTGCGTCGACAACGTATCCTTGATGCGGCTCGCGAAATTATTGTTGAAAAAGGTATTGATGGGCTGACGACGCGTGGCTTGGCAGAGGCGGCCGGAGTGACAGCGCCGACCCTTTACAATCTGATCGGCGGCAAGAAGGACATTATTCGGGCGATGGTGGTCCGAAGTGCTGAGAGTTTCAAAGACCGAGTGAAGCTTGAAGAGGCCAGCACAGCGCTCGAATGGATAGAGACAATTGTTCGGGCGGCCACCGATCCTGAGGACGAAGGACCAGAATATTTGCGGGCGATGATTATCAGCAGTGACCGTATCGCTGGCACCTATGCTGCCGAAGGCGATGGGGGTTCTGAGGTTTCGCGAGCAGGCCAGATCTCCATCGAGGTCCTCACAACTGCTTGCAAGCAGGCTATTGCCAAAGGGTATCTCAGAGGTAACATTCCCGCGAGCGAACTCGCGCAACAGCTTTTTATCTGCACGCGCGGACCGCAGCGCGATTGGTCTTATGAGTTGATAGGTACTGAGGAGGCGACGCGACGGGTCAGGCGCGGGTTCTATCTTACGATTGCGGCTGACGCATCGCAGGAACTTCGTGATGAGTTGATCCAGCAGATCACCGTGGTGGACGATCAGCGACTACACAATATATCGAAGTAGAGGAGGGGGTAGAAATGCAACCTATCGGAGAAATTCTATTGAAATTCTTGCCGCTTATTTTTGCGGTGGGGTTTTTAGTGCCGGTGATTGACCAAGGGCTTCTAGCCTTAGGTTGGCAGCCGCCATTTGCAGTGAGCACTTTTAACTTCGCGTTCATAGTTGCTGGTTTATGGGGGCTTTTTGCCAGCCTCAAGGGGCGTTGGGTATGAGTGTGCAAGGTGCGGAGATATTGCCGGACAACCTTTCTGAGCTCTCTGATGCCGAGATCATGTCGCTCGAGCGCGCGATTGTTCGTAAGCACAGTGGCATGTTCCCATGGATTGTTGTGACCTGGGCATTCGCAAACGTTGTTTGCTGGCTGATACTGTGGGCGCTTGTGCTCACCGGGTTGGTGCCTCTGTGGCTGGGTTTTCTCGCTGCAACCATCAATCTCACACTGGTCTATTTGCCAACCCATGATGCTCAGCACAATGTGATCGCACGACCCGGGCAGAAACTGCGCTGGCTCAACGAACTGGTTGGGCATGCCACCAGCTGGATGATCGCCACACCCTTCAACGCGTTGCGTTACACCCACTTTGAGCACCACAAGCACGCTAATGATGCTGAGCTTGATCCCGACATGAGTACGCATGCCGCGGGGCCCTGGTCGGCCATCTGGAAAAGTGTGCAAGGGCGTCAACCTACAGGCAGGCGTGTCCTTGATTACGTTGACACCCTGCAACGGTTGGGGCGTACCGATATTGTTGTGCTCGCCGGGGTCTATCGGCTTGGTTTTTTCACGATACTATTTTCGCTGGCTTGGTCTGGCTTTGCGCTTGAAGGATTTTTTCTCTGGTGGCTACCGCTCCACCTGGCTGCCACCCATCAGGATTTCTTCTTGTCTTGGGCGCCACACAATCCAAATTTAAGCAAAGGCCGCTACCGTGACACGCGTAGTTGGAAGTCAAGTGTCGGGAATATTTTCTCGATGGGCATGCAATATCACACCGTGCACCACCTTTACCCGTATATTCCTCTAGATCGGACGCCAGCTGCGTATCGAGAAATGCGTCCTCTGTTGCTTGCCCGTGGGGTGGAAACGGGAGGGCTTTAACAGGTGTTTTCGACGCTTTGGCTCTGGTGCAAGTCCAAAGTAAAAGTTGGGAGATGTTTGTAGAACACTATGTCAATTTTATTAACAATAAAACAAAATAGTAGGTACGTTCTCAACGCATTTGTCTCATGAAGTTTTCAGCACTACCCTATCAGTTGTTTAATTGGGTGCCGTTTTGCGACGTTTCCACCGTGTATGTACTCAACTGCACGGCAGGTGATAACGCAAACAAAAACAACGCGGGCTTGATCATTAGGCAACTCTCAGCGCAGGCGCTGCTCAAGCTAACAGCAGGCGCGGTCGATTTTACGGCGGAAGACGCTCGTAAGCTTGCGAAGACCGCAAACTGTCTCGCCGCATTCATCGACGATCGATTGGTTGGCTACGCCTGGTTCCGGGGCGGCCACATTCCGGCGGACATGAACACCCCCGGAGCGCCGTTTCGAGGCTTCGATCTAGAGCTAGGCGAGGCTGCGCAATATCTCTTTAAGGTCTATGTTGATGAGCAATATCGGGGCTACCGAATCAACCAGTTCTTGTGCCAGGCGCTTGCCCGCCGAGTCGCTGCGCAGGGGCAAGAGCTGCTGGTTACTCTAACTGCCTGGGACAATGTAGCGTTTCGTAAAAGTGCGGAGCGAATGGGATTCAAAAGTATTGGCCAGTGCGTTGAATGGACTTTCAAGACGAAGAGCTTCTACCTTTTCGCCAAAGAGGAAGCGTCTGTGGCGCGATATGCAGCGCCGTACTCTGTCGGAGGAAGGCGGCGGCATGATGACAGGCGCAGGTGGTCATCCCAGACTCACTTCAGGCCTTTGTAACCTAGTGGTCCGGTTTGCTGCCGCCTTAAGCTGGCCGCTCTGACCCAAGCACAGACACTCGTTCGCCATACCTTGAATGTGGATAGTAATCCCACACCGCGTGGTGTTGCGTGCAGCGATTATCCCAAAACGTAATCGTGCCTGGCTGCCATTCGACTCGGCAATACAGCTTTGGCGTAGAATCAATGTGGCGGAACAGCATATCGAGTAGCGCTGCTGATTCGTTGGCCGCCAGTCCCTTGATGCGAGTTGTGAAACCGCTGTTGACGTAGAGAACTTTGCGGCCAGTTTCTGGATGAGTGGTAATGACGGGATGGGTGGAGCGGGGATAGCCCCCTTCGGGAGGTGTCGATTTGTAGGCGCCAATGTAGGGCTTTGCGCCGTCATGTATCGCTTCGAGTCCGTCCAAAAAATTCTTCATGGGGTCGGACAGCAGGTCGTAGGCCAGATACATGTCGGCAAACAGCGTGTCGCCGCCGCCACACTCAGGCGTTTGCGTTATGTAGAGCATTGATCCCAATGGCGGGATAGGATCGCAGGTCACGTCGGTGTGCCAGGCATCGCCTGCGGTGTATGGGGAATCGCCGGTGGTCTTTACCTTCAGTATTTCCGGATCTTCGTTGGCGGCTCGATTGTTCTGGGTTGCTGTGGCTGTGGTCGTGGCCTGGGCTTTTGGCAAATTCATTGGGTGCACGTGCAGCTGACCAAAGTGGCTGGCGATGGCTTTGTGCTGGGTTCGGTCGATGTGTTGATCTCGAAACACCAGTAATTTCCAATCGCTCCACGCCTTGTGTAAGTCTTGCACAACAGAATCTGCGAGTGGTTGGCTAAGATCCAAGCCGAGTACTTGGGCGCCAATATGTGGTGTCAGTGTTTTGATCTCGAAGGATGCGTACTCGCGATTAAGTGTGAGGGGCGCGGTAGTTGTGCGGATGTTCATGGTTAGCTCCGGTTGAAGTGAGGCTTGCGTTTTTCCATAAAGGCGCTGACGGCTTCAGCGTGATCGGGCGATTGTGTGCTGCGCATTAGGCGATCGGCTTCCAGATCAAGACAGGTCCTTAGGTCGTGGTTGATCGCACGATTCAGATTCTCTTTCATGTAGCGTTGAGCAAGCGCCGGACCGTTGGCAATTTCGTTTGCCATCTCGAAAGCGGTGGCTGTTAACTCCTCGAATGCGACGACCTGATTGACGATGCCGAGTTGCAGGCATTCCTTGGCATTAACGCGTCTTGAAGTGAAGAAGAGTTCCTTTGCAATAGCCGAACCCACTAGGCGGGTTAGAAACCAGCTCGCACCATAGTCGCCTGACATGCCGACGTTGCGGAAAGCCGTCGTGATAAACGCTCTGTCGGCCGCAATGCGGATGTCGCAGGCGAGCGCTATCGATAAGCCGGCTCCGGCAGCAGGACCTGGTAGTGCGGCGATTGTGGGCTTGCTGAGTTCATGTAGGCGTAGCGTGAGTGTTGCCTGTTTGTGTTGCAGGGCGCGTATCTTGTCGTCAAAGGTGGCAGTGGGGCCAGGTGGCGCGTCGCTGTTCGCCCCGGCTGCCATGCCTGAGACATCTCCGCCGGCGCAAAAGGCCGTGCCTGCGCCCGTGATGACAACGCAACCAACATCAGGTCGGGTGTCCAGTTCGAGCAGTGTTGCGCGCAAAGCGGGTGTCAGGGTGTCAGACAGCGAGTTACGCTTCTCTGGGCGGTTCAGGGTGATGGTAGCGACTCGTTGTTTTAGCTCACACAGCAGTTCGCTGGTACCGGTCTCTATGGCGGTTGTCGTCATCTGGCTTGCTCCTGTCCCCGAACCACCTGATCATTGTCCCAAATGACGGTAATCTCAAGTTAGAGATTTATGGGTAAGTGGGGGAGAGCATTCGTGGGTAATAACAGTCGACAACGCGCAGAGCCGGGCTCGCAGATTCCTCATGTGGGTACGTACCGACGGGCAATGAGTGTGAGTCTGGAGCGTATGTATGAGAACGCGCTCGATTGGGAGCATCTGCCGTACGTGCATGACAGCAGTTTTGGATCAATTAAGGTGCAGGACTCAGGACGGTGGGGCTGGAAGGCGGCCTTAGTTGATTCGCGCGGGCGCGATTCTGTGATCGAGTTACGACTCGACCGGGAATCTCGGCGCTGGATCACCCGTAACCTTGCGGGTGGCGCTCTCGGCAGCGAAATCTGGACCCACGTCTTTGTGCTGGGGGAGCGTTCCATCGAAATTGTGGTCGACTTCTTTGTGCCGGGTGTAAGCGAAGCCGATCGAAACAAAACCGGTGATGCCTACGCGCGGCTGTACCATCAACTCTACGATGAAGACGAGGCTATGATGCTCGCGCGGCAGCACGAGCTAGATCAGCGTTTTCAACCGAGTTCTGAAACCGCTGTGCAGCTAGCGCCGAGGTCAGAGCTTAGTTTGCCGCATAGTTTTGAGTTAGGTGGGCGCAAACAGGTGTTGCGAGAAGTTGAGGGGAGTTTGGTCGCGCACGCCGCAGTTTGCCCGCATCAGTCAGGGCCACTGACAAATGCTGAGTTAATCGCGGGCGAGATTATTTGCCCGTGGCACGGCTACCGATTTCGACTGGAGGACGGCGTGCGAGTGAATCCTGGTGCTAACGGCAACGCAAGCGTAAGCCACTGCGCGTTGCGCCCGGCACCCGTTGTTTCAGAAAATTCTCAAGGTGTGCTTATTACGGCAAGCAGCTAACGCGAGGGTTAGTTGCCCGTAAACTCTGGAACCGTTTTCTCCAAGTACGCTTTTATTGCGCGGGTTCGGTCCTCCGTTTGCTGGGTGAAAATATTCTGATCACTGTCCATGTGCATAATCGCGTTGCCGAGTGGAGCAGATAGCGAGTTAATGGAGCGCTTGATCATCTGTGCGGCAACAGGGGGCTTTGCGGCGTAATGTTTCGCAAGGTCGAACGCGGTGCTTTGTAGGTCGGTAGGGTTCACCAGTTCATCCAGTACGCCCCAATCGAGTAGTGTTTTTGCAGATATTCGTTCTCCGCCCACGACGAGACGTTTGGCGCGCGCAGGGCCGACAAGGTCGACAATCAGAGGCAAGCTTTTCCACATCAGGTTTACGCCGATGTCTATTTCTGGGTATTGCATAAAGCAGTTAGACGCGCCGATACGAAAGTCCATTGCGGTGGCGAGGCAGGCACCGCCGCCCATCGCAGCGCCGTTCCAGGCTGCAATCGTAATCTGGTCGATCCCCAATACGGCCTGAATGGCGCGCTCGCCGATGCGACTTTTGCGGCGGCGTAACGCGAGACTGCCCTGATATTCGTCGCCTGGGTCTGTTAGGTCTGCGCCACTGGAAAAATGTTTGCCCTGACCCGTAAAAATGACGGCGCGTGTTTGTTCGTCGTCGCGCAACGCAAGGGCGAGTGTTTCGATGTCGTGCAGGTGTTCGTAGTTCAAAGCATTTGCGACTTCAGGTCGAGCGAACTCGATACGCACTATGTGGCTCGTCGAGGTGTAATCGCTGGCGGGCAGATTGCTGATGTGCAGATGTTTGAGTTGCAGGTTTGCAACCGAGAGGCTGGTCATGAGGCTCCGGAGGGTTTGGATCTGGAGCTATCGTACTAAAGTGCCACCCGAAGAGCGCGTTGGGTTAGGCAGATTCGTCGATGTTGTTGGTGAATTGGTCGAGGTAGAAAAGGTTGTTGTCGGGGTCGCTGATCATCGCCATGTAACCACCCCAGGGTTGCTTTTCGGGTTGGGTGACAAAGGTGATGCGGTCTTTCAATTCGCGATGCGCGGCATCGAGGTCAACCACGGTGAGGCCAATGCCGGTGTGCCGGCCTATCAATTCTTGTTGATCGGTTTCTACGATCGCCAGTTGAGCGCCTGGAGTCGCGAACGAGGCGTAGCGAAATTCTTCGTCAGCAAAAATTAGCGGCAGGCCCAAATCGGCCTGATAGAAGTCCAGCGCCTTCTGGAAGTTGCTGACAAAAATGTTGACATAGCCCGTGCCGATTTCCATAGCCGTTCAGTCTTGCTGGGGTGGGGCGATGGTAGCGCACGCGGCCCAGTAAAAGTGTGACGGGCTCATTCTTAGCTGGTGGTTAAGGCATTGGCGGCCAAAAAAAAGCAGGTCGGGCTGAGCCACGACCTACTAGGAGGGGTTAGGAGAGGGGTGCCGAAAGTGGGGAGGGGGAGGAGTATTCGGCACCCCTCGGGGAAATTGTGGCCCGGGCGTTGTGGGCGCGGGCTCGATATGTATTGTTACCTAAAGTAACGCTCGGTGCAACCATGGGTAACACTTAATTGAGCTGATTGTCGGATTAACACACTGGGAAGAGTGTTGGGGGTCCCAGAGGCTTGGCGTAGCGCAGCGGATAGCGCACACTATCGCCTTAGTGCCCATTCTTGCTGGGGCTGCGGTTGTTTTTGATAGATCCATGGATCTGTCGAGCGACCTGTAAGAAGCGTTTTTACGCGTTGAAACGGGCCAAGTATCGCCCGCTGAACCTGAAGGGGGAGTGAATGCTGGCAGCGCCAGAACGATTGCGTTGCGAATATTTGCGTAACCCGCTGGGTGTGGATGCTCTTCGACCTCGTTTGTCCTGGTGGCCGAACGACGATCGTCCCGCGGAAGTGCAAACTGCTTACCAAATTATTGCAGCCGATAGCGTGGATTCGTTGCGGCTTGCCTGTGCCGCTGCGGTCACGGTCAACGGCGTCACAGGCCCCGTACTCTGGGACTCTGGTCGGGTAGATAGTGCGCAGACGGTAAATATCAACTACGGCGGTCTGCCTTTGCGCTCGACCCAGCGCATCTATTGGGCGGTGCGCAGCTTTGACAGTGATGGCGAGGCGAGTGCCTTTAGCGAAGCTGGCTGGTTTGAAACGGGCCTCATTGACGAGCGTTGGAGTGCTAGCTGGATAGGCACGCCCTTACAGGGCTCCAAAGATCGTAGTGCGGCAGTCCCCGCCCTGCGTCGAGCGTTTGAGCTTCCAACGGATGACCCTGTTACCAAAGCCAGGCTCTACATAACGGCACTAGGCGTCTATCGTGGATTCTTGAATGGTGAGCGGGTAGGGCATGACGAGCTTGCCCCGGGGTGGACCGACTACGACCAACGACTGCACTATCAGATTCACGATGTGCACCAGCAGTTGTTGCCAGGTAAGAACGCGCTTGGCGCGTTGTTGGGTGACGGTTGGTACGCCGGTGGTGTTGGGCTTGCTGGCCGACAGTGTTATGGCGATCGCCCCGCTTTGCTTGCCCAGTTGGAGATTGAACTCGAAAGCGGCGACACACTGCAGATCGTGACTGATGGCGAATGGCATTGGCATGCGAGCGAAATCTTAGGTAGTGATTTGCTTGATGGCGAGAGCGTAGATGGCCGGCAACGGCTTGGCGACTGGAGCTCGCCGACCTACCCAGCTGCTGATTGGCAGGCGGCAGAGAGTTTGCGCATAACAACGCCGCAACTCAGTTTGAGTCCTGCCCCCGCCTTACGGGTTATGCGCGAGCTCAAGCCAGTAGCCGAGCCTGTCCGTCGTCGCAGCGGCTTTGATCGAGAACGCTGGATTTATGATTTTGGTCAGAATTTCACCGGTCGCGTCAGTCTGCGAGTGAAGGCGCCGGCCGGAACCTTGTTGCGCCTGCGCTATGGCGAGCGCCTGACAACCTCCGGCGAGCTGTACACCGATAACTTGCGTGATGCTCGGGCCACCGACTACTACACCTGCGTGGGCAACCCCTCTGGTGAACTGTTCGAACCGGTGTTCACGCTACACGGTTTTGAGTACGTCGAAATCAGCGGTCGTTTTGCACGCGATGCGATTGTGTCTATCAAGGCGCAGGTTATCGCGGCTGATCTCGAAACTACTGGCGAATTTTCCTGTGATCACCTCTTGATCAACCGCCTGCAAGACAATATCGCATGGAGTCAGCGCAGCAGCTTTCACAGCGTGCCGGCCGATGCCCCGCAGCGTGATGAGCGACTAGCCTGGACGGGGCCCGTGCAGGCGTTTGCGCGCACCGGTGCATTCAATATGGACACCGCTGGTTTTTTCAATAAATGGCTTGCAGACATCTCTGACGCCCAACGTAGTGACGGGGCATTGCCGCCAGTAGCGCCTTTACCACCCGGCCTTGATGCGCTCGATATTGATGGCGGCGCAGGTTGGTCTGATGCCTATCTGATTTGCGCCTGGACCCAGTATCGCTGTTTTAACGACAAGCGCTTGTTGGCGAGGCACTTCGACAACATGAAGCTGATGGTTCGGCGGATGGAAAAAACGTCGTCGCAGTATATTCGTGACGACAGTCGCCATGCTGATAGTGGCGGCTATGGTGACTGGCTTGCCGCTGATGCTGGTCTGCATCGTTATGCAGACACGCGCCATGGAGCAACGCCTCCGGAGCTTATCGGCACCGCTTTTTTTTGCTACAGCGCGCGTTTGCTCGCCCGCATTGCTGGCGTGCTTGGCAACCTATCGGATCTTGAGCGTTTCGAGAAACTGGCTAATGATGTTCGCGCGGCGTTTCGCAAACGGTTTGTAACTCCCGACGGTCAGTTGGTTAGCGCTACCCAAACTGCGCTCGTGTTATCACTGCATTTTGGGCTGCTCGAGCGCACCGAACGTAAGCGTGCATTGGACATGCTGGTGAGCGATATCGAGGCGCGTAACACGCACCTGTCAACGGGCGTGCTGGGTACGCCCTTTTTGTTGCATGTGCTTGCTGCTGGTGGGCAACTCGCGCTGGCTTATGAACTGTTGTTGCAAACCTCAGCGCCGAGCTGGCTGTATCCGGTGACTCAGGGGGCGACAAGCATTTGGGAGCGCTGGGACAGTTGGACGAGTGAGGCAGGGTTTCAAGACCCCGCTATGAACAGTTTCAATCAAACCGCACTGGGTAGTGTGGGCGAGTGGCTCTATCAAACCGTTGCTGGTCTTGATTTGAATCCTGATCTCGCGCCGGGACAGAATGCTTATCGGCACGCGCACATCGAGCCGCAGCCACCCGTTGGTAAAGATTTTCCTGCAGGCGCGCCACTGCATTATGCCGAGGCAAGTCTCGCAACCGTACACGGGCGCTTTGCCAGTCGTTGGGAAATTGTCGACGAGCGCTTTTTGCTGGTTGTAACTGTCCCCGCGAACTGTTCGGCTACGGTAGTGTTGCCAAACGGCCGCAGCGATGATGTGCGGGCAGGCACTCACGAATTTGAAGTGCAACTCGAGCGTGATGTGCACATACCGGTACTCGATCTCGCGCGACAAGTATCGCCTTGATAGAGAGTGGCGTCCCTCCTGATCGACAAAGGGCATAGCGAATGACACAGCGAGCACCAAGCCGTCAGTCGCCTCACGATGTTGGGGGGAAGCCCGGGTACGGCGCTCCAAAGGTCGACCCCGCTGCGCCAGTGTTTGCTGCACGTTGGGAAGCCGCCGTGTTTGCCATGATGCGGTGCCTTGGTGCTCAGGGTGTGATGAAAAATACTGACCAGTTTCGCCATGCTGTTGAGCGTGTTGATGCTCGTGCCTACTACGCTCACGGGTATTACGGTCGCTGGTTGGGTGGATTGGAAACGTTATTGCTTGAAGCCGACGCACTCAAGCGCGACGCACTCGATGATCGTGTTGGTGATTTTGCGCGACAACTTGGTGCGAGTGAGGCAGAGGTTGCCGAACTAGTCGCTGAACATAATGTGGCGAGCCGGCCGCGTTCTGCACAGGCCGAGCGACTGAGTGCAAGTCTTAATGCGGGGAGCAGCGTTCGGTATCTGGCCGCCCCCGGGCTTTATGAAATCGGCCAGCAGGTCCGCACCTGCGAGTTAGCTGAGCTTTCAGCTGCCACTTCGGATATTCGTCACACGCGACTGCCAGAATATGCGACTGGCGTCGTGGGAGAGGTTGTGGCTTGGCATCGCGGTTGGGTGTTGCCCGACACCAATGCGCACGGCGATGGCGAGCAACCCTGTCACCTGTACACGGTACGATTTACTGCCCAGGCGCTGTATGGAGATTCTGCTGAAGCGTCTGTGCAGGTGCATCTCGATTTGTTCGAGCCCTATTTGTCAGCCACTGTCTAAGAGCGCTTCATGACTGAACCACATGATCACGACCATTCGCACAGCCATTCGCACGAACCACTGGATCCGGTCGCGTTACGGGCAGAAGCGCTAGAGTCGATACTGATTGAGCGCGGTTGGTTGAAAAGCGCTCAGGTTGATGACGTGATCGCCCGCTACAACGACCGAGTGGGGCCGATGAATGGTGCTCGAGTGGTGGCGCGGGCGTGGCGCGATGCACAATTCCGCGAGCATCTGCTAGCTGATGGCACTGACGCTATTTGCAGTTTTGGGTTTGATGGCGCTCAGGTTGAGAAGCTGGTAGTTGTTGAGAACACCGATAAGGTGCACAACATGGTGGTGTGCACACTGTGCTCTTGTTATCCCTGGGCTGTTCTTGGTTTGCCACCCAAGTGGTACAAAGAGCCGGAGTATCGTTCGCGAGCCGTACGTGAGCCACGTGCGCTGCTGGGTGATCTTGGTGTGCAGCTCAACTCAGAGATTGAAGTTCGTGTTTGGGATTCGAGCGCTGAAGTTCGCTATATGGTGCTGCCGCAACCACCTGCTGGGGCGTTGCCTGAGGATGAGCAAGAGCTTGCAGAGCTGGTGAGTCGAGATTCCATGATTGGGGTTGCGTTGTTATGAGTGCTGGGTCAAACACTCCGGATTGGGCCGCATTACCTGAAGCGATCGCGCCACCGCAGGCCAATGGCGAGCTGTTGTTTGATGCGCCATGGCAAGGTCGAGCGTTTGGTATGGTGCATTCGCTGGTCGATGCTGGGCAGTTCAGCTGGGATGAGTTCAGGGATCAGTTGATCATTGCTCTGGAACAGGGCGCAGTCGGAGCAGAGCGCTACTACGAGTGTTTTTTGCAGGCGCTCGAAATGACCTTGGTGGGTAGGGAGCTAGTGGGACAAGAGCTGGTAGATGCTCGCACGGCGGAGTTTGCGGCCAGACCCCATGGCCACGACCATTAGCGCGGGAGACAAATCTGGGTTTCGCTGGCCGGGTTAAGCCGTGGTTGACCGTACGTAGTCAATAATTTCCTCTGCACTCCCACGAACCTTAATGCGTGCCGTTTTCTTGGTTAGCTGATAGTCGTACATCGGGTCATAGTAAGAATCCAAGAGCCCTTTGATCCAGCTGCGATGTGTATCTTCCGAGCCGGTTGTAAAGGCATCAGCAACCATAGCTTGTAACTCATCAGAGCGAGCACCGCCTAAGCGTCGCTTGATGCGCCTCAACGCATCGAGATATTGCCCGGCAAGTGCAGTACTGGTCGTATTGCGGCCGACGTATTCCGAGAAAATATGCGCAACGCGAACTTCTTGATCGATCTCAAGTTGTGCAAGCGGCGTTTGTTGCATGCGGGCATGCCAGTCGCGGGGTAGCCCGAGTCTGCCAATGGTTGAGCCTTCGTCTTCCAGCACTACAATTGGCGCGCTGTGCCGCAAGCTCGTCTGTGCGAGGGTGTTTTCGAAATCAACCGGAGTGGGTTGTCCTTCGGGATAGCCGCCGAATGCGGAACCTCGATGGTGGGCGTGACCTTCCAAATCGATGGCACCCGGCACGTGATCGAGCACAACAGTTTTTCCAGAGCCCGTTCGCCCGCCAATCAGCAGCCAGGGTTTTTCTGCTTTGGCAAACTCCGAGAGCTGTGTGAGACAAAACCTGCGCATGGCTTTAAAACCATCGGTGATCAAGGGGACCGTCACGCCGTTGTCGGCAAGCCACTGCTGGGCGATGTGTGAGCGCTGGCCACCGCGCCAGCACATCACAGCGCTGGTTTCCGGGTGCTGTTGAATCTCGGCGAGCCAGCTATTGATGCGTTGCTGTCGTAGCTCACCGCTGACAATTTTGTGGCCAAGCGCAGTCGCTGCTTCTGGGCCATTGCTCTTGTAGCATATGCCGATACGTTGGCGTTCGTCATTCGTCAGAATGGGGGCGTTGACCGCGCCAGGCAGTGAGCCTTGCTCAAACTCAGTTTCGGCGCGTACGTCGATGTAGTGCGTGGTGTCACGCAGAAGTTGCGCGTAGTCAATCGTTGCAGGAAGGGTGCTCACCCGGCGCTAGGGCACAGGATCTGTGATGGTGCCTTGTTCAGAGAACAACTTAAGGTGTCGGTTTAGCTCTTCGAGGTCGCCGTCTTGCTGGAGTTCTGTCGCCGCTGCGATCGCTTCTTTCTGCAGTGTCACGGCGTCACTGAACTTGCCATTAGCAGCGTGAGCCGCAGCCCAGGTATCGAGGTAAGCGGGGTTTGTTCGAGCCTCGCCGTCTGCATTCATCATGCGATCCATGATCTTCAGTGCGTAACTGGCGCTGCGCAGCTTTGGCAGGTTGGTGACGGTCAGAGTCCAGGCGACTTCATTGACAATGTTGGGGCTGTTTTCGGAAGTTGATACGGCTGATTTAAACCAGCTGAGCGCGCGGCGGAAATTTTGCTCGACGCCTACACCCTTGGCGTTCAGGTTGCCCAGCAGGAGCATGGCTTCTGGATCGTCGTTCTCCGCAAGCTCAAGCAGCCAGTCATAGGCGTTGCTGTTAAAGGTTCGATCGTTGCGTGGATCGTACAGGAAGCGGGCGTATTGCATGCGCGAACGGCGCCCACCGTCTTCGGCGGCGACATGGAAAAACTGCTCGGCGCGGTCGATGTCTTTGTCGACTATCTCACCTCGGTAATGCATGTGGGCGAGTAACAGTGAAGCGCTAACGTTGTTAATGGCTGAGGCCTGCTCAAGCAGTGCCACACCCGATGCTTTGTTGTCGTCGCCAAACTCGCCCGACAAATAGATTGAGCCCAGTGCAAACATCGCTTCGTCTGAGCCGAGGGCTATCGCGTGGGTGTACTCGTCGAGCATTTTCTCGCGGAACTCTTCGCGTTCGTTACCTTCAGCCGACTGAGCTTTGCTCCAATAGGCGCGGGCCAGCATTAGGTTGGCAATAAGGTTGCCGCGCTGATTTGCAGCCTTTAACCAATCAATAGCGTCGTCGGTTCGGTTCTCAGAGGCCATGTACGTACCAATGAATGCCTGTGCGGCGGTGTCGCCCTTGGAGCCGAGATAGGTGATAAGGTCGATAGGCGCAAATTCCCGGTCACGGCTGCTGTCAGCAAGTTCTGACTTTGCCGCACGAAAAGCATCAGAAAGATCAAAATAGAGACTTTTAAGTCGAGCGGGATCTACTTTGTTGCGTTCGCCTTCGTTGAGTGTGCGGGAGCTAGTGAGCAGCACAAACGGGTGTGTTTCTCGGGTGTGGTACATCGAACCGATGAGTTCGAGATCGCGGCTTAGCAAATAGGCCTCGGCCTCAGCTGCTGAGTACACACGGTAGGGATCGGTGACTGAACCGTCGCTGGTCTCGATCAGCGCCTGTAATTGCGCCAGCCAGTCTTCATGCACAGCGGCAGATTCTGTGCTCTCTAGGTGAGTGTAGAAGCGCTGTAGGGCGAGGTGACCGGTGAGACTGGCGTAGTTGCTCTCGAGAATGGCATTTCCAATCGCACCCAAACGCAGTGGCTGGTCAACCATTAGGGCAAGCGCTTGACGTTCCAGTTCGATGATTTTGGTGAGCTCAGTCGAGGCATCGCTGCGCTCGATGAACGCGGTGCGCAATTGGCTCGCAGCAACCTGTTCACCGTCGTTGATGCTGGCGGCAAGCACCTCATAGGGCGGTATTGCTGCTGATTGGCAGCCGCCGAGGAGTGCGGTGAAAACGAGTACGCCGAGACCACGCTGAAGGTGGTTTGAGAACTTGATTTTAATTGCGAGTAGCCCGGTTACAACCATGGTTGAGTCAGAACACCAAATGCCGTTGTGGTTCCCTCAGTCTATCAGTAGCGAGCCCAAGAGCGGCGGACCTGTGCAGCAAACCGCCGCTTTGTCTATCAAAGGCTCGTTTCCTGACAGTGAGGCTAAATGGGGCTTTTAGTCTGCTCAGGTGGCGCGGGTTTTGGTCTGACCGCAGCGACGACAGCGCTTGATTGTGATCAGCTTGCCCGCTTTCACGTCAAACTGCTTCCGCTGGTCGATTTGCCACTTGTGGAACCCGCTTGCACAAAGCGTCGTGCCTTTGGCCTTCTCTTGCAGAATCCTGCCTTTGGCCTTTTTGCGCTTGGCTGGCGTACTCAGATCGACCACGTTGCCTTCAGCTGGCGGTTTTGCGGGTTTTTTCGCGTCTGGGTCGTCCGGAGTAGTCATCCCCCAAGTGTAGAGGGAGCCTGTCTGGTTGGATACCTGACTCAGCCGTGGAGAAATGGCCGCAGGTTCCCTAAAATCAGCTCCCTTTTTTGTGGTGGTCCCGGTGGGGCGCGCTGCGGTGACGCATGGAAGTGATTAGCAAGATGGGCAAGCAGTGAAAAAACCGGTTTTGGGCATTGGCGTGGACTTTGGCACGACCAACTCGGCTGCTGCGGTATTTGATGGTACAACGGTTAGGTTTGCGCAGTTAGAACAGCACAATGACATTATGCCGTCAGCGCTGTATCTGGATCGGGATTTGCAGCGCCTCACCGGACAGGCGGCGATCGACCAGTACGTCAAAGACAACACAGGGCGAACGGTTGAGCTGATTCCTGAGGTGATTGGCGAGAGTACAGTGCTGGTTGGTGGCGCACCGGGTGGTGGTGGCGCGCCGCCCGAAACGCTGACCAACAAAGTGTATGGCCAGGCCACCAGCGACGGGGGTCTCCAGGGACGATTGTTTCGTGGTACCAAGCGCTTATTAGGCGACCCGAACGTTCGCCGGTTGATGGTGTTTGATCATCCGTTCCGACTGGTTGCCCTGGTGACCCCAATTCTTGTGCATGTCAATGAACAGGTTAAGAAGCTATCTGGTGCTGGGCCAGCGGCGCGGGCGACCATCGGCCATCCAGTGAACTTTGAAGGCCGTGACTCGCACAAGAACACACTCGCGCTAACGCGCTTGCAGGAGTCGTACCGGTACGCGGGTTTTAAAGAGCAGGCGCTGTATCCGGAACCCACCGCTGCTGCGGTGAGCTATCTGTCGAAACACCCGGATGCCGAGTTTGAATATCTACTCACACTCGATTTTGGTGGAGGCACTCTCGATTTTTGTGTTTTGCAGCGCGAAAGAACGAGTTTTAAGGTGGTCACAACGCACGGCATTCCGTTGGGTGGCGATCATCTTGATCAGAGTCTGTTTCGAGAGCTGATATTTCCGCTGCTAGGCAAGGGGGAGCGCTACCGACGGCAGGGTTTTGATCGCGACATAGAAACCGCGTTTCCGTTCGAAGATTATGAAGATCTGATTATCAACTGGGCAGTGAGTTATTCGCTCAACCAGAATAAGTACACCACACCGGTTATGGAGTGCCTCGACACGGCTACCGGCGAAACGCGCATAAAATTTCGGCGCTTACGGGAACTGATTAAGCAAAATCTGAGCTACACCGTGTTCCAGATTTTGAAAGACTTTAAGGCTGAGCTTTCCTCCAACGAGGTAGCGACGCTTGATATCCCGGAGTTGGATATTGAGGTGAGCATGACACGCTCAGAATTTGAGGTGCTGATTCAGGATCAGTTGAATGAAGTGGAACAGGCGGTAGACGATACGCTGGCCAAGGCAGGGTTAACCGCTGAACAGATTCAAATTGTGTTGGGTACAGGGGGGTCGTCACTGATTCCGGCGGTACGACGCATTCTTACCGATCGATTTGGTGCCAAAGTGCGCGACCATGACCCTTTTAGCAGTGTGGCTGCGGGTCTGGCGATTGCGGATTATCGATTGCAGATGGGCGAGATGGGCGAGATGGGCGAGATGGGCGAGCTATAACTCGAGGCAGTCATCGGGCTTATGCCGATGACTGCTCGTGAATTGCCTAGGTTTGAAAGTCCAGCGGTCGGTAATAATCAATACCTTCGCTTTCATATCGACCCCGCATCTTCATGAATGACGCGCCGGCGGAACCTTCGTCGGTCAGCGTGAGATCTTGCCTGATGAAGTTCACGCTTTCTGGGTTCAGCTTTCTAGCCATGGCCCAGTTGTGATCTGCCTTATCAGCTTCGCCATGCTCGCGAAACAGATTACCAAGTCGAAACGCCGCATCGGCTTTTAACTGATCGAAACTGTGAACACGAATATTGCTAGCGACGGTTGTTGGCGCTTGCACGTGTTTACTGGCTGCACCGTTTGCGACCCAGTCTTTTAACGCCGGTGTGTACACATCATTGCCAAACTCGATGCTCTGATCGCCATTGCTAATGGTGTGAATCTTCGAGTAAGAGCCTTCGTCGACGCGCACGATTCTGCCTTCTTCGTCGATCCAGGCGGAAGAGGGCACGTTCACAAAGTTGAAGGCGCTGCTGATGATGTGGTCAACATCAACCACCTGGGTGTAGGTTGGATTGGCGGCATCGAATATCGGACCAGCGACGGCTTCGCCGCCGACGTCTTCCGCTGCACAGATGATGACAAAATTTGGATCGTTGATTTCTTCAAGTACTTGTTGCCACACGGGCACATCAAGGAAGCATCCTCACCACGACGACCAAGTAACAATGAGTGCCTTTTTGCCTTTCAGGTCCGCCATTCTCACGACGTTGCCTTGTCGGTCGGTGACTTCAAAGTCGGGAGCCATAGCGTTGACCATGGTGCTTTCGCGCTTTGTGGGCATCTCAGCAAAACTCCAGACCCGGGCTTGCGTATCGGCTACCCAGGGCTGCTCAAGCAGGTCGGCAAAGGCTGTTAAGTTGAACCATTCACGGCCATCGGCTTCAACCAGCATATTAGCGGCCAGCGGGATGCACAGATCGTTGTAACAGGCACCCTCGGGCTTCAGCTCGAAACCGTTGATGGCCGGCAGGTCATCAGGACGAACGAGTAGGCTGCCACTGGTACCGGTTTCGGCCAGGACGATCTTCTTGCCCTGGTAGAGCACGGTAGTGCTGCCTTCGGGATGTACAGGGGTGGTTTTGAATGGATTCCTGAGCTCAGGGTTTGCCATCATCGCTTTTGCCATGTTGCAGTCCTTTGTTTGGGTCGGTTTATCCTAGTCGATACAGGGCTTGTTTAGAACAGATATGGTTCCGATGCTGCCTCTCAAAGGATACAGTTACACATTGATTAGCGCGTTTAGGTGAATTTCGAGTGTCTATTGATTACGGCCCCTTGGCCGGTTTTGTTGGTGTATGGACCGGCGACCATGGGGTTGATGTGTCCCCCGAGCCCGATGAAGACGAGCGCAGCACCTATTATGAGCGGTTGGAATTTGAACCGGCTGGTGACGTCGACAACGCAGACGCGCAAGAGCTTGTGATGGTGCGCTACAACCAGGTTGTGAAGCGCAAGCGCAACGACGAAGTGTTTCATAACGAAGCCGGATTTCTCATATGGGACGCAGAGCAGGCGTTGATCATGCAATCGCTCGCGATACCTCGTGGGCTTGCGTTGGTTGCTGGGGGTACGTCCTCGGTGGCCGAAGGAGTGATCACCATTGCAGTTGAAGCTGCTGTTGATCACGCCCAATGGCCGATCAGTCAGGCACCGTTCTTGAGCGACAAGGCTCGTACACTGAGCTTTCTGCGTAGGTATCAACTGGACGGCGACACCCTCACCTACGATCAGACGGTAAACCTCGAAATCTACGGTCGCCACATGGCGCACACCGATACAAACGTTCTAACGCGCTCCTAGACCGCCTCTGGACGAGATGGAAGATCGCACTCAGCAGTTACTCAGATCACCGCCTGGTCTGTTGTTGCTGAAAATGGCTACCCCGAATGCTGTTGCATTCGTCGTCCAGTCGGCGGTTAGCATGGCTGAGGTTTGGTTTATCGGCCTGCTGGGTACCAAGGCGCTTGCCAGTATTGCACTGGCATTTCCATTGCTTATGTTGATTCAAACAATGTCGGGGGGCGCTGCGGGTGGCGCGGTGACTTCTTCGATCGCTCGGTCACTGGGCGCTGGTGACAGAGCTAGGGCTGCGCAGTTGATCTGGCATGCGTTGGCTATTGCAGTACTAGGTGCTGCCGCGTTTTTACTGGTATTTGTGTTTTTTGGACAAGATCTGCTGGCCTTCCTTGGTGGTCGTGGCGACGTTCTTGAACAGGCAGTAAGTTACTGCATGGTGCTTTTTGTTGGCGGCCTGTTCATCTGGCTGATGGGCGTTGTGAGTGCCATCTTTCGAGGTATGGGCGATATGAAATTGCCGGCCATGTTGATGATTGCCAGTGCATTTATTCAGGTGCCGTTGTCTGGGGTGCTGGTGCTTGGGCTATTTGGTGTGCCGGCGATGGGGATTGTAGGAGCGGCCATTTCTGCGGTGGTCACTGGTTTACTGATCAGTACGCTCATGCTGATTGTTCTGGCCAGGCCTGGACGCGTGATTCAACTCAACGTTCACGCGATCCGATTTTCCAGGGCATTGTTTCGCGACATTTTGAAAGTGGCGCTGCCGGCTTCTTTGTCGCCACTGCTAACGATTACGATCATTCTTAGTTTGACGGCGATGGTTGCGACCTTTGGTGAAGCTGCGCTTGCGGGCTATGGCATCGGCTCTCGTATCGAGTTTCTGCTGATTCCCTTGGTGTTTGGTATTGGCGCCGCGATGACCTCGCTGGTGGGGGTGAGCATTGGCGCGGGGGATATTGCGCGCGCAGAGCGTGTTGGTTGGATCGGGAGTGCATTTGCGGCAGGGTTGGCGGGGACAGTCGGGGTGGTTCTCGCATTGTTTCCAGAAGCCTGGATATATGCGTTCACAACAGATAAGGCAACGTTCGAGGTGGCTCGCGACTACATTCGCATCGTCGGGCCCTTCTTTGGTTTTCAGGGGCTAGGGCTGTCGCTGTATTTTGCCAGTCAGGGTGCCGGCACAGTGACCTGGCCAATTATTGCGACGATTGTGCGGGTCATCATTGCTGTGGCTGGCGGATGGGCGCTAGCGTTTTGGTTCGACCTTGGTGTTCAAGGGGTGTTCATGGCAGCGGCAGCAGCGATGACAACCTTTGGTGTTATGATTGCTATTTCATTGAAGTTGGGCGCGTGGCGGGGTCGGGTATGACGCAGACTACCGCTCAGCCGGCGGCCGCCAGCTTTCGTCAATGATGCTGAAAAAGGACTTGGCCATGCGATAGGTGAGCCCCCACACAAAATGCCCGCGGGGTAATCGATAGCCATTGAACAGGGTCGGTGTGTCGCCCATCGGGTAGGTTTCGGTGTCGTGCCAGTGATTTGCCATCAGGTCTTTCAGTGGTGCCCAGACGACCTCGGCCACCTCATAGTTTGGTGTGGAATCGGGTACGGCAGGCAAGGCAAAAACGTGGGGCTCAATGATCATATTCAAGCGTGGGCCACGCGGTGCTGCAAACTGCTGATCAACAGGACCGAGGTAGTCGGCCCGGGACAGATCAACACTGATCTCTTCCATGGTCTCGCGCATCGCAGCGGCCTTCAGATTGTCGTCGCCGGGGTCGAGGTGCCCACCGGGAAAGGCCATCTGTGCAGACCAGGGGTCGCTGTCGCGGGTGGCCCGCTCAATGAAACCCACCTGGATATCTGTACTGTCGGAGTGGTCAGCGCACAGAATGATGGCCACCGCGGCCTGGCGGGTGTCCGAACCGGCTTCGCTGGTGTGCTGGGTGTGTTGGGACAGGGCGTTAGATATTTGCGCGATCGAAATCAACCAAGAGCATCCGTTGGGCATGGTGGGGAGTACAATACCACCTGTTAAACCGCTAACCGATGACTGTTGAGCGCAAAGTGACCGATATACCCCCCGAACACCTGGCTGATTTAGCGTCAGCCGCGAACCAATGCTTTGTTTGTGGCCCCGGCAACAGCGCTGGCCTGCAAGTGCAGTTTCGTATGGACGGTGACGTCTGCCGTGGCGAATTCACCGCGGCACCCCGGCATATGGGCTACGACAACGTGGTGCATGGAGGCTTACTGTTTTCGCTGCTCGATGACGTGATGGCCAATTGGCTCTACTTGCAAGGCGAACGTTGCTTCACAGCGCGGGCTGAGGTGCGCTACCGTGACAAGCTGCCGGTCGGTGTACCCGTCAGACTCGAAGGCCGATTAGTGAAGCGTCGTGGACGGCTCGCTGAGCTTCAGGGGCAGGTGATACGCGTTGATAACGATGGGGTGGTCGTAGAGGCCACCGGCAAATTTATGGTTGGCTGAGCCTCGCTTCAACTTCGCAACAAGATCCACACTGGAACTCAAACTACATTTACTGAAACGGAGAACTGCATATGGCCTTGGTCACCGCTGTCGTCATGTTGGCGCTAATTGAATATTTTATTTTTTCCCTGCAAGTAGGCACCGCGCGTGGTCGATTTGGTGTGAGCGCGCCGGCGACCACCGGCAACGCAGAGTTTGAGCGCTACTACCGAGCCGCGGCCAATACCGGTGAACAACTGCTCATGTTCATTCCCGGCATGTATGCGTTTGGTTATTACGTGCATCCCACTGGCGCAGCTATTGCCGGTCTGGTGTTTATCGCAGCACGCGCACTCTACTTTCGCACCTATGTGACTGATGCCGAGAAGCGCGGTCCCGGCATGATGGGCAGCGTTCTGGCGAACGCCGTGCTTGTTCTTGGCGGTTTAGGTGGCGCGTTGATGGCGGCGTTCTGAGCCGTATACTCTTTTGGACCTGGCGAGCGCTAGGCCTTGCGAGCGATCCAGTCGAGCATTAGCTCGGTGGTTTGCTCCGGGCGCTCCTGCATAATCCAATGTCCGCAGTCGAGCTCCGCAGTTTCAAGATCAGCGACCACGTCGCCAAGTTCAGGATTTTGCGGCACGATGTCATAGGTGGCATGAATCATCAGCACAGGTATCGTGACCTTGTCGCGAACCTCGTCAGATACCTCACCCAGAATCCCCCAGTTGCGGTCAAAGTTGCGGTACCAGCAAATTGGGTATTCGAAGCCACTGGTTTCGAAGCCTTGCACAAACACAGCCAGTTCCTCTTCTGACATGCAGAGTTTGCCGGGCGCGCCATCGTGGGTTGCTGTGTGAATGAGTGGCATGCCGGTGCGAGTCGGCCCCGCCTTATCCAGCCATTGGTCGGTGCGATACATGTTGCGCAGTAGTCGCTCGGTGTTGGCTTCGAACGTGCGTGCGGCAACATTGGGATGCTTGTTGAAGTGGACAATGTAGAAGTCGTCGCCGAGCACTTCATCCCAGAATGCAACCCAAGGTTTGGGGCCCCGGGCGAGGTAAGGCACACTCAGATTGATGAGGCCGCTCATTCGTTCCGGGTACAGCTGGGTCATACCCCAGGTCACAATGGCGCCCCAGTCGTGACCGGCAAACAGGGCTTTGTCATAGCCAAAGTGATCGAGCAGGCCCGCTAGATCGCCACAGAGTGATGGCATGTCGTAATCAGTGACCTCGCTGGGTTGGCTGCTGTCGGCGTAGCCACGTTGATCGGGCGCAATGACATGAAAGCCGGCGTCGACCAAGGGCTGTACCTGATAGCGCCAGGAATAGGCAAGCTCTGGCCAGCCATGGCACAGTACGATGGGCTTGCCGGGTTTGCCGGCGCAATGCACCGACAGTTCAACTCCGTTGGTGGTAATGCGGGTGGCTGGCGGGAATTCTGTCATTATTGGGTGTCCTTTGATGCTGCCGCTATTGTGATGACTACCAGCAACAATAATCCACCTGAAATTAACGCTTTGGCGTCCACCTCGACCCCGTTTGGTGGTCTGAACTGGAGTGCTCCGGCCACCATCGCTCTATTGCTCGGCAATCTCTTGCCAATCGTGGGTGTGCTGTTATGGGGTTGGGATGTTCGCTCTATCGTTACACTTTATTGGAGCGAGAACCTTATTTTAGGCGCGGTGGTTCTGGCCAAGCTGTTTCACCTTCGGCAGTTTCGTGCGCTGCCTAATATGCTGTTTTTTTTGGTTCACTACGGCGCGTTTTGTGGCGCGCATGGGCTATTTATCACGGAGTTTTTTGCTCCGGCCCCCATATCAGGGACAGTATCAGGGGGCATGCTTGAAGTCGGTGAGCGGTTTCCGCAGCTCGGTCCGCTGGGGTTGTTTGTTGAGCCGGTGCTGACTATTTTTGGTGACGCCAGCACGCTCTGGTGGTGGGCATTTTGCGCGTTGTCGCTGAGCCATGGTGTGTCTTTTCTGCTGAATTATCTGGGGCAGGGAGAATATCGGCAGGAGTCGGTCGGATCGCTCATGAGCTCGCCCTACAGTCGAATCTTTATCCTCCAGGTAACCGTTTTGCTGGGTGGTCTTGCCGTCACTGCGTTGGGATCGACGGTGTATCTGGTGGTGGCGTTAGTGGCGGTGAAAATTTTTGTCGACCTGGTTATGCATAACCGCGAGCACAGACGCCCCGGACGGGCTTACAACTCGGTGGATGGGTCTTATTTAACAAAGGATGTGAACAGTTAATGTCGCAAGTTTTTCTATTGGGTTTGTTGTTTGTCGGGAGCCACTTTGGCATGAGCCATGCCCCAGTCCGTTCGTCGCTGGTCGCTCGTGTTGGCGAAGGGGGGTTCCTCGGGCTATACAGCCTCGTTTCGGCGGCCACGCTGGTGCTGTTGGTGCTTGCGTATACCGAGGTCAGCCGGTTGCTGTATTGGTGGTACCCCGATCCAAACTTGAATTTGCTTGCAAAGGTCATGATGTGGGTTGCTGTCGTGTTTGTTGTGGGTTCGTTTATGGCACCTAACCCGTCAAGCGTTGGTATGGGCGAGAAGGCCAAGGACGGTCCTGAGGGCATGTTGCGCGTCACGCGTCATCCTCTGTTGTGGGGCGTGGGTATTTGGGGTGGGGCGCATGTGCTTGCCAATGGTGATGTGGTGTCGGTGGTGTTCTTTGGCTGGTTTGTGGTTTTGGCTGTTGGCGGCGCGTTGCTGCTTGATGCGAAGAAGTCTGGGCAACTGGGCGAGGATTGGCAGGAATTCAGCAGACAAACATCGCTGCTGCCGTTTGGTGCCGTGCTGTCTGGGCGCACGTCACTGGTCGTGTCTGAACTGATCGGACCGCTGGCGCTGGGTTCTGTAATCTACGCGTTGATGTACTGGGGCCACCGTTGGTTATCGGGAGTGGAGTTAACCCTGTTCTAACGGCAGTTAGTTGGCGTCTAGGTTTCCAAGCGCAGCAGAGATAGCTTCGCTCAGTTCGCCGGCTGAGCCGCTGAAGAAGTGATCCGCTCCGCTGATAACCTGTGCGGTTGCTCCGCTCGGCAGGGTGTTGTGGTCGCAGTAACTGTCAGCGTCGCCGACAATAACCTGAGTGCTCACGCCGTCTGCCTCGCCGGGGAAGGGCATGGCCTGCGTCGGTGGTGCGATGAGCAGTAACTGCTGCAAATTTGGGCATCGGGCACGAGCCGCCCACGCAGTAGCTGCGCCAAACGAATAGCCAATCAACAGCATCGAGTTCCATTTTGATTCTGTGGGGCCCGCTTGGTCGGTCAGCCATTGCCACGCGGCACACAGGTCATCGCTTTCCCCCTGTCCATGGTCGAACTCGCCGTCACTTGCACCCACACCGCGGAAATTGAATCGCAGGTGGGCGATACCCTGTGCCGACAGCACATCGGCCGCGATAGCGAGCACGCCATCGTGCATACTGCCGCCGTACTGGGGGTGCGGATGGCAGAGCAGTGCGCAGCAATTGCCGCCCGCACGTTTTACCGCGGCGGTTGAATTGTCGACACCCGCGGAGGTCTGATGCCACAAGGCTTCAAGTTGGCCTGCGGGTCCGGCGATATTGATGCTGGCGGTCATGAGAATCCCAGATAATTTGCAGGGTGGTAAGTGAGTACTTTTTTACCATAGTCCGGGCGAAAATCAGGACTTGAAATTTTCTCCAAAATTCTTAACTTTCGCCTTCTAAGGCAAGTTTCTCAAACCAGAACAAGAGCGAGATAGGGTGCTAGAACGTGTTAGAAGTTACTAATCTAAGTAGAAGCTACGGCGACTTTATTGCCGTAGACGACGTTTCGTTTGCAATTGATACGGGCGAAATTGTCGGCTTGCTGGGGCATAACGGCGCCGGCAAGACGACCATTATGAAAATGCTAACGGGTTACATCGAGCCTAGCGCCGGCACGGTGCGCATTGGTGGCCGGCTGGTTGAAGAAGAAGCCGAGGCGGTGCAGGCAGAAATAGGCTATCTGCCTGAGAACCTGCCCGTGTACCCAGAGATGAGCATCATCGATTACCTCGATTACGCGGCGACCATGCGCGGCGTTGTTGCTAGCCAGCGTCCGCAGGCAGTTGCTCGAGCAATTGCGGCCACCGAGCTCGGGGAGCGAGCTGGCTCGGCGATCTCGACACTCTCTCGTGGCTTTCGCCAACGGGTGGGGGTCGCTCAAGCCATTGTCCACAATCCCAAGTACGTCATTCTGGATGAGCCTACTAATGGCCTCGACCCTGCTCAAACCCAGCAAATGCGTGCGCTCATCCAGCGGCTGGCTGACAGTGCAACTGTGATTTTATCGACACACATTATGCAAGAGGTCAGTGCAGTCTGCTCGCGGGCCATCATTTTACGCGGCGGACGGCTGGTGTTTGATGAACAGATGGCCACGCTTACTGGCAGCGCTGCGCTGCTGCTAGGCAGTTCGGCTGCTGAAGAGGATGTGCGGCGCAGCGTTGGTGAGCTAACCGATGGTGTTGAGCAAACGCCAGGAGGCTTTCGACTGCTCACGACGGATACCTCAAGCACCCATTGCGCTGCCATCTCTCGGTCGCTGTTTGCAGCGGATATCGCAGTAAGCAGTCTTACGGTTGAGTCGCGCGACCTCGAAGCGCTGTTCGCAGCGGTAAACGATCAGGAGCTAAACAATGCCGCGTCTTAATGTTATTCGGCGGGTTGCCAGCAAAGAGCTGGGGCTATTTTTCGCCGGCGGCGTGGGCTATCTGTTCTTAGCTGCCTTTCTTGGCGTTACGCTGTTTGTGTTCTTCTGGGGTGAGGCGTTTTTTGTACGCAACATTGCAGATGTCCGTCCGCTATTCGAGTGGATGCCTATTCTTTTATTGTTTCTGTGCAGTGCGCTCACCATGCGCATGTGGAGTGAAGAGCGGCGCACCGGTACCTTGGAGTTTGTAAAAACACTGCCGGTTTCTTCCTGGGAGTTTGTGTTCGGTAAATTCCTCGCCTGCAGTGCGTTGCTTGCGCTTGCCCTGTTGCTGACGTTGCCGCTGCCGGTTACGGTTGCCAACCTTGGAGACATGGATTGGGGGCCGGTTGTCGCGGGTTATATCGCCGCTCTGTTGCTGGGCGGAGCCTACATCGCGATCGGGCTATATATCTCCGCGCGTAGCGACTCGCAAATTGTGGCGCTTATCCTCAGTTGCTTTGTGTGTGGCGCGTTCTATCTTGTCGGTTCAGGCGTGTTGACCGACCTTGTTGGCTCCCGGGTGGCTGACGTTCTGCGTTCTGTCGGTACTGGTAGCCGGTTTGAGTCCATTACCCGCGGCGTGCTCGACTTCCGCGATCTGTTCTATTATCTATCGCTGTTGATCGGCTTTTTGGCACTCAACGTGTTTTCACTTGAACGTGGTCGTTGGGCAGACACAGGTAATAGCGGCCATCATCGTCGTTGGTATTTGGGTACCGCGTTGGTGTTGATCAATCTGCTGGTTGCCAATCTTTGGTTGTCGCACGTTAGCTCGGCTCGTGCTGACCTGACCGAAGGCAAACTCTATTCATTGAGTGATGCCAGTCGAAATGAGGTTGAGCGCCTGCAAGAACCCTTATTGATTCGCGGCTATTTCAGCAGTAAAACCCATCCACTGCTTGCGCCTTTAGTGCCTCAGATGCGTGATTTGCTCGACGAGTTTGCACTCGCGGGTGGTGCTAATGTTCGCGTCGAGGTGATCGACCCGGTGACGAACCCCGAGCTCGAAGACGAAGCGAACTCCAAATATGGTATCCGGCCGGTTCCCTTTCAGGTGTCGGATCGCTATCAATCTGCCCTGGTGAATTCCTACTTTGACGTGCTGGTATCTTATGGTGACGAGTATCAAGTGCTGAGTTTTCGTGACCTGATCGAGATAAAGCAGGTCACCGATTCAGATATCGAAGTATTGTTGCGTAACCCTGAATACGATTTGACCCGTGCAATAAAGAAAGTCGCGGCTGGCTTTCGCAGTGGCGGTGACCTGTTCGATAGTGTGACGTCGCCGGTGCTGTTTACCGGATATGTGTCAGATGCGGGTACGCTGCCTCCCGAGCTGCAGGAGTTCCGCGCCATTATTGAAGAGGTGCTGACCGAGGTTGCGGGCACTTCTGACGGAAAGTTAACGGTTGAATTTATCGACCCGCAGGCAGGTGATGGCAGTGTTGCTCAGCAGATTGGTGCTGAATATGGCTTTCGCCCGATGCAGGCAAGCTTTTTCGATACCAACACGTTCTATTATTATCTGACGTTGCGCGCTGGCGACACTATTGTGCAATTACCGATGCCCGAAACTAGGGATGCGGATACATTTAGGCGTCAACTTGATGAAGGGCTGAAGCGCTTTGCCTCTGGATTGTTAAAAAGTGTTGTCTTGGTGACACCACCAATGCCGCCAGCCTATCTGGCCCAACAGATGGCGCAGCAAGGTCAGTTGCCGAACAGCTATCAGCAATTGCAGCAATTTATCAGCGCAGATTACAAGGTTGAGACCAGCGATCTGGCAGACGGGCGCGTTCCGGCGAGTGCGTCGATCCTACTATTGATGGAACCTGAGAGCCTCTCTGAGAAACAGGTATTTGCGATCGATCAGTTTCTAATGCAGGGCGGAACGGTCGTACTTGCATCGTCTCCGTATGGTGTGCGCGTCGCTGGCCAGTCGCTACTTGCCCAACCCAAAACGTCCGGACTTGCCAATTGGTTGGCGCACCACGGGGTTACTCAGCCTGAACAATTTGTGATGGACCCGCAGAATTCAGCCTTTCCGGTTCCTGTTACGCGCCGTTCTGGTGGTTTCAGTTTTCAGGAAATGCGAATGCTCGATTACCCGTTTTTTGTCGATGCGCGCACGGAGGGCTTGAACCAGGATAACGGCATTACGTCTGATCTGCCGCAGGTGACGATACCTTGGGCATCGCCGGTAGTTGTTGACAACCAAATCAACGCGGCGCGCAGCGTTGCTACGCTTATCAACAGTAGTGATGAAAGTTGGCTGTCGAATGATTCGAACGTTATGCCGCGGTTGGATGATCCTGATAGTGCGCCATTTACAGCGACGGGTGATCGATCAACCCACGCTCTGGCGGTGTTGATCGAAGGTCGCTTCGAGTCGTTTTTTGCGGGCAAGGAATCACCTTTGCTGACGCCAGACGAACCCGCACCCCAAGACCCTTCAAACCCTGCGCCAGCGGAGCCTGAGGTTCCGGCGGAGGTTGTTACCAGCGTTATCGATAAATCCGCTGAGTCGGCGCGCCTGTTTGTGTTTTCGTCCAATGCGCTGGCTGCAGACCAGACGTTACGAATGTTGAGTGCGGCTGAAGGGACGGTCTATACCAATACTGTGCAACTACTGGCAAACGTTGTTGATTGGTCTCTCGAAGATCGCAGTTTACTGTCGATTCGTTCGCGTGGGCATTTCAATCGAACACTTTCGCCTATGGAATCGGCCGCACAGGCAAAAGTGGAATACTTAAACTACGGGCTAGCAGCGTTGGGGATTTTTGTAGTGGCGGTTGTTGCCCGTTTGCGCAGGCGCAGACGAGAGCAGAAATACGCCGGCTGGCTTGAAGATTTGACGGAGCAGACAACATGAGTGCGTGGATAAGAAATCTGCTGGTGTTACTGGCAATGCAGCTATTGTTGCTCGCCTTTTTACAGTTCTCGGGGGCGCCGGAGGCGAATAAGCAAGCGTCGTTACTGGCGCTAGATGCATCGAGTGTTACCGGGCTGGCTGTGCGTGACGCTGAAGGCAACGAGGCGAGTGTTGCTTTGAAAGAGGGAAAATGGCAATTACCCTCGGGTCTCCCGGTAAGTGCAGACAAGGTGACTGAGCTGCTCGACAAACTAACGAGCCTCAGTTTGTCCTGGCCGGTAGCCACTAGCGCCGCTACGCATGAACGCTTTGAAGTGGCGGACGACAAGTATCAACGCCGCCTCACGTTAACAGGCGACTCTAGTGCCTCGTTACTGTTTGGGACATCACCCGGTCACCAGCAAATTCATGCGCGGGGCGCTTCTGACGACGTGTACGCGGTCAAGCTGGCGACCTATGAAATGTCCGCCAAGACGGATGACTGGCTCGACAAAAACCTGTTACAGGCAAGCGGCGATATTACCGCCGTGAACTGGGGGAGCGGCGTCTCGCTGCAGAAATCGCCCGGAGGCTGGCTGAGCGGCGGGAGTGCTGCCAGTGCCGAGGGCGCCGACAGCGCTCTTGCCAGGCTTGCGCAGTTGCAAGTACTTGGGGTGCTTGACGCCGCGCCGACTGCAGCGCCCACCGAGGCCAAGGAGATTTTGGTGTCGGATGGTGATGGCGACTATCGGCTGAGCTATTGGGAGCGGGCGCCCAAAAACGACCATGTTGTGATGTCTACGCGTTATCCAGGAGAGGCCTTTCGTGTGTCGAACTATGTGGCTGAACAACTGACTCCCGCAGCGGCAGAATTGATGGCGCCGCAACTGCCGGAAGTAGATTTGTCGGATGTACTGCCTGCTGATCCCGCGTCGTGAAAAGGCTAGGGCAACTGCGCTCGCACATTGCAACGCGGTTGATACCTGCCTTGTTTGGCCTGCTGATCTTTCCAGCACTGCTCGGCGGTTGCGCGAGCAACTCGCAAGCGCCGGGATGGGGCTCTCAGACTGGGCTCCCTCAAGGGGCAAGCAGGTGGCAGAAAATTGGTCGAGCCGCCCGCAGCGCGGCGAGCTCGCCGCAGGTATGGATGCCACTCGCAGGTGCGGTAGTCATTGGGGCTGCTGATCTTGACGACAATATTTCAGACTGGGCGGTGCGCGAGAAGCCGTTGTTTGGTAACAACGCCGCTGATACCTCAGATACCTTATTGGATATCAGTACGGGGGCGCTGGTGCTCTCGGCAGTGCTCGCGCCTGCGGATAGTGCGGGCGACCGTGTTCGCGGTGCGGCCGCCCAGCTGGGCACGGTGTTGCTCACAGGCGGCGTTACTGAAGGGCTCAAGAATTTGACGGGGCGCGAGCGCCCAAACGGTCGTGGTGATAAAAGCCTTCCGTCTGGGCACGCCAGCCAGGCGGCAGTACGGACACATTTAGCGCGCACTAACCTGGATTATGTGGGGTTGCCGCGTGGCGCGCGGTTAGCCTCTGATGTTGCTCTCCACAGTTTAACCTACGCTACAGCCTGGGCTCGGGTGGAGGGCGAAAAGCACTTTCCTAGTGATGTGCTGGCGGGGATCGCGATCGGCAATTTTTTCGCTGAGTTTCTGCGCGCCAGCCTGTTTGAGGGGCGTGCTGGAAACAATCTCTCGGTACAGGTGCTGCCCGGCGGTGGGGTCTTGAAGTTTTCGCGACCAATTCGCTGACGGTCGCGAGTGTCGGCTGGTCTAAATACTCAAACCAGCATCGGCAAAGCACACCATGTTGCGGCCGCCGTCTTTAGCTCGGTACAGCGCAACGTCAGCGTCGCGCAAAAAGTCTTCGATGTTGTCTATCTTGTTTACGGTGGCAACTCCAACGCTAGAAGTAACCTGTACCGGCACTCCCAGGTTGTCTTGCACCGTTGCAGAGGCGATCGCACTGCGCAGGCGGTCTGCGAGATGCAGAGCGCCTTCTTTGTCGGTTTCAGGCAGTAGCAAAGCAAATTCCTCGCCACCCGTACGTGCAACAACGTCGGTGATGCGTTTTACCTGTTGGCTTACTTCTGCAACTTTTTGCAGCACTCTGTCACCTACGTCGTGACCGTAAGAGTCGTTAACTTTCTTAAAGTGATCGAGGTCAAACAGAAGAACTGAAAGCTGGCTGCCGTGGCGACGTACGCGCTCCGCTTCTTCTGATAGGCGACGCATGAATACACGACGATTGTTGAGCCCCGTTAACGAATCGGTTTCGGCTGCTTTTTGCAGAGAATGTTTGGCTTTTTGCAGAGCGTGCTCTGCACGGCGTCGCTCGGTAACGTCCCGGAATACCAGAATAGAATCGCTGTCTTCATTGTCTTCATCAAATTTTGAGACGGTAACCTCATAAGCTCGGCCACTGATTCCCACTTCAGTATTGCGTCTGTGACTGGTCACCAGTTCCAGCAAAGAGACATGATCCGTCAGCGTGTCCAAGGGTTGATTGAACGTGACATCGTCGGTTAGGTTGAGAATCTTTAGGGCCATAGGATTTGCGTCGAGCACCAGGCCTTGATAGCTGACTACCATGACACCTTCGCGTAGTTGCTCTACGACTTGTTGACGAACCACCTTGTTGGTGGTGAGCATGCCATGCTGCAGAACCCAGTTGTTCAATATGAGGGTGGCAATAGCAAATCCTGCTGTCGTTAGGTCAAGGCCGGGTAACGGGTTTTGTGGTGACAGATAAACAACATTCAGTGCGATAACAACACCAGGTGCCGCGATGACGGCAAACAGTGGGCCGCCATGACTGTGGGTTTGAGCCAGAGTAAAGGCGATGATCGATGTGCCGACCAGAATGAGCGCGTAAGAATACGCCGCGTTGATGGTCCACCAGAGGCCGTAGGTGTATTCGATACCAACGTAGCCTTGCAGCTGCGTCAGTTCTACGCCGGTCCAGAACGCGCCGTGGTATTGGTTGGTGAAAGCCAGAACGACCGTGACGACGGGTATGATCGAAATACCCAGCAGTAGAATCGGTGGTGGTTTGTCATTGCCGAGTGAGTAGGTGAGGCAGAACATAAACCAGGTAACGGGCACGCTGGCGATACCTAGGTACGCAATAGGCGTAATAAGGTTCTGCAGCTCGGTCGTCGTGACCAGTGTGCTCGCGAGCTGGGTGACCGACCAAAGGGTGGTGCTGGCGAGTAAGGCACGCAACGCCTCGCCCCCAGCGACAGTTGCGCTGTTGCGCAGCTGTAGATAGGTGATGAAGCAAACGAAAAGCGCAACGGATGCCGGGATCGACCAGTAAGTCAGCTGATACATGCTGATCTCCGGCTAAGCCACTCTGGGACCCAGAGCGCAAATGGCGCTAAAGCGAGTAATAAGACGTTAATGGTAATGTGCGCGATCCTTTGAATTCAGTTGGGGTTCATGCCCCTTAGTCCATAACTCATGACTTCTACACTGCAGATTGAAGGACGCGATGGTTGAGAACAAATGGCGTGATGCTATTCGTGAACGAGATCACTGTGCTAGCGTGCGCTCGCGCATTTTGGCCGGGTTACACTCTGTTTTATGATTGATTTATACACTTGGGCTACCCCCAACGGCCGTAAAGTATCGATTGCGCTTGAGGAGCTTGAATTGCCCTACAGAGTGCTGCCGGTGAACATTGCAGCGGATGAGCAGTTTGATCCTGGGTTTCTGAGTTTTAGCCCTAACAACAAGATTCCGGCCATTCGCGATCAGGATACTCAGCGGACCCTGTTTGAGTCGGGGGCGATACTGCTCTATCTGGTCGACAAGACCGGTAAGCTCGATGGTGGCGATCGATGGCAGATGCTTGAGTGGCTCATGCTGCAGATGGCGTCAGTTGGCCCTGTGTTTGGCCAAACGCATCATTTTCATCGCTTCAACCCGGGCAAGGCACCTTATGCTGAGCAGCGCTTTGTGAGCGAAACGCATCGGCTTTATGGCGTGTTGAACGCTCGTCTTGGCGAGACTGAATATCTAGCTGGTGCCTATAGCGTTGCGGATATTGCAATTTTCCCCTGGGTGGCTCGATGGCCATGGCACAGCATTAACTGGGAAGATTATCCCCACCTGGCGCGTTGGTTCGAGCTGCTCGCCGGGCGTGAGGCGGTTCAGCGAGGCTACAATGTGCCGGCGTCCGAGCAGCGTATTTTGCTCCCTGGTCAGGACGTTGACTCGTGAGGAGGTGCTGGGTGAGGGGCTGTATCGCTCTGCTGGCAGCCATCGGATCCCCTGCTGCGGTGTCTGAGAAAGCCCCGGTTGTTAGCGAAGCCGGTCCAGCAAATTGCGCTGCAACCGGTTTGAACATGAAGTACGAAGCTTTTATCGCGGGTGTAAACGCGGGAGAAGCGAACCTTTTGCTCACCCGAGAAAACGACAGCTATCGTGTCGAGGGTACCGCCCGTTCGAAAGGGTTGTGGGAATCGATACAGCAATGGCGTGCAGAGTATTCGATAGACGGAAAACTGTTGTCGTCGGTTGCGCAGGGGAGCGGGCCAGCGACACTGCCAGTGCCGGGACATTTCTATTCGCTGCAGACCACACCAAAGAAGCGCCGTGAAATTCATATTGAAGATGGCGTGTTGAGTGAAATTAAAAATCACAACGTGCGGGATCCGCGACCGGCGCAAACCGGCTATGACCTATTGTCAGCGTTGTTCTTTTTGCCCGCCTGTCACGCCTCTGCGAGAGTGCATACCGGTCGAGATGGCTATGAGTTCACGCGGGTTGAAGGGGTAGCTGGCCAACCTTCGGACCAAGACACGGACCCACAGCTTTGTAACTACGCCGTTGTCGACGAAGGCGGGCAACGCTACAAATTGGGCTTAACGCACGGGCAGTACGCAGGCTTCAGCGTTCCTGCAACAATTTTAGTTCGAGGACCCTTGCCGGGGCGCATGGTGCTGGTTGCTGCAACGCCGCTTACAGCGGCCTCGGAGTGCCGTTAGCAGGAGCTTCGATAGCGGCTGTCTAGCTGATTTCGAGTTGCTCCCGCAAACCCACAATCAGTGTTTCGGCAGCCGTTTTGGTGTAGTTCTGTCCCGGACCAGCGGTCCAGACTGAGTTTGGCCAGGACAGGTCATCCGGACGGCGGCCAATAACATGGAAGTGCAGTTGTGGGACCATATTGCCCAATGCAGCCACATTGATCTTGCTGCTGGGTGTGTGGCCGAGCAGATACTCAGAAACCTGCTCGATCTCGTTGAATAGGGTCAGTCGATGTGCGGTTGGCAGGTGGTGCATTTCGACCAGATCCGGTACGCGTGGGATCAGCAGGCACCAGGGGAACCTTGCATCGTTGACGAGGCGCAGTTCGCACAGACCCAGTTTACCCACTCTCAGGCTATCTGAGCGCAGTTGCGGGTGCAGTTTAAAATCACTGGTTTCGGTCATGATGGCAACGGGTGAGCCGCAAGCAATAGCTAGAGTTTAGATCAAGGATCAGCACAAAGACGCTGTACTGCCGGATGATTCGTCACGATTGGGCGATTGTCGTGTGCCCCGTTGCACTCTGGCCCCTGCCACTGC
>JALZVT010000019.1 GCA_023300545.1 Pseudomonadales bacterium
CAACTTGATCTTGCCATCTACAACGCAGGCAACAATACGCCCGGTCGCATCCGTGATATGGAAGCCGAATATTTCGAAGCCAGCTGGCGGGTCGGTTGTTTTGGCGGTTTTCTGTTTGGCCGCGAAGCTGTTCGTCACATGGAGCAAACCGGCGGCACCCTACTGTTCACCGGCGCGAGTGCCTCGCTACGCGGAAGACCCAACTTTGGCGCCTTTAACGCCGCCAAAGGAGCGCTCCGCAATCTCGCTCAAGCGATGGCCAAGGAATACGGACCCGAGGGCATTCACATTGGTCACGTAGTCGTCGACGGTCCAATCGGAGGCGACAAAATAAAACTGGGGCTACCCGAATACGCGGCCAAGTTAGGCGAGGAAGGAATGATCGATCTCGAAGGACTCGTTGACGCTTACGAGTATCTCTACAAACAACCAAGGTCTGCCTGGACCTTCGAAGTCGACGTACGCACATCGCTTGAGCGCTGGTGAGCACTGTTGCCCCCGACAGTCACGAACAGCGCTGAAACACTATGGAGACCAACGCCTGAAACACTGGCGCGGTCGCACCTGACGCACTTCTGTCGCTCGTTGGAGCTGCCATTTTACGGTCCCGCAAAACTTGATGGTTCAATACCGGACCATAAGTCCTTTGACTTCCCTGTGTTGCACCAATGGTCGATCGAACATCGTGACGAATTCTGGCAGGGCGTCTGGCAACACTGCGGAGTTATTGGCGATACTGGCGGGTCACAAGTGCTTAGCAACGCTGAGCAAATGTTCGAAAGCAAATTCTTTCCCGATGCCACACTAAACTTTGCAGAAAACCTGCTCGAGAACAGTCAGCCGGAAGACCAGACTGCGCTTATCGGTCGAACAGAAAATGGCAGCCGGCGCAGTCTGAGCTGGGCGGAATTACGCACCAGCACGAACCGCCTCGCGAACCGCTTGAAGGCACTAGGGATAGCCCCCGGTGACCGCGTTGCCGCAGCTTTGCCCAATGGTATCGATGCAGCAATCTCGATGCTTGCCACGACAAAGCTTGGAGCCATCTGGTCATCCTGTTCACCCGACTTTGGGGTCGATGCGATGACAGATCGTTTCGAACAGATCGCACCAAAAATTGTACTGGGTTGCAGCACTTACAGTTACGCCGGAAAACACTTCGAGTGCATCGACAAACTCAACGCGCTCATGGAGAGGCTTGCTGCGACAACGGTGTTGATGGTCGATCCACTATCATTCCAACACGAACCAACTCAGGATGAAGAACAGCCCTACGTGCAGTTACCGTTCGCAGCACCCGTCTTCATAATGTTCTCTTCAGGCACAACCGGCGCACCAAAGTGCATCGTGCACTCCATTGGCGGCACGCTCCTGAAACAACGCAGCGAGCATGCGTTGCATTGCGATCTCGGCCCAGACGATCGCCTACTGTTTTTCACAACCTGTGGCTGGATGATGTGGAACTGGTTACTCGGCGCCATGGCGGGCGGCACAACTATCGTACTCTACGACGGTTCACCGTTTCACCCAGACCCCCACGCGCTATTGGACATTGCACAAGAGGAGCAATTGACTCATATCGGAATCAGCCCAGGGTTTTTGTCAACGCTGTCAAAGCAAGACACAAACCTGAAGGTCTCCCACCCGAATCTTGTTCTGAAAAGCATATTCGCTACCGGTTCTGTACTACCTGATGCCTCTTTTCATTGGGTAGCTGAGCAATTTGGCACTGACGTACAGCTTGCCTCTATCAGCGGCGGCACCGATATTCTCGGTTGTTTTGCGCTCGGTAATCCATGGCAGCCCGTGGTTGCGGGAGAAATTCAGGGACCAGCACTGGGTATCGCACTGGCGTTTGTCGACGATGCAGGCTCCCCGAAAATTGGCGAAAAGGGCGAACTCGTATGTACACGTTCGTTTCCATCGCAGCCGGTTGGCTTCTGGAATGACACCGACAACGTGAACTATCGAGCCGCCTATTTCGAGCGCTTTGATAACGTCTGGCATCACGGCGACTATGGCGAAATCAACGCCCACGGCGGCGTACGAATACACGGTCGATCAGACGCCGTGCTCAATCGCGGTGGAGTGCGTATCGGCACAGCAGAGATCTATCGGCAGCTGGAGCCACTGCAGGAGGTCACTGAAGCGATCGTCGTTGCGCAGCGCTATCACGACGACAGCCGCATCATTTTGTTTGTGCGTCTGCAACTCGATATTGTTTTAGACGATGACCTGATCAAGCAGATACGCAAGCTTATCCGCACAGGAACTAGCCCACGTCATCTACCAGATTTGATATTGCAGGTGGCTGACATTCCGCGCACACGATCAGGAAAGATCGTCGAGCTTGCGATTACCAGTGTGATCAATGGCGAGCCCGTGAAAAATACCGGGTCACTTGCGAACCCCGAAGCGTTGGCGGAATTTGGAGCATTTGCAGAATTGGAATTAGAGGCAGATTAGAGACAGGGGTCAGAATTAATTCTGACCCCAATTGGGGGTGTCATTTCGCTCGGGCAGCTCAGTTGACAGGGCTAGCCATCAACCTTCGCAGCCGCGTATCCGGTCAGCACTTTTACGCCGTCCTGGTTTACGGTTTCCACTGACAGGTCGACAAAGTGTTCACCACCCTCTTCGCGCAGACCTTCAACGGTCGCTGTTGAGTCGAGCGTATCACCGGGCCAAACCTGGCTGGTAAAGCGCACGCCAAATTTCGACAGCCGGCCGTCACCAACGTGGTTAGTGAGCATGCGCCCCGTCATGCCCATAGTTAGCATGCCATGGGCAAATACCGACGGATAGCCCGCCACCTGTGTCGTAAATACCTCATCAGTGTGCAGCGGGTTGTAATCGCCAGAGGCGCCAGCGTATTGCACAATCTGCGTCCGTTTTAAATCTTCCACCAACCGTTCGGTATAGGTGTCGCCCACTTTTAATTCGCTTGCGTTCAATGCCATGGTGCCGATTCCTATTTCGAGTCAACAGGACGTTCGGTGCGAACACCAACGCCGGTTGCAGTAATGGCCAGTTCGCCGTTTTGATCCCGGTATTCAGTCACCGATTCGGTGAACACGAGCTTGCCGGAGCGCTTACCTTCTTTCTCCCAGGTTTTACCGGGCTTGGTTGTGCCGGTCAAAACGTCGCCGGGCTTAATATGCCGATGGTATTCGTAGTGTTGCTCGGCATGCAGACCGCCACCGCCGCCTCCCCCGCCGCCACTGGAAGATTTCTTCACGCCCGTTGGCTCTTTGCCTGAACCAAACCAGTCTTGACCTGTCTTGGGTCGCAGAAAATAGTCAGGATCAAACTGCGCGCTGGACTGCGCAAAGGTTGGTGGTGCGATGACGCTACCGGGCTCGGTGCCCTTAGCGTACTCGTCGTCGTGATAAATCTGATTGTCGTCGCCCACAGAGCGCGCAAACATCATGATGTGACTTCCCTCTACCGGGAATTTGTCAATAGCCATGGTTTCCCCTCACAGTTACGGTTTTGAAACGTAACGTTTTTGTTTCTAAGTGTCCGAACCCGAGTATCCACGATGGCTATCGAGCGGGCAACACGTCCGAGGGGGAATATTTTGTGCTAACTATTTGCCTTTCCGCTTGCTTTACTACTTGCCTTACTACTTACCTTTGAAGACCGGCGGACGCTTCTCAAGAAAGGCTGAAATTCCTTCCGCCTTATCTTCCGTTTGAACCAGAGCACCCTGGGCGTATTTTTCGAACATCAGCGCCGAGGCGAGGCTGCCTTCCATGCCAAAGTTAACCATCGCTTTCATCGTGCGCGGCACAAAAGGCGCAAATTGCGCGAGCTGGGTAGCCATGCGTTCGGCCTCTGCCAGCAATTCGTCCTGTTCTACCAGTCGTGTAATCAGTCCAATCTGCAGCGCCCGCTGGGCATCAATGGGATCGCCCATCAGCAGCATTTCCATACCCCAGCCACGGCCAACAATGCGCGGCAGGCGCGCGGTGGCGCCACCGCCGGGAATAATTCCTAGCTTGCCTTCGGGTGTCGCAAACCGGGATTGCGGCGTTGCGATGCGCAGGTCACACCCCAGTGCAACCTCAAGTCCGCCGCCCATACAAATACCATCGATAGCAGCTATGGTTGGTTTGGGCATGCGCTCAAGCTGATCCGCTAAGCCTTGGACTATAGGCTCCAGCGCCTTCTTCAGATCACGGTCGATCACTTCCGAAAGGTCACTACCGGCCGCAAATGCTCGACCGCCTGCACCGGTGATCGTCAGTACGCGAACACTTTCGTCACGCTCTACTAATCGAACCGCAGCCTGCAATTCGTCAAGAGTGGCGAGCGAAATGGCGTTGTGCTTGTCGGCTCTGTTAATGGTGATCAGCGCCATAGGGCCGTTCACCGCATAGAGTATGTTCTCGAACTCAGGCACCCGCTTCGAGATCTTCTATGAACGCCTGTGACCGGGTAATCGCTTCTTCCATGTCGGCAATCAAAATCGATACGTCGTTTTCAACGGTATTGAGCTCGGAACGCAAACCAGAAATCGCCTGGGCATTCAGGTTGTGCTTGAGGAACAGCACCTGATCACGAAACACATTGAGCACCGGTTCCATTCGATTTTCGGCCTTACGCATAGACCCAAGAAGCGCTTTGTATTTTGTTTCGGTGCCGCGCAATTGCGCCTGGCTGGAGCGCTTCAAGTCTGCGTTGGTGTATTGCTCAAGCTCAGCGCGCCACTCTTTAAACAAATCTTCTGAAACGTCTTCTACATCATCGATGTGGCCCGACACGGTGGCCGCACGTTCACTGGCTTCTTCAAATTCGTCAGACAGGCCGTCGTACATGCTCTTTAGGTCACTGTCTTCAATATTCACCACACTCGCAAATTGATCGAGGGCGGTTTTGAACTGCTCTTTGGCTTCTTCCTGAGATTCCATCGCATCTTCGACGCTACTCACCAATAGATCGCGCTTCTCGTAGCCCAATTTTTCCCAGGCGCCATAGTAAACAGAGTCGCAGCCGCTCACGCCGGCAAGCAGCATAAGCGTGGTGCAAACGCTCGCGAAAGACATCATGCGTTTCACAGGGTTATCTCCAAAGTGTTGTCGAAATCGAACCGTGATTATAGGTGGATAGCGTGAGTTTTATCAGCCCTGAAACGAAAAATCGGCGCGTTTCACTGCTCTCTCGCGAGAACGGAAACGTGCCGATTTTAAGGCGGAGCCAGACTACATTCCGGCTCCCGCTTTCTTCAGTAGACGTTGAGCGCTACTGACGTACCTTCTGGGTACCCGCAACAACGGCTGATACGCGACGGTTAGCCTGACGGCCTTCCGCTGTATCGTTCGATGCCTTTGGACGCGTCTCGCCATAGCCGCCTGAGGTCAAGCGATCTGCAGCAACGCCACCCTGGCTAACCAGGTAGTTGCGAACAGAGGTTGCACGCTTTTCAGACAACGACTGGTTGTAAGCAGCTGCGCCGCGGCTGTCAGTGTGACCTTCGATCGAGGCATTAGCCGTAGGGTACTGACGAAGGAAATCGACAACCCGCTGAATTTCCGGGTAGTGATCACTACGCAGGTCAGCAGAGTTGGTGTCAAACTCTAAGTTAAGGTCAATAGTGACCTCTTTTTCGAGTTCAACGTAGCAGCCTTCAGCGTCAACCTTAGCGCCGCGCTCTGAGCCAGGGCACTTGTCTTGATAGTCTGGTACGCCGTCGCCGTCGCTATCGAGTGCGCAACCGCGCGAATCAACCTGAACACCAGCTGGTGTGGTTGGGCAACGATCAACATCATCATTTACACCATCGCCATCAGCATCACCTGGACCCGCGAGCGCACAACCATCCGCGTCTACGGCAGTGCCAGCAGGCGTGTTCGGGCAACGATCGTCGGAATCGTAAACGCCGTCGCCGTCTGAATCAGTGGGTGCCTTGCCAGCGCCACCGAGGTTGCCCAGCATTGCGGTCAAACCCAGTTTAAAAAATGGCTGTAAGCCACCTTCGTCTGAACTGTAAATGCCGCGAACATCGCCGCGCAGCGACAGACGTTCATTCATATCGCTGAAGAAGCCGATACCAGCACCCACTTGATTGTCGCGGTTGCGACCAAGCAGACCGCCGCGGTCGGCATCCATCCGGCCGTAACTACCTACTAAGTAGGGCGTAAACGCCGCAGAGTCTATGTCGGTCAGCTTGTAAACCATATCGAACCAATATTGGTCGATATCAATCTGATCGCCTTCACGACCCGCAGCTGTCACTTCGTGTTCACTTTTTAGGTAATTTATTTCACCCAGCAGGCGATCCGTAAAGCCATAACCAATACCCACGCCCCAGCCCAACTCGTTATCGTCATCCAGATCGATATCTTCTGGTGCCGCGTAAAAATGGGCAAACGGCGACAGGTAAAATTTACCCTGCGTTGGACCGTGTTCTTCTGCTGAAACTGTTAGTGTGAAAGAAGAAGCGATAAGCGCTGCTCCTGCTACCCCAAGTATTTTTTTATAAACGTTCATGTTATCCGTTGCTCCTAGTCGAGACGATCTGGGCAAAACCTTTGTATTTCTTGTGGTTTTGTCCCGCAAACCTCGCGTAGGTTAGGCGAAGCACCCTGCTTTGTACAGCCAGCTGAACAGCCATTAAGTGCAAATTGTGTGCACTTAATGAGCATATTAAGGACTTTTATTTGACAATATGTCCTGCAGCAGAGCGACGACCAAAAACCAAAGGCGGTTGTTTGGGAGAATATTGTTCGCAGACATAAAAAAACCCGTAAATCTGGAGAGGAGATTTACGGGTTAATGGTCATCGATTGGGTGAGCATTGGAGGATAATCCGCCGCCCTCCCCGAGACCTATAGGGGATAGAGATTGCCTCAAGTATCTGTTTTGGTTTGGGCCGAAACCCGTTCCGCTTCAGTTACGGTGCCTATACTGCCCGTTGCGTGTTTCATGCGGATTTCTTCTCTCCCGCCATTTGTGACATTTTGTTTCAGGGGTGTACTGGCCACATTTAGGACGAGGATCGGGCTGAACGCGCGCTTGGCAACGGCAACCTCACCCTTACCCTAGTACCTGGCATGGATGGCTTGGGTGCAGAGCTACGGTCCCTTGGGCAGCCGTGAATGCTGACTCGCCAACCGTGGCTCTGACAGAGTTGTGCGACAATCGCCAAGCCCAGACCACTACCACCGGTATTGATACTGCGCGATGATTCCAGCCGAAAAAATGGCTCGAACACCTTGTCTCGAAACTCAGCCGGAATGCCTGGTCCGGCATCATCAACACAGATCACTACCTGAGACTGTTCCACTGCTGCGCTGAGATGAACGTCATCACCGTGTTGAATCGCGTTACTGATCAGGTTTTGTAACACGCGACGCAAAGCGCCAACGGCAACCGGTATCCGCAGGTTTGCCGATATTTCGATATTCGCTGTAACGGATTCTTCCTGATTGGCAACAATGTCCTGCAAAAGTGCGGCGACAAACACCGGCTGGGGTACCTCCCCTGCACCTTTGGCAAATTGCATGGCGTCACCAATCAAATCATCCATGGCCACCAGGTTTCGCTCGAAGCGCGCTTTCAAATCCATCGGTAAATCACGCGGCAATAGCTCGACGGCAAGCCGCATACGCGCCAGCGGCGTGCGTAAGTCATGTGACACTCCGGCAAGCAGCGTGGTGCGATTCGCCAACAAGGCAGAAATTTCTGTTGCCATGGTGTTGAAATTCCGCGCGAGCGATACCAGCTCTCTGGGACCTTGTTCAGGCAGCGGTACAAAATCTTCACCACCACGAAACGTCTCGGCCAGATTAGCCGTTCGCACCAACGGCCGGGCAATACGCGAAACAATAAACAGCGACGTCAAAAACACAATCGCAGCACCCGCAATGATAATAATTGCTGCGACGTAGAGCGTCTCGATAGACCGTCGATCTTCCGAGAAACCAATGCGAATGTCGCGACCACCCATCGGCACCTGCGCCCACATCAGCTCTTCGGTGCGTGTAAGTACAACCACTTCGCCGAGGCGTTTCTCAAGTTGGCTAGCTAGCACTGCGGCATAGCGCAGATCAGTTACCGGAACCTCGGCCTCCTGTGGTTCATCTGCAATGATGAGATCGTGACTTTCCGCCAGCTCCAATTCGAAATAGGGTCGTGCGTCCGGCGGCAACTCGACCCAAGTTTGTGCCGACAGCACCAAAAGCGCCGCTTCATCGTCAGCGGAGCGTTCCAAAATAGGCTGTAGCACATAGCGATCGAGCGCCACCATTGCGATAAGAATAATGGCAAAGGCGCTAACACCTAATACGAGGTTGGTTCGAAACAACAAAGATCCGCGATCAAGCCGATCCAGCAAACCTCGAGACGTTGCCTTCATGTTCAGCCTTAGCGGGCGCCGTCGGGACAGAACATATAGCCTTTGCCCCATACGGTCCTTATAAAGGCAGGCTGCGCCGGATCAGGCTCCAACTTGCCGCGCAGTCGAGTCACGCGCACGTCAATGCTGCGGTCAAACGGCGACCGCTCTGCACCGGTTAGCAGGTCGAGAATACGATCGCGATTCAACACCTGATTTGGATGCTGGACAAGAATAGCAAGTAAATCAAACTCGCCTGACGTTAGCGGCACGGGCTCACCATCTTTGGCAAACTGGTGGCTGCGAACATCAAGACGACACCCACCAAATTCGAACACACTGGCAGCTGACCCAGGCGCTTCTGCAGCATCAGCAGTTTGCGCGCCCCGACGGAGCACCGCTCTAACTCGAGCGAGTAACTCCCGCGGGTTAAATGGCTTAGCTAGATAGTCATCAGCACCAATTTCCAAGCCGACAATACGATCAATATCCTCGCCCTGAGCTGACACCATAATGATTGGCAGGTTGACCCCCACCTTCAATCGCTTGGCAATCGACAGACCGTCCTCACCAGGCAACATCAAATCCAAAATAACGAGGTCTACGCTGTGCTGCGCCAGTTGCTGATCCATACTCGGCGCGTCTTCCGCTGTAATGACCTCATACCCCTGCTGTGTCAGATACGCAGCCGTCAGCTCACGCAACTCGGCGTCGTCATCAACTACCAGAAGTCGATTGGATTCGTTTGCGATCAAAGCAATGGTCTCGGTGAAACACTAGGGGAAAGTACGGGAAGAAGGAGTAACACTCAATCACCCTAGGTAGCTCTTACCCGGGCGTAGTCCCTTTCAATTAAGCGGTTTAGTGACGGCGATGACGCCTGAGGCTCTGATTTGGGCCGCCGGCGCAGCCAAGGCAGATTCGGGCACCGTACTGACAGTTGTAACCGGCTCCGGCCCATGTTGACGCTGACGACGTTCAAAGCCGACCCCAAAGGCTCGTTGGGGGTCTCGCCGCTGAACCGTCACCACCTGAGTTTCGATGCGCACTAAGGAGCCATCAGCCTTACGGACAATTCGACCATAACGGCGCCTTTGAGCCCGCAAGGTGATTTTTGCCGGCGCTCGAGCCTGCGGCGCACCACTAGACGGCAGGCCTTTTTGAGAGACTAGGTTGTCTGCTTTTAACGCGCCAGTCGCTGCTTCAGAACGGGCATTTGGCTGTCCCACCGGTGCAGATGCTACCGTTGCGGGCTGCATACGCTCACGAGTTTCCGCAATAAGGTCGGATCGAGCACTGGCATCAAGTTGTTGCCAGTCCGCCGCTAGGTTGGTCAACTGAGCGTCACTCAGCTTACCCAGTGTCTCGTCTGGGGTATCTGGGGTATCTGGGGTATTCGGAGTATTGCGCGCGTCTGCAGCTGCCGCGGTTAGGGTCGCCAATGCCCAACAAAGACCGAAGCCCAAAGCGGCAATACTTCGCCCGGCCCACTTAAAAGCAGGCGTTTTAGAAAGAACAGTGTTGTGCGGTTGCGCCAAGCAGCAAACCTATGGATTGACTAAATCGATACCTTGATTGTCCATACATATCGTTGCCGTGCAATTACTCCAACGTTTCAAAATGTAACCGGGGAACCGCCAACGCCACCTATCAGCGTATTTGGTCGCGATTTAACTACAATTCAGCAGACAAACACCATAAAAAAGGGCCAGGTCACCTACCGAAGCAGGAGCAATCTGGCCCTCTTTTGGTCACCCTACCTTGTCGGTAGCCCCTGGCGGGGTGAGCTGCTGCCGTTAGACGGCTTCGAACAGTCCGGCCGCACCTTGGCCACCACCAATGCACATGGTGACAACGCCATAACGCTGCTTGCGACGCTGCAACTCGCGGAGCACGGTGCCCGTGGTGCGCGAACCTGTCATGCCAAATGGATGACCAATACTGATACTGCCACCATTAACGTTGTATTTGGCAGGATCGATATCCAGCGCATCCCGGCAGTACAGGCACTGTGAAGCAAAGGCTTCGTTCAGCTCCCACAGATCGATATCGTCCTTTTTCATGCCAAGATTTTTCAGCAAGCGAGGAATCGCAAATACCGGGCCAATGCCCATCTCATCAGGCTCACAGCCTGCAACGGTGAAGCCACGAAAGATACCCATTGGCTCGAGGCCCAACTGGTTAGCGCGTTCGGCTGTCATCAGCAATGTCATTGATGCACCGTCAGACAATTGCGACGCGTTACCAGCAGTTACCGAACCATCTTCTTCAAAAGCCGGCTTCAGCTTAGACAGGCTCTCAGCAGTGGTTCCAGGGCGGTTGCACTCGTCTCGGTCTACGGTGACCTCAACATGGCTTTCTTCACCCGTTTCTTTGTCGACCTTCAGCATCGTGGCTTGCATTGGCGCAATCTCTTCGCCAATCCAACCCTGATCTACTGCATGTGCATAGCGCTTCTGGCTTTCGGCCGAGTACTCGTCCTGCATTTCGCGGGTCACTTGATAACGACGCGCGACAACCTCTGCCGTGTTACCCATTGCCATGAAAATATCGGGCTTCTCTTCTACCAACCGCTTGTTCGGGGTAGATTTGCCAGCTTCCTGGCGAGTGCGCATGGAGATGGAATCTGCACCACCGGCCATCGCCACTTCAGTTTGACCTGAGGCAATCTGAGTCGCTGCAATCGCAATTGACTGCAAACCTGATGAGCAAAACCGGTTGATGGTTTGACCAGCGGTCGTGATAGGCAGCTTCGACAGCACAACAGCTAGTCGAGCCAGGTTGCCGTCCTGTTCGCCGGTGTGGCTAGCAGCGCCAACAACAACATCTTCTACTTCGGCGGCGTCCAGCGCGCCATTGCGCTCGAGCAGTGAATCGATGCAGTGGGCGAGCATGTCGTCCGAGCGAGTTTGATTAAAGCTACCGCGAAACGATTTCGCGAGGCCGGTTCTCATAGAATCAACAATAACTACGTCGCGCATAGTCGTCCCCTTCCAAGTGATTTAACTAAAAACAATCCGCGTAGAGTCTACTCAGATCAGCGGGATTGCGCCATCTCGGTTAGGCAACGTCGTGACTAAATAAAAAGTTATGACTGAGTAAAAATAGGTGACTAAAGAAATTGCACACTGCACCTGAGGACCAGGTCAGTTAGGCGGGCTCACCGTAAGGTATTCAGTGAGTAGGTTAGTGAGTGGCGCAGCAAGCGGAATCGGTGATTCCGCTGTGCGACACCCCGCTGGGCCTATCTGAGCTCTTGTAAAGAGCCCAGACCGAACGTCACGGAGGAGTCAGATAAACAGATGTAAGGGCGCTAACTAGCGACCACCACCGATCATATCTTTTGCCTTATCCATGGTCATATCTTTGGCTTTGTCCATCATGTCGCCGCTAGTGGCATTATCAACCGCTGCGTCAGAAACCGCGCCTTTGGCTTTATCCATCATGCCGTCGGTAGACATACCCATCTTATCTTTGGCTTTGTCCATAAGACCATCAGCTGACAGACCGGCGTCATCAGCCATGCTTTTGGCTTTGTCCATCATGCCGTCAGTAGACAGACCAGCGTCACTGGCCATGCTTTTGGCTTTGTCAGCCATACCTTCAACGCCGCCTGCAGCGCCGCTCATTGCATCTTTAGTGGCATCCATTGCTTTGTCAGCCATACCTTGCGCACCATCAGAGGCGGCATCCATAGCATCAGAAGCGGCGCCTTTTGCTGCGTCTTTCATGCTGCCTGCTGCGTCTTTCATGGCGTTGCCGCCATCTTCACCGCAAGCGGCTACGCCGACTACTAGCAAAGCTGCAGCCAAAATTTTGGTGAAATTAATCATGTGATTCTCCGTTATTTTATAAGTCGACGGTCCCAGTCAGATTCCCCCTGGCCCATCGTTGGCTGGAGAATACCTCAAAAGAAATAGCTCGACACCCGCCTACCGAATAGCATGTGTAAACAGATCCGCGTATTCGGCAACATTCTTGAATATTAAACCCCTGTTTACCCGCATTTTACCCAGAGGCAATCAATAATGATCGAAATTACATCCCCTGTTTCCGTTCTCCACGATGGGCTTGCCTTTGGTGAAGGACCCCGTTGGCGCGATGGCGAGCTGTATTTTTCGGATATGCACGCCTATCAGGTGCTGTGTTATCGCCCTGATACTGGCGTTACCCGCGTTATTGCAGCTATCGACGACGAACCTTCTGGCCTCGGCTGGCTGCCGAACGGCGATCTGCTGGTGGTTGCAATGAGCAGCAAATCACTGCTGCGGGTTAACACCACAACCACTCCAGCAGAAATATCTGTCTATGCCGATCTCAGCGAACTCGCAGCCGGTCGCTGCAACGACATGGTGGTCATGCCTAATGGAGACGCCTACGTTGGTAACTTTGGCTACGACATGCACAAGGGCGAAAAGCTGGCGCCAACCCATCTGATTTATGTGAACCCACAGGGAAAGGCTAGCTTGGTAGCGGACGACCTGATGTTTCCAAACGGCACCGTCATTACCGCTGACGGCAAAACTCTAGTGGTGGCAGAAACCTTTGCTAGTCGGCTCAGCAGTTTTCGAATAGCACCAGATGCGACACTCAGCCAGCGTGAGACCTGGGCCACCCTGCCCGACGGCGCCGTGCCTGACGGTATTTGTCTCGACGCACAGGGGGGCATCTGGGTCGCCTCTCCGACCACCAACGACGTTCTGCGTATCGAACATGGTGGCAACGTTAGCCATCGAGTGGCGCTGGATCGTGGCGCCTTTGCTTGCATGCTCGGCGGCACCGACCTCTACATCTTGGCCGCGCAATCGTCGACCCCCAAGCAATGCAAAGAACAGCTCGCTGGTCAGTTGCTGAAGGTTCAAGCACCTTATCCAGGGGCCGGCTATCCTTAACAGGCAGAACGCCCCGACAGCGCCAGCTCACCGCGTTCACTAATCACCACGGCACTAGCAACACAACACTCTCAACACTACGAGGCACTTTTAGATGAACGGCTACGAATCTCCCTGGAAAAATGATGAACTGCGCATTCTGGCCGATGCCGCAGCCCGCTTCTTCGAGCGCGAGTTTGTACCACACACCGAGAAGTGGCTCGAACAGGGCAAGATTGATAGAGATGCCTGGAATAAAGCCGGCGATGCTGGACTGCTACTGACCGACATTCCCGTTGAGTATGGCGGCGCAGGTGGGGACTATCGCCATGAAACCGTTGTCATGGAAGAGATGCACAAAGCAGGTGTTGTTGGGTTCGGCGCACAGGTGCATAGCACCATCGTTGCACCGTATTTGCTGCACTACGGCACCGAAGATCAGCGCCGTCATTGGTTACCAAAAATGGCCAGCGGCGACGTTGTCGGTGCCATAGCCATGACAGAACCAAACACCGGTTCTGATCTGCAGGCAATTCGCACGACAGCGGTTCGAGACGGCGATGACTACATTATCAACGGTTCGAAAACCTACATCACCAACGGCCAGCACGCCGATCTGGTGATTGTTGTTGTAAAGACTGACCCCAACGCTCGAGCCAAAGGCGTGTCGCTTGTCCTTGTTGATAGCCGTGCACCCGGCTTCGAGCGCGGTCGCAATCTTAAAAAGATGGGCCAAAAAGCCGCGGACACCTCGGAGTTATTTTTCTCTGACTGCCGAGTGCCTGCAACCAATCTGGTCGGCGACGAAGAGGGCAAAGGCTTTTATCAGCTGATGCAACAACTTCCACAAGAACGACTTTCGATCGCTCAATCGGCGGTGGTATGCACCGAACGCGCTCTGGCAATCACTACCGACTATGTAAAAGACCGCAAAGCGTTTGGGCAATCCATAATGGATTTTCAAAACACTAAATTTCGTTTAGCCGAATGCGCGACCGAAGCCACAATTGGCCGCACCTTCGTCGACCAGTTGGTTGAGCGACATCTCAAGGGAGAGCTAGACGCAGCAAGCGCGAGCATGGCCAAGTACTGGTGCACCGACAAGCAATGCGAAATCATCGACGCTTGCTTGCAGCTGCACGGTGGCGCTGGCTATATGGATGAATATGAAATCAGCCGTCTCTACACCGATGCCCGAGTTCAAAAAATCTACGGTGGCACTAACGAAATCATGAAAGAACTGATCAGTCGAACACTCTAGAATGACAACTATTAATCCGCCCACCTAGCAGCACCAGGTACCCCACATGCACGGCCCAACCTCACACATTTACTTTTCGCAACGCCTACGCTTGCACTACGTCGACTGGGGTAACCCGGATGCACCGCCCATGCTACTCGTGCACGGTGGCCGGGACCATTGCCGCAACTGGGATTGGTTTGCCGAGCGATACAGCGATCGCTATCACATCATCGCCCCCGACCTGCGGGGCCATGGTGATTCACAGTGGCTGGTTGGCGGCACCTACAACATTGTCGATTATGTGTACGACATATCTCAGCTGCTGCATCAAACCAGCATGACACCGGCGACTATTATTGCGCATTCACTGGGTGGCTCAATCGCGGTGAACTACGCAGGCCTATATCCCGAAAACGTCAACAAGCTCATCGCTATTGAGGGTATGGGACCACCACCAAAGATGATCGAGCAGCGCATGGCGACACCGGTGCAAGACCGGGTTACCGGCTGGATCAATGACCTGCGCAAACTCAGTGGCCGTACACCGAGACGCTACGCAAGCGTCGAAGAAGCGTTTCAGCGCATGCAATCTGAAAACCCGCATTTAAACGAACAACAAGCCCGACATCTGACGGTGCACGGCATCAATCGTAACGAAGACGGCACCTACAGCTGGAAGTTTGACAACTACGTTCGAGCGTTCCCACCCATCGGGCTCGCCTACGAAGAACAGCACCAACTAAACGAACGCCTTGATCGTCCGGTCATGCTCGTACGCGGTGCTGAATCATGGGCCTCCGATCCGGTGGCTGATGGACGGGCCGCCCGCTTTTCCAACGCCCGGGTCGAAACCGTCGAAAACGCCGGGCACTGGGTACACCATGACCAACTTGATCACTTTTGCGGTTTGGTAGATGACTTCCTGGACGACTGACGCCGCCAAACGGCTGCATAGCAGCCCACACTTGGGCGTGTTTTACGTCACTGGCGGCGGCAATTCTTTGTGCAACGACTTGCTCGCCGTACCAGGGGCGTCTGCCACCGTGCTGGAAGCTTCTGTGCCCTACGCTGAGAGCGCATTAGCCGATCGACTCGGAGGCACACCCGACCAGGCCTGCAGCGCAGATACAGCGCGTGCACTGGCGATGGCAGCATGGCAACGGGCACGTAAACTAGCGTCCGATACCGCCATCAACGAGCTGTTTGGCTTCGGCTGCACGGCAGCGCTGGCAACCAATCGGGCAAAACGCGGCGAGCATCGCGCGCACCTGGCGGTACAAACCATTAGTGCTACGGCGACGCTGAACGTTGTGTTCGATAAGGGCGACAACGGCATGGGTGACCGCGGAGTCGAAGATGCCGAAATCACGGCTCTTGCCATGGGTTTACTCGAAACAATGCTAAGCGTGCCTCTCAAGGCCCCCAGTATTCGCGCCACCAGCATTACCGACAAACAGATCGAACCCGCAGCTCCTCAATGGGCCCGGTTGCTCAGTAGAGAGTCTCTGGCCGAATCCAACCCGCCACTCTCAGTCTCCAACGCGCCAGCCAGTCCAATACTGGCCAAAGTTCTGTTCCCGGGTTCGTTTAACCCACTGCACCGCGGGCATCTGGCCATGGCAGAGCACGCCAGCCAAACATTGGGGCAGGCCGTTGCCTTTGAAATCTGTATCGACAACGTCGATAAACCAGCCCTCGGTTATCACGACCTGCAGAAACGCTCGGTACAGTTTGTCGACCACACGCTGTGGCTGACGCGCCTGCCAACCTTCATCGAAAAAGCGCGCCAGTTCCCGCAAGCCGTGTTTGTTGTCGGTATCGATACGCTGACCCGAATCGGCATGGCACGCTATTATGCGAGCAACGCTGAAATGCATAAGGCGTTTGCTGAATTTGCGCAACTGGGCAACCGCTTTCTTGTGTTTGGGCGTGAAAGCAAAGGAGCGTTTTTAACCCTGACAAACAGCGAGGTTCCCGACGCGCTTCGCGCTCTATGCGATGAAGTCGGCGAGCGAGATTTTAGAATCGATCTGTCATCGAGTGAACTGCGAAATACCTAGTCTGTTTAGACCGTTGCAGGCACCCGAACAAGCGTTTTCCAGCGACCGTTCTTAAACCGCCAGACCAGCATGATCGCTTTAAGTACGTAGTCGCCTACCAGGCTTGCGTAGACCCAGAATACTGGCAGCTCCATCCACGTAAAGAGTGCTGCCAACCCGCAGCGCATGATGATCAGCCCAAGGAAGGTCGCGATCAGCGGGAACCGGGTATCGCCCGCGCCACGAAGCGCACCACCGATGGAAAATTCAACTGCCATCAGCGGCATCATTGCACCAAGCAGCGACACAAACTGAACTGTATAACGGATCGTTTCTTCGTCGTCACCAATGAACATTTGTGCCAGTGGCTGGGCGTTAAACAACACAATCAAGCCCAGCAACCCCATAAGCAGCACGGCGTAGCCCATGGCACGCCAACCGCTGCGTGCGGCACCTTCCGGATCGTTGGCGCCAAGGTTCTGTCCGACCAGAGTCGAACCCGCAATCGAAAATCCGAACCCAACGGTCATACACACCATCAGCATCGTGACGCCAATATTGTAGGCGGCAAATGCTGCGGTACCGTAGTACCGACCGATGATGATCAGAAATACAAAAAAGCCGAGTTGAAACACCAGCTGTTCAACGCCAGCCGGTAAACCAATCTCAAGCAGCCGCTTCAAACGCTCACGCCGCCACCAGCCCCCTTTTGAGTACTTGAGCTCAAAACGTTGGGACATCCACAAACCCAGCAACAACAGAGCGCCAACGCTGAAGGCCACTCCAGCTGCAACCGCCGCGCCCGCGACACCCATCTGCGGAAAGCCGAACTTGCCAAACACTAAAACGTAGAGCAGCGGGATGTTTAGCGCGTTCACAACCGCCCCAACCATCAGCGGCGACCAGGCATCACCAGTAGCTCTCAGGCTGGCGGCGAGAATAAAGTTAACGGCAAAAGCCAGGTTGAAAAAACTCAGCCAGCGAATGTTCGCAGCTGCAAGGTCGAGCGTGGCTTCATCCAGCCCAAACAGTCCAGCAATGGGCCGGGCCAAGAACACGCCAACCAGCATGGCAGCGAGCGAGAATGCACCACCAAGAACAAGGCTTGCCATGGTTACCCGGCTGGCTTCGCGATAATCTCCAGCGCCCCAAGCTCGGGCTACCAACGCGGTCGTACCCGCAGTAATGGCGAGCAATATGGCCTGCAGGGCAAAGAACACCCGCTGGCCAGCTCCAATGGCTGCCAGAGCAGACGAGCCTAGCTCGCCCACAAACAATGTCTGGACCACGCCGACAATGGTGTAGAGCAGGTTTCCCAAGATAGACGGGAACGCCAGTTGCATGATGGTGGGTCGTTCGTCCGCGGCAGAATCCGCGACCACATCCCCGCCGTCCACATCAATTGATGCCGACTCCGCTGAATCGCTCGGATCTGTTGGCTCGTCGGTGCTCAATTAACTTCCACTGTCATTACCTACCCACGATCCATCATTCCGCGAGTGCGGGGGACTGGAAGGCAGCGCACCATCATGCCTGAGTCGGCGACAGCATCCGAGTCTCAAAGCCAAATCTGGATTAGAATCTGGGTTTTGTCGGGCCTCTGCCTGACCCAACGCTGGGGAGCGATATGAAATTAGGGAAATTAGGTGTTTGGTATTTTACCGAGACCATGGCGGCAACGGCCGCTGCAGAAACCGCTGAGCGTATCGAATCGCTGGGATATTCGGCCCTGTGGATTCCTGAAACCGTGGGTCGTCACCCACTAGCCCACGCGGCCTGGTTGCTCGCAAATACCAAGACACTAAATATCGCCACTGGCATCGCCAACATCTACAACCGCGAACCGGGCGTCACGGTTGCCGCTCAGCACACGCTGGCAGAGCAATCGGGCGACCGCTTCCTACTGGGCATGGGTGTCTCACACGCCCCGCTGGTCGAAGGCGTGCGCGGCCTGACGTATGGAAAACCCGTCGCCACCATGCGTAAGTACCTAGAAGGCATGAACAACTCAATCTATGTCGGACCCAAGGCAGAAGAAGCGCCAAAGCGCGTGATCGCCGCGCTCGGCCCACGCATGCTCGAGCTGGCGCGAGACATGTGTACAGGCGCCCACCCCTACTTTTCCTCGCCTGACCACACGGTAATGGCGAGAGAAATTCTCGGGCCTGAGGCCTGGCTGTGCGTCGAGCAAAAAGTGATCTTTGAAACCGACGCTGCAAAAGCAAGAGATCTAGCTCGCGAGAATGCCAAAACGTACATCGGCCTACCGAACTACCGAAACAATTGGCTACGCATGGGCCTGACAGAGGCCGACTTCGAAAACGGCGGCTCTGACAAGTTTGTCGATACCACCTACGCCTGGGGTACCCAGCAGCAGATTCAAAAGCGCCTCGATGAACACTTCCAGGCGGGTGCAAGCCACGTCTGCGTCCAACCGGTGAATCCCAACGGCATTCCCGGCGACCTGCACTGGCACGCACTCGAAGAGCTTGCATCATGAATGCACAGCCTCAGGACTTCGAAGGCAAGGTCGTCGTGGTCACTGGTGCGGCCGGCGCGCTGGGCCGAGCTGTCGTAGAAGCCTTCACCGCCCGTGGCGCACTCTGCGCCGGGCTCGATATTGTCGAATCAGCCAACATTGTGCCGTGCGACCTGTTCGATGCTGACAATTGCAAAGCCGCGATCGCTCGAGTGCTCAAAGACCAGGGGCGTATCGATGTGCTGGCGAATGTGGCCGGCGGCTTCGCAATGGGCGATCAGGTCCACACTACGCCAGCCGCAACCTGGGAATTGATGCACAAGCTCAATACCGGATCAGTGGTGAACATGGCACAGGCCGTGGTGCCACAGATGCTGCAGCAAGGCGGCGGAAAAATTGTCAATGTCGCCGCCAGAGCGGGTTTGAAGGGCGCCGCAGCGATGGGCGCCTATGTGGCCTCAAAAAGTGCGGTCATTCGCCTCACAGAGACCATGGCAGAGGAGCTGAAAGAGCACTCTATCAACGTCAACGCGGTGCTACCCAGCCTGATCGACACGCCAACCAACCGCGATGCAATGCCAGATGAAGACTTCTCCCGTTGGGTTAGCCCAACGAGCATTGCCAGCGTTATGACGTTTCTGGCAAGTGTCGCCGCTGATGACATCCATGGCGCAGCCATCCCAATCGACGGCCTGAGCTAGAACGGCGCGAACTAGAGTTCCTGAAACTGGCCATATTTGCCGCGAAAAAACAGTAACGGCCCCGACGCCTCATCCAGGCGCTTGTAAGCCTTGACCCGGCCGATCGCAATCGTGTGATCGCCGGCATCGACCTCGTTTTCGAGGGTGCATTCAACATACGCAAGGGCGTCAGCCAGAATCGGCGCTCCGGTCACTCCCGTCGACCACGCCAAATCGCTGAATTTATCACCACCGGACTGGGCAAAGTTGTTACAAACGTCAACCTGACTGGCAAGCAGCATGTTCACGCAAAACGCGCCTGAATCACGGATCTTTGGCCAGCTGGTGCTGCCTTTGCCGGGACAAATGGCGACCAGTGGCGGGTCTAGCGACAGCGACACAAAAGATTGAGCGGCAAAACCGGCCGGTACACCATCTGGTGCGCCTGTCGCAATCACAACGCCGGTGCAAAACTGCCCCATAGTGGTTCGAAAATCTTTCTGGTCAAACTGATCGTCACTCACTGCTGTCGTCACACCGCCGCCTTTGTCAACACGAGCACTCAGTATACAGACTGTCGATTGGCTATCGCCTAACCGGCGTTCGCCAGGCAGCCGCGTGGTGTAAAGTTGGGGTATTGACGCCGTAATCATCTGGAGCCCACGTGACCGAATTGACCGCCTTCCGAGCCGAAACCCGGCAATGGCTGGACGCCAACTGCCCCGCTTCAATGCGCACCTCAATGCCAGAGGAAGAGACTGTCTGGGGTGGACGCCGGGCCCAATACCCTAACCCGGATGCCAAAATCTGGCTCGACAACATGGCTAGCCGCGGCTGGACCGTACCCGATTGGCCCAAAGAGTATGGCGGTGGTGGTCTAAACCTCGACGAGCAACGGGTGCTTGCGCAGGAATTGGCCCGCATTAAGGCGCGTCCGGCTCTGCAGAGCTTTGGCATCTGGATGCTGGGTCCGGCGCTCTTGGAATACGCCTCCGAAGAGCAAAAGCAGCGCTTCTTGCCACCGATTGTTCGCGGCGAAATTCGCTGGTGTCAGGGCTACTCAGAACCCAACTACGGCTCTGACCTTGCAGGACTCCAGACCAAGGCCGAAGACCAGGGCGACAACTACATCGTGAACGGCGCAAAAATCTGGACCTCGTACGCGAATCATGCTGACTGGATATTCTGCCTGGTGCGCACCAAACCCGATGTTCCCAAACACGAAGGCATCAGTTTCCTGTTGTTTGATATGGACTCCCCCGGGGTATCCACGACGCCCATCTCCCTGATTAGTGGTGCTTCGCCGTTTTGCCAAACCTTCTTCGACAACGTCAGCGTGCCGAAGGAAAACCTCGTTGGCGACCTCAACAAAGGCTGGAGCATTGCCAAGCGTCTGCTGCAGCACGAACGTCAGATGATTTCGGGCATCGGCGGCAACAGCGCCTTGGGCGGCGGCAGTCGCTCACTGTCTGAACAGGCCAAAAATTATGTCGGCGAAAGCCATGGCCAAATCGACGACCCCTCTCTGCGTGGTGACGTCACTCACCACAATATGAACGATCGTGCGTTTCAACTGACCCTCGCGCGAAGTGCGCAGGAAGCGGCATCCGGCAATGCCAATGGACATCTTGCGTCAATGTTCAAATACTACGGCAGCGAACAAAACAAACGAAAATTCGAGCTTCTTCTGCAAACCATGGGCTCCCAGAGCGTGGGCTGGGAAGGCGACTCGTTCAACGGTGCCGAACTGAATACTACGCGCTCCTGGTTGCGATCCAAGGCAAACTCGATAGAAGGCGGCACTTCGGAAGTGCAGCTCAATGTCATTGCCAAGCGTGTACTTGGCCTGCCCGATTAACTAACGAGCTAATCCACAAACCCCCACTTATTTTAGCCGGAGACAAGTATGGAATTTTTAATATTCGTTGGCTTCCTCGCCGCACTCGCGTTCTGGGTTGTTGCCATTTACAACAAGCTAGTGACACTAAAAAACCGCTACGAAAATGCGTTCGCGCAGATCGAGGTGCAGCTAAAGCGACGCTACGATCTGATACCCAACCTGCTCGAAACCGCCAAGGGCTACATGGCTCACGAACGCGGCACGCTGGAAGCTGTTACCAACGCTCGTAACACAGCCATGGCTGGTTTGGCCGCAGCCAGCGCAAACCCTGGTAATCCTGCAGCTATGGCAGGACTCGCCCAGGCAGAAGGCGCATTAAGTGGTGCACTTTCGGGCCTCAACATTGCGGTCGAGGCCTACCCCGACCTGAAAGCCAGCGAAAGCATGATGCAGTTTTCTGAAGAGCTCACCAGCACAGAAAATAAAGTAGCGTTCGCGCGGCAGTCATTTAACGACCAGGTAATGGCCTACAACACCTACAAGCAGACCTTCCCACCGGTTGTGTTTGCCGACATGTTTGGCCACACCGGCGACGCAGGGCTACTAGAATTTGAAGACTCAGCTGAAATTCAGGACGCTCCAAAGGTGTCCTTCGACTAGTTCGTAGTTATCGATGGATTTTTTCGAAGCCCAGCACAACGCACGACGCAAAACCTGGCAACTTGGTGTGTTGTTTGGTTTGGCGGTTACCGTGCTTGTCGTGCTAACAAACGTGCTCGTCGCTGGCGTCTTTATGATCACCACTGGCGGTGTGGCAGCTGGCGCTGACCTAACCACCATGCTGCGCTCTGTGCCAGTTGATATCTGGCTATGGGCGTCGCTATCGGTTGTTACTGTCGTCACCCTGGCATCGATCTACAAATACCTCATGATTCGCGGCGGCGGCCGGGCCATAGCCGAGTCGCTCGGCGGCCAACGGGTGCAAAGCAACACCACCGATCTCAAAGAGCGACGGCTACTCAACGTGGTCGAAGAGATGGCTATTGCCGCCGGTGTCAGTGTGCCGCCGGTCTATCTGATCAACGAGCCCGGTATCAACGCGTTTGCAGCCGGTTATACCCCCGACGACGCGGTGATAGGCATTACTGATGGGGCTCTCAGCTTTCTTAATCGAGAAGAACTGCAGGGCGTTATCGCCCATGAATTCAGCCACATTCTAAATGGCGACACCCGAATAAATATTCGCCTCATAGCGATTTTGTTTGGCATTCTGTTCATTGGCTTAGTTGGCAACATGTTGCTGCGTGGCTCACGCTACGGTATCGGCCGCGCCAGCTCTTCGCGGGAAGGCGGAGGAAGTGTCGCGGTTGTTCTAATTCTCGGCGCCGGGCTTGCCGTTCTGGGCTACGCCGGCACCTTCTTCGGCAACCTGATCAAGGCTGCGGTCAGCAGACAGCGTGAGTATTTGGCAGATGCAGCCGCCGTGCAGTACACCCGAAACCCACCAGGCATCAGTGGGGCGCTGCAAAAAATTGGCGGAGCTGGCAGTCGCCTGCAAAACACTGGCGCCAGCGAAATCAGTCATATGTTCTTTGGCCAGGCCGTTAATCACTTCATGGGCAGCATGATGTCTACCCACCCACCACTGCCAAAACGCATCAGCGCCATTGACCCAAGTTGGAACGGCCAGTTTCCCATCGACCTACAACCGTCTAGCATTTCATCTAGTGCGCTCGACACTGGCGCCAGCGGCTTTGCTGGCGGGAACTTGGCTGGCTCCCAAGGCGTCGGGCACAGTCTAGACGCCCAATCAATCGAAGGCATCGCGGTAGAAGTAGACACTCTGCCGGCACTTGTCGGCCGCCCTGATGATCGCAGCTACCGCACCGCCGACGCTATCATCGATACCACTCAAGCGCCTTGTTTGGATGCAGCACGCGACCCTTGTGCCGCTCATCTACTGGTTTACGCGCTTCTCCTCCACAAGCGCGACCAAGAGGGGCCTAGTCCAGCTGCCGTGCAGGCCGCAACGCTCAGCGAGCTCAAACCAGGTGAACTGGCCGATATCGCAAAGCTACATAAATTGCTGGGCAACTCAGATGACCTACACAGACTGGCCTTGCTAGAGCTCGCGGTTCCTGCGCTTAAGCAAATGTCGCACCTCCAATACAAAACCTTTGTTGCCCGTATTATCAAGCTCATTAAAGCTGACAAACAAATCGAACTCTTTGAGTGGGTTTTACACCGGCTTCTGATGAAAGAACTAACACCCCATTTTGAAAAGCCCCGCGCACCTAAAATACGTCACCGCAAAGTTGAACGCATTGTTGACAGCATGGCGACCCTGATTGCGGTTCTGGCGCATTACGGACACAACGACAAAAGTACACGCGAGGCAGCGTATCTTGACGCCATGCAAGAACTTGAGTTGGCAAAAACACCGGTCCAGCCCAGCGTCGACCCAACAGACAACTTTTCAGCACTCAACAGTGCATTGGCAGAGCTGCGTGACCTTGCACCGCTACAAAAGCCAAGAGTTCTCAAAGCCTGTGCTCGCTCTGTACTTTTCGACCATAAAATTAGTGCTGCAGAAGGCGCCTTACTGCAAGGCATATCAGCCGCCCTCGACTGCCCTCTCCCGCCCTCAGTAATCGCCAAGCCCCAGGCAGAGCACTAACTGCCAATGCCAGACACCCAGCTTGCCGCATTAGATCTCGGCTCCAACAGCTTTCACCTGGTGGTTGCGAACTACTCCAATGGACGGATCGGAGTTGTCGACAAAATCAAGGAGACGGTGAGGCTCGCAGACGGTTTAAACGACAGTGGTGAAATCTCCGCAGAGGCAATGGAGCGCGCAGTCGACTGCCTGACTCGATTTGGTCAGCGCCTGCGCACTATTCCGGCAGATCAGGTAAGAGTCGTTGGCACAAATACACTACGCAAGGCCAAAAACTCAGACAAATTTCTAAAGCGCGCCCGAAAGGCCCTAAACCACAACATTGAAATCATTTCAGGGCACGAAGAAGCCCGCATGATATTTATGGGGGTATCGCGGGCACTCGATGACAGCCACAAACGCCGTCTGGTGATAGACATTGGTGGAGGCTCAACCGAACTCATTCTTGGCAAACGCTTTAAGCCAACCGTGATGGACAGTCTGTATATGGGCTGTGTCAGCGTGTCTGCCAGTTGCTTCCCAAAAGGCAAACTAAGCGCTGACAATTACGCGCTTGCCGTCAACACCGCGCGCCGAGAACTGGAAAGTGTTCAGGCAATCTATCGCCAACAAGGGTGGGACACCGCAATCGGAGCGTCAGGCACCATGCATGCCGTGCAATCGGTTCTCGCGGCTATGGACATTTCCCAACGCGGCATCACCCTCGATGGCGTGAAGCAACTACGAGATCATATGCTGGCCGCGGGCACCATCGACAACCTGGCGCTGCCCGGGCTAAGCAAAGACCGGGCAGCCGTGTTGCCGGGCGGTCTCGCTATCATTCACGCGTTGTTAGGCGAACTAAAAATAGACCACCTGAGAATTTCAGATGGCGCCCTGCGCGAAGGGCTGCTGTTCGAGATGATCGGCCGGGCCCGACACGAAGATGTACGAGAACACACGGCTGAAGATCTGAGCACTCGCTACCATATCGACCTCGAACAGGCGCAACGCGTAGCCGCCACCGCACAAGGCCTGTTGAAGCAGGTCAAACAGCCGTGGGAGCTAGACAACGACGAACTTCATCACTCCCTCAACTGGGCAGCGGCCTTGCATGAGATTGGCCTGGATATCTCTCACAGCAGCTACCACAAGCATGGGGCATACCTGCTGGAACACATGGACATGCCTGGTTTTTCAAAGCTCGATCAGATCAGGCTTGCGACACTCGTGCGACTGCACCGGCGCAAACTTCAATTGGATGCTATGCCGCGCCTGGACGAGGCCGACACCGAAGATCTGTTGCGTTTAACCGTGTTGCTACGAATCGCACATCTGTTACACCGCAGTCGCAATCCAGAGCCGCTACCCAAGATCAAGCTGAGGGTGGCCAACACCGAACTCGATCTAGATATTCCCAACGACTGGCTAAAAGAACACAGCCTGACTCGATTAGATCTTGCCGAAGAGGCTGACTACCTTGCTTCGATTGGGATGACGCTGACCGTTTCAGCCAATTGATCCAGCAGCCACAGCTGCGCGCTGTGTCCCTGCTTGCGATTGGATTTCACCCGCCGATAGGTTGCATCGGCCTGCAACGTCCAAGCCTGCTGATCGTCTTTCAAATAGTTTTCGAAGCTCTCTTTAAACACTCTCTTATTCAATTCAGGCTGCTCAATCGGAAAACAGCTCTCTATGCGGGAGAAAAAATTGCGATCCATCCAGTCGGCACTCGACAGAAACAAGCCCCGATTCTCAAAATAGTAAACACGCGTATGCTCAAGAAATCGACCAATGATCGAGCGCACCTGAATGTTGTCTGAAATGCCAGGAACACCCGGCTTTAACGCACAAACACCACGTACAACAAGACGCACTTCCACACCAGCCATTGACGCTCGATACAGCGCTTTGATAATTTCCGGCTCAATCAGCGAGTTCATTTTTGCGTAAACCCGCGCTGGTTTACCCGCCTGAGCAGCCCGTGTTTCCGCGTCGATGAAATCAAGCAGCGATCGGTGCAACGTGAACGGCGCCTGCAACATTTTTTTAAGCCGGCCTGCACGTCCCATCGCGGTGAGCTGTTGGAAGAGCTTCTGTACGTCCTCGCCGAGTTGGTCGTCGTCGGTTAGCAAACCGTAGTCGGTATAGAGCTTGGCCGTCGTCGCGTGGTAGTTACCCGTACCTAGGTGCAAGTAACGTTTAAGTGTGCGCCCTTCACGACGAATCACCATCGTCATCTTGGCATGTGTCTTGTAACCCACTACGCCATAAACAACCTGTGCTCCAGAATCCTGTAGGAGCGTAGCCAACTCGATATTGGCTTCCTCGTCAAAGCGCGCACGCAGCTCGATCACGACCAGAACTTCCTTGCCCTGCCCCGCCGCCTCAACCAGTGCCTTAACGATGTGGGAGTCGATACCTGTGCGATAGAGCGTTTGCCGAATCGATAGTACTTTTGGGTCACGCGCCGACTGACGTAAAAATTCAATCACCGGCTGAAACGATTCAAAAGGGTGATGCATAAGAATGTCACGCTCGGTGATCGCGGCGAACATGTCACCAAAGCCTTCGCTACTACCCGCCTCAGTCGCTCCAGTCAGGGCTACCGGTGCCAATATCGCCGGCGGCAAGTGCTGCACAAATGGCGGAAACTTCAGATCAGGGCGCTCGACAAGATCGGGCAGCGAAAACAGGCGATTGAGATTTACCGGGCCTTTGCAACGATAAACATCCGCCTCAGACAGACTGAACTCTTCGATGAGAAAACTCTCGATCTCAATAGGTGTGTCATCCGCAATTTCCATGCGTACAGCGTCACCGTAGTTGCGTGACGGCAACTCACCTTCAAGCGCCTGCAACAGATCATCAACCGCTTCATCATCAACAAAAAGATCACTGTTGCGGGTAATACGAAACGCGTAACAGCCCGTAGCGGTCATTCCCGCAAACAAATCACTGACGTGATTTTCTATAATGGACGACAGCAAGATAAAGTCGTCGGGCATTTCCGCTACCGACTCGGGCAAGCGCACCACTCGAGGCAGTGAGCGTGGCGCCTGGACAATGCTTAGTCCGCTGTTTCGACCAAACGCATCCTTGCCCTGCAGGGTAACAATGAAATTCAGCCCCTTATTCAGCACCTGCGGAAATGGATGCGCCGGATCCAAGGCAATTGGGCTCAAGATGGGAGAAAGCTCACGGGTAAAGTAGCGCTTTACCCAGCTCGCCTGTCGCGGGTTCCAGGTCGACTGATCAAGAAAGCGAATGCCCTCTGCGGCAAGTTCGGGTAACAGTGACGCGTTGAGCAAGCGGTATTGTTCCGCAACCAGGCGGGCCGCTGTCGCGCTGATACGCCGAATCTGTTCTCGGGCTGACAGGCCATCCGGGCGCTGTTGAGTGACGCCAAAGGCCTCCTGCTGCCGCAACCCCGCAAAACGAATTTCAAAAAACTCATCCAGATTTGAGCAGGCAATGCAAAGGTATTTTAAGCGCTCGAGCAACGGCGTTGAAGCCATCTGAGCTTGCGCAAGCACGCGCCGATTGAACTCCAACAGCGACAGCTCACGGTTAATGTAGAGCGATGGATCGTCGAGTGACAGCACGCTGGCACTTGCTGTTTTGCCAGCCTTGGCTTTGGCACCCGCATTTTTGCTGCGAGCCCCGATATTTGATGGTGATTTTGAGTTGGTGGACACGGTACAGATGTCTAGAATCACAGGCTCTGCATCATAGCACCGCGCCCTCCCCCTAATTATGACAACCAACACAGATGACATCTACGCCCGGGATAACCCCCACCTGGTCGATTTTGCGTTCGATCAACGCGTGGTCGACGTCTTTCCGGACATGATTCGACGCTCCGTGCCCGCCTACGAGACCGTGGTGCCGCTGAGCGCCTTGGTTGCAGCGCGACATGTTCCAAACAATGGCGTCATTTACGACCTAGGCTGCAGTCGAGGCGCCACCACCGCGGCTCTACTCACCTACTGCGACCCATCAATTCGGGTGGTTGGAATCGACAATTCCCAACCCATGATTGATGCCGCACGCAATCAGATGTCCGCCCTGACCAGCGCCAACGACGCTGCCCGTGTGGAATGGCGTTGCGCCGACATTACCGAGACACCGATCGCCGCGGCGAGCGCTGTCGTCATGAACTACACGCTGCAGTTCATTACCCCCGAGCAGCGCGAGGTATTGCTGCGTCGAATCGCCAGCAATCTTGCACCTGGCGCGCCGTTGATTTACGCCGAAAAAGTAGTGCTCGATGACCCCCAAAAGCAGGCCTGGGCAGACTCCATTCACCTGGAATTCAAACGCGCTAACGGCTACTCAGAGCTGGAAGTGGCACAAAAGCGCAGCGCCATCGAGAAGGTGATGATTCCCGACACCCTCGACACTCACCTGACACGACTAAAGCAGGTTGGACTGGTCAACAGCACTATCTGGTTTAGCTGCCTGAACTGGGCCGCTTTTATTGCTTTCGCCCCTGAACCCGCAGTGCCCACGACCGTACCCGCCGAAGATGGATAATCTGGATGGTGGCCAACACCCCGCAGCAAGGGCCATGCTCGAACACTACGCCGCGCAAACTTTCTGGCCAGCAAACGACGCTCGGCTGCAGCCTATTATGCACCAAGTACTCAGAAGCCATGGCGATGCCCCAGCTTGGGAAGCCGCCATCGCGGCACTTCCAGAAGCCTTAAGCGCCCGCCTACTGCCCGAGAGAACACCACTTAGTGAAGCCTCCTCAACTACCTTTCGCCCCATTGGACTAACCGGTGTGCTGGCTGACGCGAACCCAACAGACCTGGGTACTGCACTACGCGGCCTGCACCCCTGGCGCAAAGGCCCCTGGGAACTGTTTGGACTCGCGCTAGATACGGAGTGGCGTTCTGACTGGAAATGGCAGCGGCTGGCGCCACATTTGCCAGATATGGACGGTTTGCGAGTGCTCGACGTGGGCTGCGGTAACGGCTATTACGGCTGGCACATGCTCAATGCGGGCGCCAAGGACGTTGTTGGAATCGACCCCACAGCGCTCTTTTTTTACCAACATCTCGCTATGAACAACTATCTGGCGCCGCTGTATCCCGGGGCAAAAAATCAAGTGTTGCCGCTGAAACTGGAAGATCTGGATCCGGCTGACGACCAGCCCGGCTTTGACGTCGTGTTTTCCATGGGTGTCCTTTACCACCGCCGCGACCCGCTCGCGCACCTGCGCGAGCTTCTTGCACAGCTGAAGCCAGGTGGAACACTGGTGCTGGAAACGTTGGTGAGCGAATCCGCCGACCTTATACCCAATGGTCGCTATGCCCGCATGCGTAATGTCCATCTGGTACCCCAGCCAACCACCATCAGTGCTTGGCTGCAGGAGCTTGGGTTAGAAAATTGCAATGCTTGTGATGTGACCCAAACCAGCACTGCTGAGCAGCGCAGCACGCCATGGATGACCTTCGAGTCGCTGCAGGAGTCACTGGATTCAACCAACCCGGACCAGACCATCGAAGGCCACCCGGCACCGGTTCGCGCGTGTTTCGTGGCAAACTGGCCCACGCTCTAAACTTCTTAAACCCTTTGTTCCCGAGCGCGTTACAGGACACCGTATGGCCGTCGAAATCGAACGCAAATTTCTCCTGCACGAGTTGCCCTCAGGTGAATACCCACAAAACGCGATTCGCCAGGGCTATCTAAGCCGTGGGCACACTCAGGTTCGTGTGCGCATAGCTGATCAGACGGGGCTGCTCACTGTAAAAGGCCCCAAGGCTGACAACATGCGACCCGAATACGAGTACGAAATACCAAAACTCGATGCCGAGTTCATGCTGGGGTCGCTGTGCACCGGCAACCCCATAAAGAAAACCCGCTATTTTGTTCGTCACAGCGCCCACATGTGGCACATAGACGTGTTTGCTGACGCCAACGCGCCGCTGATTGTGGCCGAGGTAGAGCTAAAATCACCCCGGGAGGCCTTTGACGTACCCCAATGGGTTGGCGCCGAGGTCACCGATGACGAGCGATTCAGTAATTCTTATTTGTGCGAACATCCCTATCGAACCTGGACGAGCTGATGGGCTCAAAGCCATAAGAACAACATCGATAGGAATACCCCATGAACGGTTTCAGCTTCCGCTTTCGCGGCCGGACACACCGCCTCCTGCGCCTCTACCAACTGTTTCAGGACAACCCAGGCACCGGCCTGCACCCGTCCAAAATTGCTCGGCAGGCGGGCATGAGCATCGTTGATGTTGACGATCGCCTGCGCCGCACACCTGAAATGTTTGTCAAACTGCCAACCCGCAAAGACGGCCTAACCCGCTATCGGCTCACCAGCGCTTTCACGGCCATGACCCCCGATGAGGCCAAAGCGAAGGTGACCGACTTGGCCCGCCGGGAATCGCTGGTGCTGTACAGCGCCATGACCGGCATTGTGCTCATTTTTGCCATTATGATGATTCTGGTTGGCCCCGCGGTTTAGCCCCCCGGAGATCAGAAAGCAATCCACTAAAATCTCCTAACCAATTGATAAAGAAGAATTTAAAGATCAATGCCAGAATCACTCTCAACAACCGATCTCGCCTTCAAAACCGATTTAGAGCGCTTCATCGCGGAACAACTCCCGACGCGTAGCGGCGAACCAGACGCCCTGCGAAGAAGCCGAATCATTGCCGCATCAAAATCCATGGGCCTGTTCTATAAGACCCAGCCGGCCGAATACGGCGGTCAGCCCGGCACCCTGGTGCAATTGACGCTCGCGCGGGAAGCACTCAGTGCCTCGCGCACAGCCATAGCCGCAGCCGCATTCGGGCCAGCACCTGGCGTACTGGCCGGCGCTGAAGGCGACCTCAAAACCAACTATCTCGACCCGCTTATGGCCGGCCAGAAGCGGGGCTCTTTTGCCTTCACCGAAGCTGACGATGCCCCTCGGCACAGCTGGGCGGTACGTGATGGCGATAGCTTTGTGGTCAATGGCGCCAAGTCATACGTCACCGGGGGAGCAGACGCCGACTTTATGAACGCGCTCATCCATATTGAGCAGGACGGTGCCGCCCCCGCTCCGGCAATGATGGTCATCGACACCGATGCACCGGGCGTTAATCCTATCGGCAAGTTCGCCTCGACCGACGGCAGCCATCACATGGCTTTTGCCTTCGATAACGTCCGCGTGCCGGCAAGTCAGGTGGTTGGCAAGCCCGGTGAAGGCATGCCGCGCGCGCTGCGGCAGATCGGCGATACCCGGCTTGTCATTGCGGCAACCTGCACGGGCCTCATGCAGTGGACCATCAGCTATCTAGATGCCCACATTCGTAAGCCTCATCGGGGTGGCAAGCCTCTGGCAGATCTTGAATCGGTGCGGTTACGCTATGCCCAGACCCGCATCGACGCCTTTGCCGCTCGCAGCATGCTGTATCGCACGGCTCGGCTAGGCGACTCGGGAGAAAACATCGTCAATGAATCGATCGCCACTAAGGTATTTGCCTCAGAAGCGGCAGCCAGAGTTATCGACGTTGCGATTCAGCTGGTAGGCGGCCAGGCGCTGCGCGAAGGCCATCCTCTGGCCGCGCTCTATAACGAGGTCCGGGTGTATCAACTAACCGAAGGTGCGTCTGACGTACTGCGGCTCAACATGGCCCGAGGAAGCTTAGAATTGAACAAAGGGCGACTTTAAGAGAGCCTCGCAAGCTATTGATATTAAATATTAAAATCACGAGTAGGGTCAGAATTAATTCTGACCCCGCGCCCGCCCACTATTCATCCCCGGCCCGCCCACTATTCATCCCCGGCCCGCCCACTATTCATCCCCGGCCCGCCCACCGTGCAACTCCCGGTTTTCCGATTTGGCTTTCTTCGACTTCTGCACCAGTACGTAGGTTGCGCCTGCTCCACCGTGCCGTGCGAGCGCGCTGTGAAACGCAATCGCTAGTGGCAGGCCAGTTAACCAGTGCAGCACAAAGCTCTTCAGGCGCGCGGGTGTCGGGCTGCGCTCACCTCGACCGTGGGCGATGCTGACGCAGCGCGAGCCGTTTTTCTGAGCGTTCTGCAGAAAGGCCCAAAGGGCAATCCGGGCTTCTTTGACGGTTTTGTGGTGCAAGTCGAGCTGCTCTTCAACCGGGTATTCGCCCTTACGCAATTTATCGAAAACGCCTTGTTGAACACCATCTTGTTTCCACGCCAGCACAGCCTGAGGATCAACCGTTGGCACCTCGCCCAGGGTCAAAATGCGCTCGTCACCCTCGGCATCGCGCTGCGTTACCGCATCTTTTTGCCGCTGCAATTGTCCCGCCGTGGGATCTACCCGCTCGGCACCGGCTTGATCGCTGACCTTGGCACTGCTGAGGGGCTGCACATCGCCCATGGCTTCACGAAACAACGCATCGTCATCAATCACTGATTCAGCACCACCCGAATCATCCGGGTTGGACTTACCTGCGTTACTCATAACACCACCGACGGATAGAGCGAAGATCGGGTCTCGGCTAACGGCTCATTGCTCGCCCCGTGGTAGGTGAACACGGCCGACAGCTTTAACTTATCGGTCTCATTGGTGCCTGCCGCGTGAAACAGCCGACAATGGAACAACAGCAGGTCGCCCGGCGCCATCGTAACCGCTCGGGCAGAAGCTATGAGTTCTGCATTATCAGGGCGCTCAGGCCGCAGAAACAGCTTCTCGTCGAGTCGGTGAGGCTCAATGTCTAGCCGATGGCTCCCCGGAATCAACAGCAGACCGCCATTGCCTTTGTTCTCGTGAGTCAAGGCAAACCACGCCGAGATAAGCGAGGGGGCAGCAAATGACCAGTAGCGAATGTCTTGGTGCCAGAGTGTCTGGCTGCTAAAGCCAGGGTGCTTGGTCATCACACAGTTGTGATGAGCCTGGGACAGCAACGGCGACTCGCCAAGCAACTGGGTCAGAACTTCACGCAATTTAGGGTCGGTCGCCAGATCTCGAAACAGCGGATCGCGAGCGTAGGCCGTAAGCAGCCGACGCGACGTCAGACCACCCGCTGCCGCCCGATCCCTTGGGGACCCGGGATAGCCAACGTCAGCCTCGTATTCCACCGGCGCCAGCAGAGGCTGCAACGCAGAACGAGCCACCAGGCCCAGCTTTTCGCACCGCTCAGGCGTCAAGAATCCTTTTAAGATTTGATAGCCATCTTGTTGAAAAGATTGAAAATTCATAATCTAAAAACAACACTAACAAGTGACTAAGAGGACATGTCGGGCAAGTCTGCGACCTGCCATTGCGCCAACGCATCACCGTTCACTGTGGCCTTCAAAACCCCGGTAGACGGCCAATAGCGGGCCTCAATATAGTGATGCTCTTCCCACTCCAGTTCGACATTGGTCCACAGGTAAAGCGGCTCGCGCCCCGCGTAGACACGCTCCTTGCGGGGCACACCATTGAAGAACAACCCAACGTACTTGCCGGGCCGAACGCGTAAGACAAAGGGTCGGCCGCGATACTCGAAATCGTAATCAATCTCGACTGGCCCCCCGCCAGCGCCTGCGCCAGTGCCTGCGGGAGAAGAAGAAGGGGGAGCTGAGGTCTGAGTCATGCCCACAGTTTAGCGCGTCATGCGCAACCACTACAGCGCCCTGATCGCTCGCCCAGTCAGTAGCGCGCCTAAAACAGGCTCCCCTGTGGCGAGGGTACCCGAAATAGATCGGTGCGCAGAGTGCTGTCGAGCTCCCTGCACTGGGTCAAACCAAATTTTCGCGCCGCAATGTCAAACCGCTTCGCCAGCACCTCAGCCACCGGCCCTGTACCCCGCATGCGCTCTCCCCAGTTGGCTCGATATAGGGCGCCACCTCGGGTATCTCGCACCAGATTCAATACGTGCTCCGCGCGTTCGGGGAAATGACAATGCAACCAATCCGCAAACAGCTCCTGCACCTCAGCCGGCAAGCGCAACAGAATATAGTTCGCACGTGTCGCCCCCGCCTCAGCCGAGCGCTGCAGAATGGCTTCGAGTTCCATGTCATTCACCAAAGGAATCAAAGGGGCGACCATCACGCCAACCGGCACACCCACGTCCGCCAACTGTCGAACCAAATCGAGCCGCTTGGCCGGGCTCGCGGCCCGGGGTTCAAGCTTGGTTTTCAGGCCATTATCAAGGGTGGTGATGCTCAGCATGACCGAAACCAGTTTTTGGGCAGCAAACTTTGTCAGCAGATCAATATCGCGCTCAAGCAAAGCGCCCTTGGTAACAATACTGACAGGGTGCCGATATTCGAGCAGCGTCTCGAGAATCAGTCGCGTATTCAGCAAACGCTTCTCGACGGGCTGGTAGGGGTCGGTATTGGTGCCCAGCGCAATCACTTTGGGCCGATACAGCTTTTTCCCGAGTTCGGCACGCAGACACTCCTGCACATTGGTTTTATAGAAAATCTGCGTTTCGAAATCGAGCCCGGGCGACAGGTCAAGGTAGGCGTGGGTTGGTCGAGCGAAACAGTACACGCACCCGTGTTCACAGCCCTTGTAGGCGTTGATCGACTGATCGAAGCTGATATCAGGCGATTTGTTGGTCGTTATGAGACGCTTGGTAAGGTCAGGATAGAAACTGCAGCGCTTATCCACACCCGCGCTTGCAAACGCTGCCTCGCCCTCGTCATAGAGGGTCTGGGTGGGCAAGTAGCGGCTTGCCTCATTGGTTAACGCACCACGCCCTTTGATCGCCGCTCTCGCTGTCGTTCTGACTGAATCAGCCGTTGGCATCTCGGTCATCAGCCGCATCCTGAATACTGTGTTTATATACAGTATACTCACTAACGACCCAATGAGTAGACTCACCGGCCTTCACTGACGTTAGCAACCTAACGTCAGACAAGCACACACTAGAATCTGGTTGAGCAAAAGGACACCAACGGACAGCACCGATGGCAGTAAGCAGCAGCACACACACAGCCCACCCAGCAACACGCAGCCCCGCAGGGCGGGCGCCATCGCTTGTAACCACCGGCCTCATGGTTGTTGCGCTCTTTGGTAGTGGCTGCCAACTCACCCCCTCACCACTGCTTGGCCCCAGTGAAATCGAAAACCTATCGGCAGAACTCGCGCAGCTGGAAACCCTCGTCAGCGCCACTCGGGACGATCTTGCGACCCTCACCAGCGCTCAGAGCGAGCAGATGGACAGTGTCAGCAAGCGCTTGCGCACTATTGACGGCGGCGTGAAGCAACTGCCCGGCGTTGTCCAAACCGCGTGCAAAACAGAGATCAGCCTGCCAACCACCTGCGACGAAATCGCGATACAAACCATTCTGATTGACGATGACAAGATGGTTGTCGGAGAATCCGAGCACCTATGGATTACCCCGCCCGGCATCGGCTTAAGCGCTCGTATCGACACCGGCACCAATGCCAATTCCATTCACGCCAGCGACATCACCTCATTTGAACGCGATGGCGATAACTGGGTGCGCTTCACGCTGACCAGCGGCTACGCAAAGGGCGATACTAAACAAGCCAACACACAGGTTGTCGTGGAGCGGAAAATCGTTCGCCAGCTACGCACCAGTAAACGTCCTGTTGTAAAACTGCGGGTGCAACTGGGCAACGTGCTCGACTCCTTCGATTTTATACTCACTGATCGCACCAGTTCAGAGCATCCAGTAGAACTAGGCCGCAGCTTTCTGCAAGACGTAGCACTGGTTGACGTTGGTAAACAGTTCGTTCAGCCTCGTTTTACAAAATCCAAAGAGCAGGACGAATCGACGGCGGATGGTCAGTAACGGTCACCCACAAACGCCTCTTCCCAAAACGACATTTATGGCTCCCTTTCTCCAAGATGCTGTTCTTTTTCAAGGCACCCTTTGAATGACCCAGCGCGGCCCCTTCCTGTTTATCGTAGCGTTACTATTACTCGCCGGCATCGCCACGGCCCTGTTTCGGCATTCCGAATATCGCGTGCCCTATACACCGGGCACAGCCCAGGCGGTATGGCAGGTCGAAGCGCGGATAGAGTTTGATGCTGACGGCGGCCGCAGCCAGGTGGTGCTCACCCTGCCCCCAGAACAGTCTGATTTTCGAATCATCAGCGAAAGCACAGCGTCGGCTGGCTATGGCTACACGACCGAACAAGGCACCGGCCAGCGTCTGGCTCGGTGGTCAAAGCTCGATGCCCGCGGCGAACAAACTCTGTTTTACACGATAGAAGCCATCGCGGACCCTGGTTACGAAGTTCCTCAGACCAAGCCCAAAGCCATTCCTGATATCGTCTGGGAAGAGCCCTACCGAACGGCTGCCGACACGGTACTTAACGCCGTGTTACCCCAAACCGCAGACGGCTACACGCTGGCACGCCAGTTACTGCAGCGCATGAATACGGTGCCCCTCGATCAGAACATGAGCCTGTTACTGCAGAAATGGCCATTGCCTCGGCTGTTACCGCGCATGCTGCAAACCGCCGGCTATAACGCGCGCACCGTAGCGGCGCTCGACCTAGAAGACCAGCGTCGGCGCCAGTCACTGCGTGAGCTGGTGCAAGTCTGGGATGATACAAACTGGCGCCTGATCGACCCGGAGGACGAAGAGCGCAACAACAGCGAAAACTTGCTGCTGTGGCAAACCGGCCAACCGGGAGTGCTCGAAGTCATCGGCGGCAGCGATTCCAAAGTGCTGTTTAGCATGATCAGTCAGAATCGACCTTCTCTGTCTCTGGTGGACGAAGGCAACAACTCGCCACTGGTATCTCTCTATTCCTTGCCCGTTGCAGAACAAAGCATGTTCAAGCTGATCATGCTGCTGCCAGTGGGCGCATTTGTGGTTGTGTTCATGCGCATCCTTGTCGGCTTTCGCACATCAGGCACGTTCATGCCGGTGCTCATCGCCTTATCGTTTCTGCAAACCGAACTGCTGCCCGGGCTTGTGAGTTTTTTGCTTGTGGTTGCCGTAGGTCTTGTAATTCGTTCCTACCTGTCCGCACTTAATCTGCTGCTGGTTGCGAGGATCGCAACCTTGGTTATTGTGGTGATCGGCATCATTTCCGTGTTCAGCATTCTCAGTTACCAACTTGGACTGATTGGCGGCCTTACAATCTCGTTCTTCCCAATGATCATTCTCGCGTGGACCATCGAACGCATGTCCATCTTGTGGGAAGAAGACGGGCCAAAAGAGGTTTTGATTCAGGGCGGCGGCAGTCTCTTTGTTGCCGTCATTGCCTATTTACTGATGACCCAGCCACTCATCGAACACCTGGCGTTCAACTTTCCGGAATTGCATCTGTGCCTGCTCGCACTAATTCTGCTGCTGGGCCGCTACACCGGCTATCGCTTGACAGAGCTCACGCGCTTTACGGGTATGCCACACTAGTTCGCTTATGACCACGTCTGACCCCACTAGCGCGGCTAGCGCCACTAAAAAAGACAGTCGCTTCGACTGGATCAGTCCTCGGCAACTTAAAAAGCTGGGCATGCTCGGAATGAACTGCCGGAACGTTCGCTACATTTCCCGCTACAACGAACGCCGCCTCTACCCGCTGGTCGACGACAAGCTGCAAACCAAGTTGCTCGCGGCCAAGCACAGTGTTGCTGTGCCCGAACTTATTCACGTTGTGAGCACCCCCCATGAAGTAGAAAGCGCCTACGAAAAACTGCAGGAGCTCGACAAGTTTGTCGTTAAACCAGCCAACGGCAGCGGTGGCAAAGGCATTCTTGTGATTGTCGGCCGAGACGACAATGGCCTGATTCGCAGCAGCGGTGAGTCCGTGTCCTGGGAAGAGCTGAAGCGCCACATGTCGAACGTGGTCAGCGGCCTGTTTTCGCTGGGTGGCCGCACTGATCAGGCCATTGTTGAAGACCTCGTACTTATCGATCCCGTGTTCGAAAACGTCAGCTACAAAGGCGTGCCTGATATCCGACTAATACTTTTTCAGGGCTACCCGGTCATGGGTATGCTGCGATTGGCGACTCAGTCCTCTGACGGCAAAGCCAATCTGCACCAGGGCGCTATTGGCGTTGGCCTCGATATTCGCACCGGGCGCAGCATCGCAGCAGTTCAACACAATGAGCTCATCACCGAACACCCCGACACGGGCAATCGACTCGACGAGCTCGAAGTTCCCAATTGGCACCAATTGCTAAGACTGGCATCCAGCTGCTACGAGATGACCGGTCTTGGTTATCTGGGCGCCGACATTGTGCTTGACCGAGCGCGCGGGCCCCTACTGCTCGAACTAAACGCCCGACCCGGCTTAACCATTCAAGTGACCAATCAGGCTGGGCTCAAGCCACGCCTCGAAAACATCGAGGCGCTGGAGTCCTACCACCCCACCGTCGAAGAACGCATCGACTATGCGATCGAGCAGTTTGCGCACGCACCAAGGCGCACCCAGCCCGACCTATTCACCTGAGCTATTCCATGCCTGAGCGCCCCACAGACCACTTAAAAATCATCGGCGGTGCTACCTCACGAACCATGCGCGCCCACTGGGCGGCTCACGAACTAGGGCTCGAATACGAGGTAGAACTCATCGGTTCGCGAACAGGCGCAACCCAAGCACCAGAATTTATTGCGCTCAACGTCAAAGAGAAAATTCCGGTGTTGTTACACGACAACCTTGTTCTCACCGAAAGTGGCGCAATCATTAACCACCTTTCTCGTGTAGCCGAACGACAACGCGGCGAGGTTGGCTCTGGTGTTGCCCTGCTGCCCGCTAGTGAAGATTTACAGGCTTGCGCAAAATACGATGAGTGGATGTCTTACCTGCTAATGGAAATAGATGCCCAAAGTTTATACATCTTGCGTAAGCACGACGACCTCACGCACATCTACGGCGAAGCCCCAGCAGCAGTAGCAACCGCCCGCCAATGCTTCGAGATACACATTCAGGTTGCTGAGCGCCAGTTAATGCACACCGATTACTTACTGGGCGATAGCTTCTCCGGCGTCGATATTGTGCTAACCACCTGCCTCGACTGGGCAACGTCCTGCAACTTCGAGTTGAGCGACGTATTTGCCACCTACCTCAAACGCATGCACGCGAGAGCAGCCTGCAAGAGCGCGGGACGACTGAATTTTTCGATATCAGCCGGGGCCTGAGTCTCTCGGCCATAAATAAGCCTACCGAAGAGAAAGCCGCATCTCAGTATTCCCGCGCGCATAACGCATGTCGTTGTTTTGCGGCATACGCACAAAACCTGATTTCTCATACAGCGCCATAGCCGGGCGCAAGATATCGTTGGTGATAAGGAAAATCTCGGCAGCCTGTTGGTCGCGCGCAAACTCAATACAGGCGTTCATCAATAGGCGGCTTATGCCCAGACCCTGGCTCGCGGGAGACACCGCCATTTTGGCCAGCTCAAAAGTCATCTCATCGACTCTGACCATCGCCACCGTACCAACCGGTTCACTATCAACCAGCGCCGTAAAGATTTCGCCACCGCCATCGAGCACATAGCTCTGCGGGTGCCCCATCATTTTCAAATCTTCGTCTTCGATTTGAAAATAGGTCTCGATCCATTCCCGATTAAGCTCAGCAAAAGCCGCTGCGTAGCGAGCAGAAAAACTCACGACTTCAACCTGTGCTGACTGCTCAGTCATTAGCTTGAAGCTACTGAACCTTGCAACCACTGCAGTATTTTCCAGTTCTCCTCCACGGGGTAGGTATGGGAGAGGTCAGCAATTTCAGAATAATGGATGTCGACGCCAGCGTTCTTGAGAGTCGTGGCGGCAAGGCGCGCCGTATCGACTGGAAACATCCAATCGAGGGCGCCGTGCACCAGATAAACCGGTAGATTTTTAATCCGGCCTGGTTCAGCAACCTGCATCAAGAACGGATGGAAAGTACCCGAAATTGGCGCGATATGAGTTGCAAAGGAATCGCTTTGGAGACCACTTAACAGACTGAAGGTGCCGCCATCTGACATACCTGTCAGCAAAATTCGTTCAGGATCAATCGACCACTGCTCGGACACTCGACTCACCAGCCCCATCAGATGCGCATGATCAACCTCGGGCTCCTGAATTGACCAGGTCGATCCGGTCGAAGTCGGGCTCAAAACAATGGCACCTGCGCTACGCGCGGCAACTAACCAGGTCCACAGAAAGTCGGCGCCGTGGCCACTACCGCCATGCAACGCCACAACCAGCGGCATAGGCTCGCCGTTGTAATACTCGGGGATATACAGCGAACAGCCACCACGGGTATCGCGCTCGTTCTGTAAATGCATCACACCCACAGGTGGTCGTGCAGAGCTCTCCCCTGCCGCCTCCTGCGCTGCAGACTCAGCCAGTCCATCCACCGCTGTTTCGATTCTCGCGAGCGCAGTGGCGTCTTCACGCGCTTGTGGGTCAACAAAAAAACGCGACAGCGGCGGTAACACCTGAGCCAACGGGTAAAGCTCGGCGCGTGCGGCTGTTGCGTGGCGCATGGACGCATAGGCCGCCATCACTGGGTTTTCAGCCGCGGCCGCGGCCACGAGCCCCTGTACACCTTTCTGGGCGCTCACCGTACTGGCAGACAACCGGCCCGCGAAGTCTTGGAGATGCTCCGGCCAGTCAATCGCCGCAAACGCGTCTTGGGCGGCCGCCAGTGGCTCCAGTAGAGGTTCTAGGTGCTTAGCGAGCGTATCCAAGACCGGTGGATGCAGATGCCGCCCAGCAAACTGCAGGCTGTCTAGCGTGTTAAGCAATGGAGCCAGCAACTTAGTGGTGGCATCCAGAACATTGGCCGCCGACCCGCCCCCAGAAGCTCCGCCGCCGGACGAATGGGGTGGCTGTGTTGAGTCAGTCAAGAAGTGCACCTGGATCAGTAGCGATAGCTAATTATATCCCTTCATCCCGGCTTAACGGACCCCGTGATAAAGTAAAAGATTATCTGCGAGAGACGACAGTCGTGAGTGATGCGCCGTACTACCTTCCGCTGGGCAACGAGGTTGAGATATTTCAAGCTGCCTACGCACAACGTTTGCCATTGCTGCTGAAAGGCCCCACGGGTTGCGGCAAAACCCGCTTTGTTGAATACATGAGCTGGATGATTGAGCAAGAGCGCAACAACAATCAGCAAGACCAAAGCAACGCGCAGCATCTGATCACCGTTGCCTGCCAAGAAGACTTGACTGCCGCCGACCTTGTCGGTCGCTACCTGCTAATCGATGGCGAAACTCGCTGGAGCGATGGTCCACTCACGCGCGCTGCCCGTAACGGCTCCATTTGCTACCTCGACGAGGTCGTAGAGGCCCGCAAGGACACCACGGTCATTATCCACGCGCTGACCGACCATCGCCGCCTGCTGCCTATCGATCGCACGGGTGAACTGCTCGAAGCACACCCCAATTTCTTGCTGATCATCTCTTACAACCCGGGCTACCAGAGCGCTCTGAAAGATCTGAAACCCAGCACCCGGCAACGTTTTGTCAGCATTGAATTTGATTATCCCACCCGCGAACGCGAAGCCGAGATCATCATGGCTGAAAGTGGCGCCGACGAAGAACTAGCCAACCGACTGAGCGTCATTGGCGAAAAAATTCGCAACCTGAAAGAACATGGCTTTGAAGAAGGTGTAAGTACCCGACTGTTGGTCTACACCGCTAGCCTGACAGCACAGGGACTCGATGCGCGCACGGCGGCTGAGCATGCCATAACCCAGGCCATCACCGATGACCCCATTGTGCACCAGTCGGTCTCCGACATCATCGACGCCATTTTACCTGCCACCAGCTAACCCGAACCGCGGACAAACCCCCTTGTCAGATACGATAGAGAAGCCACCGCAGCAGGATGACGTCAGCAATCATCTACTGCTCGATCAACTACCGCGCCTCACACTTTTTGCAGAGGGGATAATCGGGCAGACGTTCCATGTGCTGCCACAGGACGATGAATCGTTGCTAACGCCAGGGACAACCCAGCGCACCATAAGACTGCCCGGCATTGTGTTAAGCACGCATCAACGTCTTGGCAGCGAGAACCCAGACAGTCCTTCAAAGGTCGAGATCACAACCGGTGCCTGGCGCGCAATGATTCTGCAGCAGCTCGGGCCGCTGTTGTTTGGCACCCAGGAATTTCGCCTCGCAGATCGCACCCCGCTGCGTGAGGAAACCGGCGAGATACAGGGCGATCTGCAACTCTTTTTCAATACCTCTACCCATCCCGGTCTGACTCGCCGACTCTTCTACGGCTGTGAAGCGATTCGCATCGACGAGCGGGTACGCGCCGAGTACCCAGGCATAGTGCAACACCTGCACCGCTTGAATCAGGACCGACTCGAGCAGGCAGCACTCACTGAAGGGCTGCCGTCGGAGGGGGCTGTTTTGGAGGCCGGCGCTGAGCGACTGCCACCAACCGCCAGTCTGATCTTCGAAGCCTTACTTGTGCTTGAGTGCAACCCACACACCGATGTCGCCACCTTTGTCGCGCCACCCAGCCTTGTGCCTTTGCTTGAGCGTGCAGCAGCTCTACGCACCGCCAGCTGCGACGTCTACGACTCCGCTGAACTGACCCAAGATTTACTGAGTGCACTCAACCTTGCCAAGGGCGAAGCCGATCCCACCCTGCTCGAAGAGCTGCTCGAAGCCGATTTGCCCAACACCCATGTCGCAGAGATGGTTCAGCAAGAAGATGCGGTGGCTGCGTTGGAATTCGACCTGTTCATGATCGACGAAGACATGGAAATGACACCTGGTGAAGAACCTGGCTCGATCTCCATTCCACGCGACACACAGGGAGAACGAGACAATCTTAAACGCCGCATCGACATGCAGCGCGCCCGAATGGCTCGCGCATCGCCCAAGACTGACCAGAGCGCTACACGCAGCTTTCTGTATGACGAATGGGACTATCTGCAAAGCAGCTACTTGCGTGGCTGGTGCCGTGTGTTTGAACGCGAATTGGAACCGGGCGACCCCGTCGAGCTGCAAGAACTATCACGTCGTGTTGGCGAGCACGCGCGCCAGGTGCGCAAATCGTTTGAGCAGATCAGACCCGTCGCACTAGAGCGCATCAAACCGCTGGAAGAAGGCGACGAAATTTATCTCGACGCACTGATCGATCATGAGATCGACCGACGCACTGGCCGTGTCACCGAAACCCGGGTGTACAGCACCAACACTCGCAAAAAACGCGAGATCGCAACCGCCTTTCTGGTTGACCTAAGCGCTTCTACCGACGATGCAATACCAGACCCTGATGCCCCCGCGGAACCCGTGCACAATCTTGACGATGACGACCCCTACGCCTTTGACGTGAAAGATCTGGTGCCCGAACCGCCCAAACGCCGAATCATCGACGTCCAGCGCGAAGCGCTATGGTTAATGAGTCAGGCATTATCAGCCCTTGGCGACGACTTCGGTATTTATGGTTTCTCAGGCTACGGCCGAGATGAAGTTGAGATCTTTCTGGTGAAAGAACTGGGTCAGGCGCTCACGTCCCGCGTACTGCAAACCGTGGTGAATATGCAGCCTCGACGTAGCACCCGCATGGGACCGGCCATTCGCCACGCTGTCAAAAAATTACGTGGTCGCGAAGCCGGTCGCCGCCTGCTTATTCTGGTATCTGACGGTTTCCCGCAGGATTGCGATTACGGCCCCAATCGCGGCGATCATGAATACGGCGTGCAGGACACGGCAAAGGCGCTGCTAGAGGCTCACGCCGCTGGTGTGGAGACCTTCTGCATTACAGTGGATACCTCAGGGCACGATTATCTAAACCGAATGTGCCCTGAACAGCGCTACATGGTGATCGAGGAGATTGAAGAGCTGCCAATGGCGTTAACAAAGGTCTATCAACGCCTGGCGTTCTAGGCTTCTGACAGATCGTCCGCATCAAGCAATACGGACTGCGGAAAGCGTAACGTGAAAATTGAACCCTTGGTCGGCTGACTCGTCACCGTAACACTACCGCCGTGACGTTCCGTTACCGTCTTCACAAAGCGCAACCCCAAACCCGACCCACGCTGCGCAACAATCTCGCGCACTTTTGATCGGTAGTAAGGTTCAAACACCTGCTCAATATCGACTGCCGGTATGCCGTAGCCCTGATCGACCACCGTACAGAGCGCGTCGCCAGAATCCGAGAGTCCAACCGTCATCACCACACTCTTGCCTTCAGGCGAATACTTAATAGCGTTGGTCAACAGGTTAACCAACGTGCGTTCCAACAACTCGCCGTTACCCCGCATCCACAAACCATCCTCGTCCGTTTTATCAACAAAGGTCGCCTGAATGTTTTTATCATTCGCCTGCTCAAATATCTGTTCAAGCGCGTTGTTAGCAATCGCCCCCAATTCCACTTCATAGAGATCAAGCTCTTCGCGATTTTCTACTCGGGACAGCTGCACAAATTGCTCCGAGACATTGAGGCTGCGTAACGCATAGCTTTCAATACGCTTCAGCAATCGCCCATTCTGTTCAGAGCCTCCCTCATCAGGTCGATCAGACGAGCGCAGCAGCGCAAGGATGGACACCATGGGTGAGCGCAGATCATGGGATAAAAAGGCAAGCGCCTCTTCGCGCTGACGCTGTATCAGTCGAATTTCGGTCACGTCAGCTGCCGTCATCAACCAATAGCCTTTCAGCTCATCATCAAGTTGCAACGGTGCGCAGTCCAACAACATGCGGTGCGAAGACGTTTGCGCCTCAAGCGACTCCGTGTTGCCTTCAACAACAACTCGATAAACAATCTCTTCCCAACTCCTGCCGTCTGGCGCTGCCACCTGATCGCCAATGCACAGAATGTTATCTTCGATTTCCACTTTGGTTAGGGCTGTGAAAGAGCTGTTCACATACTCCACTAGCCCGCCGGTATTAATCAGACATACGCCACTGGTAATCTGCTCCAAACTTTTCATGTTTACGTCGCGGATCGTTCGCACGTCGTCTGCCAACAGATTTAGCTGGCCAATCTGCGCGTTAAGCCGCTCGATTGGTGCGCTGTTATTACCAACCTGATGCTCCGTGCCAGCCAATACCCTTGTGACATAGCGCTGCTCAGCATCGCTAAACGCCTCATCCCGTCGAAGCACAAGCTCCAGCCGCCGACGTCCGTGCGATACTCTAACCCGCAACAAGTGTTCGCGATCGCCGCTTTTCTCGACCGAGCTCACTACGTTGTTGATACCGTCGAGAGCAAACACATCCGTGCTGGGTTTCGCCCCCAGCAATTGGGCAATATGACTTACCACCGTCGATAGACGCGCGTCATTGACTGCGGTGAAGCCCAATTGCAGCCGCTCCGCACTAAAACGAGTAATCTCCTCTGATACAAAGCGCCAAGCCACCTCGAGCCGTCGCCAACTCCACAACGGATAGGTCAACACCGCAGCCACTGCCGCTGCAGCCAGCGGAACGTAGAGACGCGCAAAGTACAGCAACAGATAGAACAGCATGATCGGTAACGCCACAAAACCGATCGTAGCGAGCAACATCGAGCCGGGTTGCAGGCGTGGCAGAACCAAAGGCGGAACCAAAGCCAGTACCAACACTAAAAGCAATGCAGTCCACATTGGCGCATCTTGAATTAACGTACTTTGGCGTACGGCGGCCAACACATTGGCATTGAATTCCACACCGGACATCGGTCGCGAGCGGCCAGACACTGGCGTTGTTACCCAATCTGAGACGCCAATTGCCGTCAAACCAACCAGCACTGTCTTGTTTTTCAGCGCGTTCGAAGGTGCCAACCCTGCCAGTAGATCTTGTGCCGAGACCATCGCAAATGCGCCTGGCTCACCGACAAACGGCACTCGTCGATAATCGCAGCGAATGTTCTGCAAAGAAAATGACGGGGCATCGCAACTGGCAACCGGCACGGAGTTGGCATCACCCTCACGCGCATCAGCCGCCAGTACCAGATGCGGCCAATAGGGCGAGCCAATACCCTGAAACAGATGCACTCCCCGACTGATACCGTCGTCATCCAGCTCCGGATGCACATGACCCAGAGCCTCCGCAGTTTCCAGAAACACCGGCAACGGCAGTACTTCAACTAACTGGCCAGAATCTGACAGCGCATCAATCACAATAGGCAGCGCTAAACCAGGCAGGGCATCTAGTGCCTCTGCCAATTCTCGATCCGCGGGGGGGTTGGTTGGTTCGCTATAAACAATATCAACGATCACTTCACGCGGCCGCGCAAAGGCAATCGCATTAAACAGCTTTGCTTGATCAGATCTGCGCCAGGGCCAACGACCAACGCTCTGCAAACTCTGCTCGTCGATTCCGACAATGACGACATCGTCGGAGGCATCCCCCGCCAGCAGTGTAACGACGCGGTCGTACAGAAATCGATCGACGCTGTTGAGCCAGTTGCCGTAGGACGCAAAGCCTGCAAAGCCGGTGACAAGCACCACCAGCAACAGCAACTCCAATAAGAGCGCCGGACGCCGTTGTTCGTTGCTCACAGCGCCCTAGAGCACAACAGCAATAACCAGCACTACCAGAGCAATACCAATACC
>JALZVT010000020.1 GCA_023300545.1 Pseudomonadales bacterium
TGAGAATCCTAGTTACCGGCGGCGCTGGCTTCATCGGCTCTGCTCTAGTTCGACGCCTAATCGAGCAAAATCACACTGTCTGCACGCTCGACAAGCTTGGCTATGCGGGCTCCTTGCGCAACATCGCCGAGGTTATCGAGCATTCCAGTCATACCTTTATCGAAGCCGATATTGCTGACGAGGTCGCCGTACAGTCCGCCTTCGAACGCTTCAAACCCACAGCGGTGATGCATCTGGCCGCAGAAACCCACGTCGACCGCTCGGTGGATTCGCCTCGGGCTTTTATAGACGCCAATATTATCGGCACCTATACCCTGCTAGAGGCCGGGCTCAAAGCACACGCCGAGAATCCGGCGTTTCGTATGGTGCACGTGTCCACTGATGAGGTGTTTGGCACTCTGGGGCCCACTGGGGCTTTCCGCGAAGACTCCCCTTACCAGCCGAACTCCCCCTATTCAGCCAGCAAGGCCGCTGCCGACCACCTCGCGCGGGCCTGGTGGGAGACGTACCAATTGCCGGTCATTGTCACCAACTGTTCCAATAATTATGGTCCTTTCCAACACCCTGAAAAGCTCATTCCCACCATTATCCGTAAGGCTTTGGGTGACGAGCCCATCCCCGTCTACGGCGATGGGCTGCAAATTCGTGATTGGCTGCACGTCGATGACCACGTGCGCGGACTGATCATGGCACTCACCAAAGGCACCCCTGGCGACAGCTACAACATTGGCTCAGATAACGAACGCACCAATCTGGATATTGTCGGTCTGGTACTCGACGCTGTCGCACGCCTAGAAGGCCGCGACCGCCAACAACTCGAAAGCCTAATCAGCTATGTCACCGATCGCCCCGGTCATGACCGACGTTACGCCGTTGACGCCAGCCACATTAAGAGCACGCTTAGCTGGCAGGCAGAAGTCGACTTCGCACAGGGCATCGAAACCACAGTCGCGTGGTACGCGGCCAACGAAGACTGGAGCCAGGAAGTGGCTGCTGACGTCGACGGCAAACGTTTAGGGCTAAGCAGAGGGCAAAACTCATGAAAGGCATTATTCTGGCCGGCGGTCGTGGTACACGGCTTTACCCGGTCACGCGTGTCGTCTGCAAGCAATTGCTGCCGGTCTACGACAAACCAATGATCTACTACCCCATAGCCACTCTCATGCAAGCCGGCATCCGGGAACTACTGATTATCTCAACGCCAGCAGACACGCCAAAGTTCGAAGAACTGCTTGGCAACGGCAGCCAATGGGGCGTCAGCCTCGAATACAAAGTGCAGGACGAGCCTCGCGGCCTGGCTGACGCCTTTCGCGTGGGTAAAGACTTTATCGGCTCCGATTCTGCCGCCATGGTGCTTGGCGACAACATCTTCTTTGGCGCCAATTTTAGTCGCATTCTGCGCGAAGCCAGCACCAGCAACACCGGCGCCACAGTGTTTGCCTGCCACGTGCGAGATCCGGAACGTTTTGGCGTTGTCGAATTCGATAGCAACGGCAACCCCGTGGCAATTGTCGAAAAGCCACAACACCCAAAGTCGCCGTACGCAGTTACGGGCCTGTATTTCTATAACAACAGCGTGATCGACGTTGCGGCCAACCTAAAACCATCATCACGCGGCGAACTGGAAATCACCGACGTCAATCAGGCATACCTCGAAAAAGATGAACTGAAGGTTGTGCGGTTACCCCGCGGTATGGCGTGGCTCGATACCGGCACCCACGACTCACTGCTCGAAGCGAGTCAATTTGTTCAAACCATTGAACACCGTCAGGGCTTTAAAATTGCTTGCCCTGAAGAAATCGCCTGGCGTCAGGGCTGGATAACGCCAACCGAGCTTGAACAGACCGCTCAATCACTGGTTGGCACCGGCTACGGCGAATACTTGCTGGCTGTGTTAAGCGAAGGCAACAACAACCCGGCAGATCACAGCTAACAAGGCTCGTAGATATGGAAGTAACACAGACCAACCTACCTGGCGTTCTTATCATTACGCCACGGGCCTTTTCTGACGATCGCGGCTTCTTTAAAGAAACCTGGCATCAAACCCGCTACGCGGATGCTGGGTTGCCCGAACAGTTTGTCCAAGACAACCACTCCTATTCAAGCAAACATGTACTGCGCGGCCTGCACTCACAGATCACCCACCCCCAAGGTAAGCTGGTCGGAGCCGTCACCGGCACCATCTGGGACGTCGCCGTCAACGTCGACCCCACGTCGCCGCATTTCAAAAAATGGGTCGGCGTCGAACTGTCAGCAGAAAATCACCGGCAGCTCTACATCCCGCCCGGTTTTCTCCACGGTTTTGTCGTGCTCTCAGAAACCGCCAACGTCACCTACAAATGCACCGACCTGTACACCCCGGGCGACGAACTGGGTGTCATGTGGAACGACCCTGACATTGGTATCGAATGGCCGATAAGTTCACCACGACTATCACCCGCTGATGAGACTAATCCGTCGCTCAAGACGTACCTGGAAAAAACCCAATGACGTCTTCGCTAACAGTGGGGCTGCTTGGTGGCTCTGGCCAACTCGGCAGTGAAATTCGTCGCACCGCCACGGCCGCAGGACATAGAGTTGCTGCACCCGATTCAAAAACAGTTGACCTGCGTCGCCCAGAACAACTTACCCAATGGGTTCTCGAAACCAAGGCCGACGCCTGGATAAACGCGGCCGCCTACACGGCAGTCGATGACGCGGAAGACGATGTCGCCGGCGCCACGGCCCTCAATGTCGATGGCCCGCGCAATCTGACCTCCGCCCTGGCAAGCGCAAACTCAACCGCGCCGCTATTTTATTTGTCGACCGACTATGTGTTCCCGGGCGACAGTGGCGCACCTTACACGGAAGCCGCAACCACTCTGCCGCGCAGCATCTATGGCGCCACCAAGCTGCAAGGTGAAAAGCACAGCCTCGTTCACCCCAACACCATCGTCCTGCGAGTCAGCTGGGTGTTTGGCCGGCATGGCCACAACTTTGTGAAGGCCATCTTGCGTGGTGCCAGACGGTTCGCGCGTGAAGGTGGCGCCCTGAAAGTGGTCGACGACCAGCTGGGCGCACCCTGTGGCACACGCACGATCACCAATACGCTGCTGCAGCTGATTGCGGCCAGCGCCCAACCCGGTATCTATCATCTGACCAGCCAGCCCTACGTCAACTGGCATGAATTTGCGGTCGCTATTGTTGAAGAAGGCATTGTGGCCGGCTTGCTCGATAAGTCGGTCGACGTGCTAACGCAACCCACCAGCGCGCTCAATCAAAAAGCCACACGGCCTGTTGATGGCCGCCTGGACAGCGGCAAACTGCAGACGACACTCGGCGTAGAGGCGCCGGCCTGGCGTGATGACCTGCGACTGATGCTTAGCGAACTCGATGCAAACGAACTCGACGCCTGAAACGCTCCCAAAATAGCGCCCCAAAAAGATCACCCAAGAAACAAGGCCTTGGCAATGACAATGACAATGGTGAACCTACAACCCACACTCACCGGCGAGACTATTCTGATTCGCCCGCTAACTGCTGACGATTGGACTGGCTTATACGCAGCCGCCGCAGACCCAGAGGTGTGGGCACAACACCCCGCCACCGACCGCTATCAGGAATCGGTGTTTAGGAGTTATTTCGACGGCGCACTCGCCAGCCAATCGGCTTTTACGTTCATCGATCAGGCGGCCAACACCCTAATCGGCACAAGCCGCTATCACGATTTCGACCCTGTACGTTCCGAGGTAGAAATCGGCTGGACGTTTCTCGCCCGAAGCCACTGGGGTGGAACGACCAACGCGGAAATCAAAGCACTGCTGTTGCAGCACGCATTCAGCTTTGCAGACACGGTTGTGTTTTGGGTGGGGGAAACCAATCTGCGGTCACGCGGCGCCATGGAAAAAATTGGCGGCGTGCTTCGCGACGGTGTGCATCACCGGGAAATTGCCGGCGATGCACCTCATGTGATCTACGAGATTCGCAAACCAGTTTCTTTATAAAAGCGCCGCTGGCGCTTTTGAGTCGGCTCCGCGTTTTCTATAAAAGCGCCGCTGGCGCTTTTGAGTCGGCTCCGCGTTTTCTATAAAAGCGCCGCTGGCGCTTTTGAGTCGGCTCCGCCTCCGTCCGGGCCCAAGGTCCCTGCCCTTAAGGGCGGCCGACGCTGTCGCCTTGCTCGTCGAGGAAGCTGCGCAGATGCTCTGAGCGGCTGGGATGACGTAGCTTGCGCAAGGCCTTCGCTTCAATCTGTCGAATACGCTCGCGAGTCACATCGAACTGCTTGCCCACCTCTTCAAGTGTGTGGTCGGTATTCATATCGATACCAAAGCGCATGCGCAGCACTTTTGCTTCGCGTGCGGTCAACCCACCAAGCACATCACGGGTCGCTTCTTTCAGACCCTCACCTGTTGCCAGATCCACCGGCGAACCAATAGTCGGATCTTCGATGAAGTCACCCAAATGCGAATCTTCGTCATCGCCAATTGGCGTCTCCATCGAGATTGGCTCTTTGGCAATTTTCAGCACTTTGCGAACTTTCTCTTCGGGCATCTCCATGCGCTCGCCCAACTCTTCTGGCGTAGGCTCGCGCCCCATCTCTTGCAGCATCTGCCGAGACACTCGATTCAATTTATTAATGGTCTCGATCATATGTACTGGAATACGAATGGTTCTGGCCTGATCCGCAATAGAGCGGGTAATAGCCTGACGAATCCACCAGGTAGCATAGGTTGAAAACTTATAACCGCGACGATACTCAAACTTATCGACCGCCTTCATCAAACCAATGTTGCCTTCCTGAATAAGGTCAAGAAACTGCAGACCACGGTTGGTGTACTTCTTGGCGATTGAAATAACCAAACGCAGGTTGGCCTCAACCATGTCTTTCTTTGCTCGGCGAGCTTTCGCCTCACCCAACGACATGCGGCGGTTGATGTCTTTAATCTCAGCAACGGTTAAACCAACAACGGCTTCAATCTGCTTCAACTTCTTCTGCGAACGCAGCAACTCGTCTTTGTGCTTCTCAAGCGTGGCTGAATAATCTTTCTTCGCCTTGATGTGCTTGTTGATCCAGTTTACCGAGGTCTCGTTACCCGGGAAATCTTTCAGAAACGCACTGCGAGGCATGCGCGCGGTCCGCACACAGGTCGACATAATGTTGCGCTCGTGGCGACGTACGCGCTCCAGCGCAGAACGAGCCTCACCAACAACCACATCAAAGTGTCGCGGTACGAGCTTAAAGCAACTGAAGGCTTCACCCAGCTTCACTAATTCTTTCTTCACGTCAGCATCGGCACGCGAGCCATCGGCAATGGTCAATACTTTTTGCGTCGCGTTGTAGTGGCGCTTCAACTTGGTGAAACGCTTCTTGGCCTCAACGGGATCTGGCCCTTTGGGCTCATCGTCGTCGTCTTTTTCGACTTTTTTGCCAGCGGCGGTTGGCACCACCTGCGCGGCAGCAGGCACGTGCTCGGTTGGGTCCAGGTAACCCACCAGAATATCGGTCAGGCGATCTTCTTTAACGGCTTCGGCATAGGTTTCAAGAATGTATTCGACTGAACCCGGAAAGCCGGCAAGGGCAGTAAGAACATCGCGGATGCCTTCTTCGATTCGCTTAGCAATCGCAATCTCGCCTTCACGAGTCAGCAGCTCAACCGTACCCATCTCGCGCATATACATGCGTACCGGGTCGGTGGTGCGACCCGCTTCGGTCTCAACTGCCGCGAGCGCCGCTGCCGCTTCTTCAGCGGCTACCTCGTCAGCCGTATTCTCTTCGTTGGTCAGCAATTCATCAGCGTCGGGTGCAGCCTCGTACACCGTAATGCCCATGTCATTGATCATGCGAATGATGTCTTCGATCTGATCCGGATCAGAAATATCGTCCGGCAGGTGATCGTTTACTTCCGCGTACGTCAGAAAGCCCTGCTCTTTGCCTTTGGCAATAAGCTCTTTCAGGCGGGATTCCTGAGTTTTGTTGGTGCTGGTGTTGGTCGTGGCTGCGCTCATAAAACCTCTTTCGGCGATGTCACCAGTCCAGGCCTTATAGGCCAGCGGCACCGCGTTAGTATTAGTTGCTCAAAAGAGTCGAACTGCTGTTACTCAAACAAAATAGGGCCAGCGTGTCTGCGTTTAATTACGTGTAATTAGGCGAGACCACCCGACACAGGTCTGAGATTCAAAACAGTAACGATTTTGGAATGGCGCGCCGCGTATTTGGGTCGCTGCCTGACCGTTGCACACCGCCTGGTGGCTCACGGGACCTGGATTATACCTGCCTATGCCAAATCACACCACCAAACTTAGCCAATCAAACCCAAAAGCAGGCTCAGGTCTTGCGCTTTTGCAGGCTCCAATGATCTTTCAACTGCTCTGGCGCCAACGCACCCTCGCTGTCTGCCGAGCGCATCTCGCGTAACTTAGACGCACTGCGGAGACGGGCTTTTTGCTCGACTAACGCATTGGCATCATCACAAAACGCTGCAAAGTCTGGCGGCAATAGCGGTTGCTGCCCGGCCAGATCACGCAGAGCTGCCTCATCAGCCTGCCCTGCCCAATACCCCATGATGTCCGCCATGCCCACATCCGGGTCAGCGTCCAACCGCACAAAGCGCAGCACGTCCATAAACAGGCTATCCAACCCTTCCAATGCCACAAAAATATCGTCAGACAAATTTTGACCGTACCCGGGTTGCTTCAGCAGCATCATGAGCATGCGCTGGGTACGTTGGGTTTCTTTCCGGGGCATCGCAGCACTAGACACCCGGCCACCCTCAGGAGCGGCGCCTGCGGACGACTCAGACACCCTAGGCGGCGCACTCACCGGCGAGGCGGGCGATGGCGTGTTCGGCGAAACACTGCGCACCGCAGCCTCACCCGCGCGCTGACCCAGTCGCTCGAGCAGTAATCCCTTCAAGACACCATCCGGCACAGTCTCGATGAGCGGCTTGGCTAAATGGGCAAGCCGGGCTTGATCATCCGGCATACTCAGATCAAGGCCTTTGCTGAGCGTATCAAACAGATAATCGAGCGCCGACACGCCTCCGGCAGCACGCTGCAGAAAGCCGTCTTTACCCTCTTTGTTGACCAAGGAGTCAGGGTCTTCGCCATCGGGCAAAAACATGAAGCGCAGTTGGCAGCCATCTTTTAGCGCCGGCAGCGCCGAGGCCAACGCCTTCCAGGCCGCGGCCCGGCCAGCGTTGTCACCGTCAAAACAGCAGGTTACCCGGGGCGCAAAGCGATACAGCATTTCAAAGTGCACCTGACCGCTGGCCGTTCCGAGCGTCGCCACAGAATTATAGATTCCGGCCTGAGCGAGGGCGATGACGTCCATGTAGCCTTCAACCACAAAAAACTCATCGATATTGCGCACCGCCTGGCGTGCTTCGTAGAGGCCATAAAGCTCCTGACCCTTTTTGAAGACATCGGTCTCTGGCGAGTTGAGATATTTAGGCTCACCTTTGCCCATCACCCGACCACCAAAGCCGATCACTCGCCCCCGGGTATCGCGAATGGGAAACATGATTCGATTGCGGAAGCGGTCGTAGCGCTTGCCGCGATCGTTCTGAGTCAGAAGCCCTGCCCGCAGCAGCTCGTTCTCGGTGGCGACCTTAGCTTTGCTCTTACCGCGAGCCGTGTCGCCAGAGACTGGGCCGAGCGTCGCCATCATGGTGTCCCAGGCTTCAGGCGCAAAGCCAATGCCAAAATCTCTCGCCGTAACACCGGTTAACGATCGCCCCTTGAGGTATTCAATCGCCTCAGGCGCGCCTTTCAACTGCTGGCGAAACACTAAGGCCGCGCGCTCCAGCACCTCGTAAAGCTCTGTGCCCACCCGCTTAGTCGGCCGCCCACCGCCCTCGCGGGGTACCGAAACACCCACTAGGGCAGCCAGCGCCTCCACCGCCGGAACAAATTCCAGCCGGTCGTATTCCATGAGAAATTTGAGCGCGGTACCCGATTCACCACAGCCAAAGCAGTGGTAGAACTGTTTGTCGGGGGAAACACTGAAGGATGGGGACTTTTCGTCGTGAAAGGGACAGAGCCCCTGATAGTTTTTGCCAGCCTTTTTGAGCTTCATCCGCTCTTGTATCAACGGCACGATATCGACACGCGCGACCAGATCGTTGATGAAAGATTGGGGAATAAGGCCTGCCATTGGTCGAGATTAACAGCTGGCGTTTTACGAACCCAGCAAACCCTTCACCAGCGCACCCACGGCACCCATGTCAGCTCGACCCTCGAGTGGACCTTTGATCGCACCCATGACCTTACCCATGTCTTTCATGCTGGCCGCACCGGTGCTCGCAATGGCCTCAGTGACAATGGCTTTAATGGCGTCCTCAGCCAATTCCTCAGGCATAAATTCCTGCAGAATGGCAATTTCAAACGCTTCCTGAGCCACGAGCTCATCCCGTTGCGCCACTTCAAACGCCTTGATTGAGTCGTTGCGCTGCTTTTTCATGAGAATCAGAATATCGAGCACTACGTCGTCGGTAGGCTCTTTGCGCTCGTCAACTTCGTAGCGCTTGATCTCAGCGTTTATCAGCCGCAGCACCGCCACACGTGATTTTTCACGCGCTTTCATAGCCGTTTTGGTGGCCTCAGAAATTGTTATTTGCAGAGTACTCATAGCCTGATTCCTTTTCGAAATAGCCGAAACAGCCGAGTTAGCCTCTGCGGATCAGCCTGGGGGACCGACCCGGCCTGACTCCCAGCACACTGAGCGTCAGGTATATAACCAGGGGTTGGGCTAGTAGGTCTTCTCGAAGCGACGCGATTCGCGCTGCAGCTTCTTCAGGTGACGCTTTACCGCAGCAGCCGCTTTGCGCTTACGCACGGAGGTGGGCTTCTCGTAATACTCGCGCCGGCGAACCTCTGACAAGACGCCTGCCTTCTCGCAGGATCGCTTGAAACGCCGCAGCGCAACGTCGAAAGGCTCGTTTTCTTTGACACGTACTTGAGGCATAACGCCGCCGTTTTTAAAGTAAATTTGGGCCGCGAAGCTTACTTGAAGTCGGGCGCGACTGCCAAGGCCTGATTTAGGCCAAAATCCCGGATACGGGGCTAAGCATGGGACAGGGCGCGGCCGGAGTAAGGTCAGAATTAATTCTGACCCCTGCCACTTGTCCTATATCATCCCCCTTCTAACCCTCTCCAAACCCTCCGGAGCCCAATATCCTAGTCCTCGGCATCGAATCCTCCTGCGATGAAACCGGCCTCGCCCTCTACGATGGCGCCTCACAGCGCCTGCTCGGCAGCGTTTTGCACAGTCAGGTTGAGCTGCACAATAGGTATGGCGGCGTGGTGCCCGAACTGGCGTCGCGCGACCACATCCAGCGCATGACCCCCTTACTGAACGAACTATTGACCCAATGCGGGCGCTCTCTCGATGATCTCAACGCGGTCGCCTACACCAGCGGCCCCGGTTTGCTGGGCGCCTTGCTGGTGGGTGCTACCTTTGGCCGCAGCCTCGCCTGGAGCCTAAACCTTCCCGCGATTGGCGTACACCACATGGAAGGCCACCTGCTCGCCCCGTTGCTCGGCTCGCTGCACAATCACAGCGAAGCCGCCGAACGCCCCACTGATTTGCCCCAGATGCCGTTCACCGCACTGCTGGTGTCGGGCGGTCACACCCAGCTCATCAATGCCCATCAACTCGGGCACTACGAACTGCTTGGTGAATCCGTCGACGACGCGGCCGGCGAGGCCTTCGACAAAACCGCCAAACTGCTCGGCCTCGGCTACCCCGGCGGGCCGGCGTTAGCAAAAGCTGCTGCACAGGGCGATCCAACGCGGTTTATCTTTCCACGCCCAATGGTCGACCGCCCCGGTTGCGACTTCAGTTTCAGTGGTTTGAAAACCTTTGCCCGCAACACCATCAGCAAACTCGAACCCATCACCGACACCGACCGCGCTGATATCGCTCGCGCGTTCGAAGAAGCGGTTGTCGCCACGCTAACCATCAAGTGTCGGCGCGCCCTGGTAGAAACGGGCCATAACACTCTGGTTGTAGCCGGCGGCGTCGGCGCCAATGCACGACTGCGGGCAACCCTTGAAACCGAGCTGCGAAAAAAACTGACAGTTCGAGTCTGTTTTCCTGACTTTAACCTGTGCACTGACAACGGCGCGATGATTGCCTATGCGGGCTGGCGGCGCTTGCAGGCCGGGGCCAGCGAACCACTCGCAGTGCGAACCCGTGCACGCTGGCCACTGGCAGAGCTTGCGGCCGCTGATGCCTGAGCAGACATCAACCCACGATGAGATCAACAGCGCGCCAACCGACACGCTGTTTCTGCACGCTCTTCGAGTAGAAACCATCATCGGCGTGTTCGATTGGGAACGCGACGTGCAGCAAGAACTCTTATTCGATATCCAACTGCGCATCGATATGCGAGCCGCCGCGAACAGCGACGCTCTGCACGACGCCATCAGCTATGTCGATGTGGCCGAGGAAGTCACTAAAGTCACTCAGGAGCGCGCCGCCAAATTGCTCGAGTTTCTAGCCGAAGAGGTCAGCACAGCCTTGTTTGCGCGCTGGCCGATTCAACAACTCACGTTACGTATCACCAAACCCACCGCCGTCGCTGCCGCTCAGGGCGTCGGTGTTGAGATCACTCGCAACCGCCGCTAGCGGCGTCTTGGTTACCGAGCGCTCTGAATTTGCGAACAACGCAGGCTGGCAATCGCATCGCCAAGTGCTTTACCTTGCGGAGGCGGCTCTCCCGCCGTGATAGCCGCATTAATTGCCGCTTCAGCGCCGAGCCCACCGAGTGCCGTCGCAAGCCGCGCCAGCGCGCCAGACTCAAACTCGCCGAGGGCGTCTTCAAGCAACGCCAAAATTTCCAAAAAGTCATCACGCCGCTCTTGGGCATCCAACTGCAACGCGCCAGCGCGCTGCAAGGCGCGCAACAGAACTGCAGGCTCCGCAGTTCGCCAGCCAAACAGAGTCTGGCCGTCATTGGCGACGGTGCTGCCGACTCGCTCAAACCGCTTTGGTGTTTTCAACCGACGCCCAAAACCGGCAAGCGCTGCTGGCTCCAAAAGCAATCCAAGTCCCGCGTAACGCTGCACTGCCGACGCTCCGGGCCAATGCACCAGCGCCTCATCACGCAGCGCCAGAAACTCATCAAACCAAGGGCCAAGCGCCGCTACCTGCACAAGACTACGAACGAAGGTTGCCGCCCCCGGACAATCGAGCGCCTTGTGAAACTCCTGCCACACGCGTTCGGCGGGCAATTCAGCCAGCGCGTCCGCCGCGGCCATACGGCGCAACAGAGTCTGAGTTTCGGGTGCAATCGAAAATCCAAGCTGGGCCGCAAACCGGGCCACTCTCAACACCCGCAACGGATCTTCCGAAAAAGCCTCAGACACGTGCCGCAACAGACCATCACGCAAATCCTGTTCACCACCATAGGGATCAACCAGGCTGCCATCAGGTTTTTGCGCTAACGCGTTAACGGTTAAATCTCGCCGCAACAAATCCTCTTCCAAAGTGACATCTACGCCGGCATGACACTCAAACCCCTGATGTCCCGCGCCCGTCTTGCGCTCGGTTCGCGCAAGCGCGTACTCCTCGTGAGTTTCCGGGTGCAAAAACACGGGAAAGTCCTTACCCACTTGCGTGTAGCCTGCCGCCAACATGGCCTCTGGCGTTTGCCCAACCACCACCCAGTCTCTATCTTTAACCAGGCGCCCCAACAGCCCATCACGAACGGCGCCACCCACTAAAAAGGTACCCTCAGTAATCGCCACGTTATCGCTCCTGCTTTCGACTTGGCACGGCGGTCAGTTCGCCGGTCGTAAGGCACAGCGCGGTGAGTTCGCGCCCCCAGACGCATCCGGTATCGAGCGCCGCAACCTCAGGGTTATCCGCCACGCCTTCGAGTGCTGCCCAGTGACCAAACGCAACCTTCGCTGCCAACGGCGCGGGACGCGGTTGCGCAAACCAGGGCAACAGCCCATCAGCTAAATCTTGCGGCGCGCCTTTGCGCTCAAATTCCAGTTCACCATCCTCGGCAATCAAACGCATCCGAGTGAAATAATTCACGATGCACCGTACCCGATCCAGCCCACTCAATGAGTCCTGCCAGTTCGCCGGGGTGTTGCCGTACATGCCGGCAAAAAACTCAGGCCCGTGAGTGCCGCTGTAATACTCGTGGGCCTCAGCCGCCCGCGCCAATACCGCAGTCAATGACCACCTGGGCGGCACACCGGCATGCACCATCAGCCAGCCGAGAGCCGCATCGTGATGCACCAGCGGCTGGCCACGCAGCCAGCGAGCAAGCTCATCCACGTCATGGGCACCCATCAATTCATCCAACGTATCGGTGCGCCGCGGATTGTGCCCGCCATAGTGAATCGCCAAAAAGTGTAAATCGTGATTGCCAAGCACCACACGGCAAGCCGAACCCAGCTCCCGCGCAAGACGCAGTGTCGCAAGCGATGCGGGGCCGCGATTGATTAGATCACCCACCAACCACAGTGCATCGCGAGAGCGATCAAAGTTCACGGCAACGAGCAGGTCCTGCAGCTCATCCGCACAACCCTGCACATCACCAACCGCGTAGGTGGCCATCGCGCGCGTACCTAGTGAACGGCGTTTGGCCGAGACAGACCAAAGGTTGGAATAGGCACATCAAACAGCGCGCCGGTGTCGTCCTCAAATTCATAGGTGCCACGCATGCTGCCGACCTCAGTCTCCAGCACCGCACCACTCGTATATCGAAACAACTGTCCAGGCTCGAGACGGGGTTGCTCGCCGACAACCCCCGGCCCCTTAACCTCATGCTCGTCGCCATTGCCGTCCGCGATAATCCAGTGCCGATTAAGCAGCCGGGCGGGCGTCTCGGAGCCATTCGCGATCGTAATGGTATAAGCGAACACATAACGGTGCTCAGCAGGCCTGGAATCATCCTCGACGTACTGGGTGTCTACTTGAATCTCTATTGCACTCATTCGCCTGTCACCTGAATATGTCATGACCACAAGGTCTGCACGACGGATAATAGCCGCTAGTGTAGCGCCCTATCAGCAAATAAGGCGCGTTATGATGGCAGGGATAAGCGCAGAACCCCGTGGGGTCGGTGTTTGCTACTCAATAACCGAGGCGTCCAAAGCGCCCAGAGCGTGAAGAGGTTACTCGATTGGATACTAAGGTCACAAAGCCCATCGATCTGGTTGGGCAGGTCATTGGCAGTTACCACATCACCTCACGGCTCGGTAGAGGCGGCATGGCAGACGTTTACAAAGCCCTGCACACCGACCTCAAAGTGCATCGCGCCATCAAGTTCATTCGCCCCGAATTTGTCACGTCTGAAGATTTTGTAACACGCTTCCAAAAAGAAGCTCAGGCCGTCGCTCAGCTTGAGCACCCCAACATCGTGCGCATCCACGACTTTGGCAACGTCGACAACCAGTTTTTTATGGTTATGCAGTTTGTTGAAGGGCTCGACCTGAAACACCAGCTTGCCAACACTGGCGCGATCGACGCTGACGCGGCCATCGATCTGGTAATCCCCGTCTCCGCAGCGCTCTCATACGCGCACGAACGCGACCTTATTCATCGGGACATCAAACCCGAGAACATTATGCTCGGGCAAAAAAACGAACCCATTCTTATGGACTTCGGCATTGCCAAACTGCTGACGGAAAACACCGCACTCACCCAAACCGGTGTTGGCATCGGTACGCCAGCCTACATGGCGCCAGAACAGGCACAAGGTCTGACCATCACACCAGCAACCGACATTTATGCGCTGGGCGTGGTCTTGTACGAGCTGGTTACTGGCCGACAGCCTTACAGCGCAGATACCCCCATCGCCGTTATGCTCAAAGCCATTAGCGACCCTCTACCTTTGCCGCGCGACATTAACCCTGAGATCAGCGAAGACCTGCAAGCAGTGATACTAAAAAGTACTGCAAAAGACCCTCTCGCTCGCTATCAGAGCGCAGACGAATTTGCCGCAGACCTACGCGCCGTGCGGGGCGGCAGTCAACCAACTATCGCACGCACCGCTCCAGTCGCAGCCTCCGCTGGCGCGACCAACACCGCAGCCGCAACGGTGGTTCAGAGCGCACCGGCAACAAAGCCAACGTCAATTGCAGCAAAATTTGTGCGCGCAATGGCCTGGGTCGGCGGCCTGGCTCTGATGAGCGCCCTCGGCGCCGGTTACTGGTGGTGGCACTCAGCATCAGACTCAGACTTAAAGCCAGCCATCGACACGCCCACAGCACCACAACCCACTTCACCACTACCCACTTCGCCACAAACCACTTCGGCCAATCCGTCTGTCACCGAGCCACCACCCAATCGCGTAACCAAAACTTCAAACCCAACTACAACGACAGCCCCCGTTACAAAAAAACGAGCCCCCCAGATACAACAACTCACGGGCGGCGAGGCGGGTGTGATCTACGAATACCGTGACCTGCTCACACCCGGCGAAGTTGTGGAAAGCACGCTGAAGCTAGAAAAAGGCGAAGCTGTGTACCTGCGTGTGCACAGCGCTGAAAAAACCACCGACATCAAACTCATGCAGCCCGACGGCCGCAAGGCGTTGTTTAGCCAATACAGCAACGCAGGCCCCTTCTTTGCCAAAACGGCTGGCGAACACAGAATGTCGATGCAGCTGCGTGGCAAAGATGGGGGCGCCATTGATATGCAAATCATCCGCGTAAACCCTGCGATGAAAGCACCCGGCGACGTCAACTTTGGCGACTACACCGCAGGCACTACCGAGTGGCCCGGACAACAATTGAACTATCAGGTAGCACTAACAAGCGGTGACTCGCTGTATCTCGAAGTACTGAGATCCAGTAATACCACTGATTTTACTTTGCGCTCTCTCGATGATCGCAAGAACATCTTTTCGGCCTATCAGAATAGCGGCCCCCACCGCATCTCAACCACAGGCATTCATGAGCTCTATGCCGACCCGCGCCGCGAAAAACTAACCGACTACGAATTTATCTTGCACAAACTAAATCCTGCGGTCATTAACGGTGGAGACTACCTCCTTAATAGCTGGGCAACAGCAGCAACAGCTCAGCCCGGCCAACAGGTCAGTTACGCCGTCGAGCTAACGGCGAACGATGTCGTGTTTTTGGAGATCACCAAAACAAGCAACACCACAGACTTTGTTCTAACCAGCCCCAGTGGACGCGATACGGTCTTTTCAAGTTACAACGACACCGGACCACATCAGGTAAAACAATCGGGCACTTACCAGCTAACTGCAGACCCGCGTCGCGAAAAACTGTCTGAATACGAATTCAAATTGCACCGCCTCGCGCCTGCGATTCTCCAAGGTGGCAAACTAGCGCTCGACCAAACCGTCACTGCCAACACAACACAGCCCGGCCAAATCGCCCACTACGAACTGGCCTTAACGAAGCCAGCCAACGTTGCTTTGGAAGTGATCTCGACAACACACACCACAGACTTCACATTGAAGTCGGCCGATGGCCGATCAAATATTTTCTCAAGTTATAGCTCGGTAGAGGCGCAGCTTCTGCAACCCGGCACATATCAGCTTATCGCCGACCCTCGAAACAGCAAAACCAGCGACTTCGAGTTTCGATTCACAAGCAAGCCCTAAGCACGACACCCGAAGTTATTTAGCTAGACTGCTGAACCGATGCCGTCGGATTTTCAAAACTGTGGTTGGCGAGCGCAACAAACTGCTCAACGCTTAATTGCTCGGCACGCTGACGGCCTTCGAGCCCAAATGCCGAAAAATCGAATTCATAAGCGCGCAGCGAATTGTTCAGCGTTTTACGCCGCTGTCCAAACGCTGCAGCCACCACTCGCCGCAACTCGTCTTTACTCTTAACGGGTATCGGCTGGGCCAGCGGCGTCATCCGCACCACTTGCGACATCACCTTCGGCGGCGGGTTAAACGCTGATGGCTCGACATCAAACAGCGACTCAATATGCCAGTTAAGCTGCAACATCACGCTCAAACGCCCCCAGGCTTTACTGCCAGGGCTTGCCGCTAAGCGCTCGGCCATTTCTTTTTGCAACATGAAGTGCATGTCGCGCACCTGAGTTGAATAGTCGGCGAGTTTCAACAATAGCGGCGATGACAGATTGTAGGGGAGATTACCCACCAGGCGCCACTCGCCATCAACGAGCGTGGTATCAAGATCAACCGCAAGAATGTCGCCTTCGGTTAACCGCAAATTAGCAAACCGACGTTCGAGTGACGCAATCAAATCACGATCAAGCTCAACCGCATGCAACGTCTCAAGCTCGCCACACAACAGTTGCGTCAGCGCACCCCGACCCGGGCCAATCTCCAGCATTCGATCGCCCGACCGCGGCGCAATAGAGCGCGCGATCGCATCCAGCACCTGCTCGTCGACCAGAAAATGTTGACCAAATCGTTTCCGTGCACGCACTACTTAACCTCTAGATCCGGCAGTCAGCACCAGCTGATCAGCCAACGTTAACGCCGCCTCAAAGCTCCCAGCAGCCGCCAGGCCACTGCCCGCAATGTCTAACGCCGTGCCGTGATCAACGCTGGTGCGTACAAACGGCAAACCTAGGGTGACATTCACCGCATGACCAAAGCCTGCGTACTTGAGCACCGGCAATCCTTGATCATGATACATCGCCAGTACCGCATCGACCCCAACCAAACGCTCGGGTGTAAATAATGTGTCCGCCGGCAGTGGCCCCAGCACATCGATCCCCGCCGCACGTAGCTCGGCGCAAGCAGGCTCAATAATATCAATTTCTTCACGCCCCAAATGGCCACCCTCACCCGCGTGCGGATTCAATCCCGTGAACGCAATAGTGGGCTTGGCAATGCCAAACCGACGAGATAAATCATGGGCGAGTATTTTTCCTCGACGAACGAGCAGTGGAATCGACAACGCATCTGCAACGGCGCGCAACGGCAAATGGGTTGTCGCCAAAGCGACTCTAAACGTATCGGCCACCAGCAACATCACTACGTCGTCAGCACCACCGCGCTCGCACAGAAATTCGGTATGTCCCGTAAACGGGATCCCGGCCTCGTTCATAATGGATTTTTGCATCGGCCCGGTAACCAGGCCCGCAAAGTGCCCAGCCAGCACCCCGTCCACGGCACGTGCAAGTGCCTCAAGCGTTGCCGACGCGTTCGCTGGGTCTAGCACACCGGGTTGCACGGGCTTAGCAAGCGGCACATCAACAACAGTGAGCGACCCGGCTTCAGCGCTGGGTGCCGCCAAGTCGGTGGTTAGCGTCAGTGGCAGATCGAGCAAGGCCGCGCGTGCCTTAAGCATCGACGCTGAACCGACAGCAACCCAGGTTGTGCTGCGATCGTGTTGCGCAAGCTGGATAACCAGATCAGGACCAATCCCCGCAGGTTCACCGGGCGTTACGGCTAACACGACCTTTGCTTCTCTTTTTTTGGCTTAGCGCGCCGCACCTTGCATGCGCATTTCGACATAAGCCTCGTCGCGAATTTCTTTCAGCCATTTCTGCAGCTCATCTTCAAAACGCTGCTTGTGCAGTATCTGCACGGCCTTGTTCTTCATTGATTCTTCGCTCATATCTTCCATACGACGCTCTTGCACCTCAAGAATGTGCCAACCGAATTTGCTGCGAAACGGCTTAGTCAGCGTGTTCAACTCAGTAGAATCGACCATCGCCGCAAACGCTGGAACAAAGTCGCTCGACGACGACCAACCAAGGTCGCCACCTTTAAGCGCACTACCAGGGTCTTCAGAGTGCTTTTTGGCCAAAGCGGCAAAATCACCGCCTGCTTTAAGCGCGTCGAATACTTCGTTTATTTCCGTTTTAGTTTCGGCTTCGGTACGAATCTCGCTGGCCTGCATAAGAATGTGGCGCGAAAGAGTTTGCTGTTCTTTTTCGGTGCTTGAGCCACGACGTTCTAGCAATTGAATAATATGCAACCCACGACCACTCTTGATGGGCTCTGAGGTTTGTCCAGCCGTCATGTCCAGAACCCTCTCGCTGAACAGACTCGGCAGCTCACCTGCTCGACGCCAACCAAGGTCACCGCCTTCAAGCGCGCGGCCACCCGCTGAATTGGTAATCGCTATAGGACCAAACTCGGCGCCGTCACGCAGTTGCGCAACAATATCTGCGGCCGTGTCAGTCGCCTTCTGCCGAGACTCATCATCCGCGTCTTCCGCGACTTCCAGCAAAATATGACCCACACGGAATTGATCCGATAGCAGCGCTTCGTAATAGGGAGAATCGATGATCGCCTCGACGTCCTGCTCGCTGATCTGAATGCGCCGATTCACAAGCGCTCGCTGCACGCGCGTGATGATCATCTCGCGGCGAATCTGCTCGCGAAATTCGCCATAAGCCAAACCGTCTTGAATCAGGGCCGCTCGAAACTGGTTCAAGTCCATATTGTTTTGCTGGGCAAAATTAGCAACGGCCTGAGTGAGCGACTCATCGTCAATTTCAATACCCCGACGCGAAGCCTCTTGGAGTTGCACACTTTCAATAATGAGACGCTCAAGAATCTGACTGAGCAGCACGTCGTTGGGCGGCGGCTCGATATTAGCGGCGGCCATCTGATCGCGCACCGTGGTTAATCGGGTCAACACCTCAGAGCCCAGCACCACATCGTCCTCCACCACGGCCACAATACGGTCGAGTTCACGCAGAACACCGTGCGCAGGCACGGTGAATGGCAGGGCAACCAGCAAGCTGCTCAGTACAACGCGGCAAAGCGTCGGCGCAAAGCGGGCCTGTGCGGTCTGTTTAGCAGTGGCGCGGTTAAAAACGGTTCGAATCATCGGGTCTATATCCTCTGATGCCATTCTGCATCAGCGTGTCAATCTTGGCCCCAAAACCGGCGAGACCCTTGAAAACAAATTGGAAGAATACACCCTTATCGGGCTCTACCTGCTCAATGAGTGCTGCACTGCGGTTTTCGATGAAGCGCCGAGCGATCAGCCGCATCTGCCAACAACAGTCATTATATTCCAGACCCGCAAAGCCCTCGATAGTTCGATTGCTGTTGAGGTCATAATTCCACCGTCCAATCGCGCTCCAGCGCTTTGACACCGGCCAGAGCAGCGATACGTCGGTTTGGTCGATGTTCGAGAACCGGTCCTGACGATAGCCAATATTCGCGATATGCCGGTTATCCCGGCGATAACTCAGGCGATAAAGGCTCTCATCAACCGTGTTGTCATTAGGATCCCAAACCACCGTCGCCGCCGTGCTCCAATTACGCACGAGCGATGCCTGAAATTCGGCCGCAATGGCCGACGAGGAATGCCGATCATCGTCTACTAGCGCACCGCCGCTCGTCACCGTTCGATCTTGCAAAAAGAAAATTTGCCCTATTGACGCTCGCAGATACTCTCGACCGGTACTGGCATCGACAAAGGCGCTGGATAGTCCGGCAGAAAACTGATTAGCGTCACTAATGCGATCGAGGCCGCTAAAGCGGTTGCGCCGAAACAGCTGGTTATAGCTAAAACGCAACGATGTGACATCAAATCGCGGCAGTTCGTCTTGCTCCGCTCGTTCCTGGTACAGGTAATACAGGCGGGGCTCCAGAGTCTGCACGAGCGCCTTACCAAACAGGTTAAGCGAGCGTTCAAAGAACAAACCACCGTCAGCGCTGGCAAAGCCAATTGAACGTGTTGGCTGATCATCAATGCCATCGGGCACGTCACGCAAATCGTAGGCTGTATAGCGAAGCCCCCCTGCTAACTCCGCGAACGCATGGGGCCATTGCAGCGGCAGTCGAAGCTCTGGCTGCACGTGATAACGCTCGCCAACAATGGCCTCAGTACCACTCAGCAAATCGTTATCCCGATCAAACGATGTCGCCTGCGAGACAACGCTCACTTCCAGTGGGCCTAGCAGTTTACGGGTGTAGTTCAGATCGAGCTGCGGTAACCGCTGGTAGGCTTCGGTGTCCAATTCATCCAGACGCTGGAAGCGCTGGACCCACAACTGCGTATCAAGCGCTCCGTGAGCACCATTCTTACGGCCGACCCGATACCGCACCGCCGCCCGTCGCTCCAACTCCACACGACTGGTCACCGACAGCCCGGTGCCAAGATCGCGAAAATAGTCCGGATCACTCACCGCCGTGTAATCGATGGTGGTGTCCAGCCGGCCAAACGACCCTGCTATACCGCCCGAGTGCTCTGCTGCCAACAACCATCGATCAGCAGGGTTAAAATCACCCGTCAAATTTGCCTCGTCAAAGTCGTCCCTGGCAAGTAAGCCGTTGTACTGGCGGTCATCACCTAAAAACGCACCACCCAATTCGTAGTTGCCGTAGCGATTTAAATGTCGCACCTCACCTTCCACCGCCAGGCCACGATTGGTCATCAGCCTTGGAGTGACAGTAGCATCCAGATCGGGGGCAATATTGAAATAGTAGGGCGCACCAAACTGAAAGCCATCCTGACCGGAATATCCAATGTCGGGAAACAGCCAGCCGGACTGTCGTGCATCAGTCACCGGGAAACGCATGTACGGTAAATAGAATATGGGAACGTCTTTTATCCGCACCACCGCGTTTCGCGCCGTCCCCCAAACAGCACCATCCGCCACATCAATGCGTTTACTGTCGATGCGCCACGTGTTTGAGCCGGGATCGCAGCGGGTTACCGAACCACGGCGAATGGTCAAATCGCCCCCATCAGTCTGAGACACCGAGGCCGCACTGCCACGAAACCCCGGCTCGGTCAGCAAATAGGTCACATCATTAAGCTGGGCCGACTCGGTAGATAGGTCGATATCAGCGCCTTCACCGAGGAGCACCAGACCGGGCTCTTCAAGTCGAACATTGCCGCGTAACTCAGCACGCTCGGTGGCTTCAAACAGCGTTGCTGCGTCAGTGCGCACTCGCCGATTGCCGCGTTCAATTTCCACATCGCCCTGCAATTCCAGGCGCTCATCAATAAAATAGCGCGCCGAGTTGGCCTGAGCCTCAATCGGCAGCGTGGCCGGATCTACGCTCGACGGATAGGGCGCCGCCACATCAATGTAGCCACCGTCACACCAGTCCGGCAGACGCCGCTGAACCGCCGCCGCCAGCTGTTCACGGGGCAACCAATACTCGGCCAGCACCTCCCGCGCCGCCGCCGCAGCAAGCGTCCGTGACTCCTTATTAAGAGTCTGCGACTCCTTACTAAGAGCCTGTTCCGCGACCACGGTTGGCGCTACCTCGCTATCAGCTGCAGAGGCGGCCAAGTTCAGCGCACCCCCAGCGGCAAGACCAGCGGCCAATACCCAGGCACGACCAAATGGGGTCAGAATTTGCTTCTGACCCCTGCCTATTGCAAACAGCTTAGCTTTCAAACCCACGCTTGCGCCCAACATCGACACCTCACTGAGATGGTCGCGGATCATAGGGTATTGCCCGCAGATTGCCTATGATGTCACTCATGAGTTCATTGCCCCCACCATCGCCGTCAGCAAGCCCTGCCCTATTGACCTGGTTAAACACCACGCTCACCAAGGTCGGACATAAAGGAAGCAGCGCGTCCGGCTGGACCCAAGCAGCCATCCAGGCGCTTGAGCTTGAACCGCTGCAAACAGAGGCAAGCTTCCGCCAGTTTTATCGGGTTGTTGGCCCCGACACCTCCGTTGTGCTGATGAATTCACCCCCAGACAAAGAGCGCAACACAGCGTTTGTCAGCATAGCCCAGGCGCTGAGCGCTGCCGATATTTGTGTGCCCGAGGTACTTGCCCACGACGAGCCCGCAGGCTGGCTGTTACTCAGCGACCTAGGACACACGCATTTCATCGACCTCTACCGGCAAGGCGATCACGCACGCTGCTTGCAACACGCCCTGTTAACCCTTGAGCGCCTCGCACCGGTGCGCCACCCCGCGATAGAGCCATACACCCTCGCCCGCCTCAGTGATGAACTGGATATTTTCACTGAGTGGTTGGTGCTTAGAGCCTGCAACCTAAAGCTCCCAGAGCAGGCTTTTGCAGCAGCTCGCGAACGGCTGCTGGCAAACGCGTCAGATCAGTCACAGGTCTGTGTGCACCGCGACTTTCATTGCAAAAATTTATTGCTCATCGACAACCCAGCCACACGGCATACCCCAGAACCTGCGCAAGAAACCGGCGTGCTCGACTTTCAAGACGCCCTAATCGGACCCAACGGTTACGATCTGGCCTCACTGCTACACGATTGCTATTGGCGCTTCGACGACCGCACTATCGACACGGTGGTTGATCAGGTTACCGGGGTTACGCGCAAAAGCATCGACTTACTGGCCGTGCAACGGCAACTGAAAGCAATAGGCATTTTTACCCGCCTCGCTCTACGCGACAATAAAACCAGCCATTTGCAGCATATCGAACCGGTGCTCGAGCGCCTCATCGCGCTGTGTCGCCAATACCAAGAATTAAACGCACTGGGCACTTGGTTACACCAATCACTGCGTCAACCGGCACTGCAGTGGATTGATTCTATGGCGCGCCCCCTGTGACCCGCACCGCCTTAATCCTAGCCGCGGGTCGCGGCAGCCGCCTGGCTCCGCTCACCGACGACATTCCCAAGCCACTGCTTGATGTCCAGGGTCAGCCGCTCATCGTGCACCAACTGCAATGGCTGAAAAACGCCGGCATCGAGCGCGTTGTGGTGAATCTATTTCATCTGGGCAACCAGATTCGCCAAGAACTGGGCGACGGCCGTGCCTTTGGTCTGGATGTTATCTACAGCGAAGAGCCTGAACTGCTTGAAACCGGCGGCGCAATCCAGCACGCCCGACCGTTGCTCGGCGAAGACCCCTTTGTGTTGCTCAATGGCGACATCTGGACAGACTTCAACTTCGCTACCCTGCCAACCCACCTAGCCACGCATCTGCATGGCCACCTGTTGCTCACAAAAACGCCCGCCAATCGCGAAGAAGGTGATCTGCAACTCGCCCATCACCGGGTGCGGCGTCCACAGACACCCGAAGACCGGCACTGGGTCTACTGTGGCATTGCACTGTTACGAGCTTCCATCGTCGGCGACCAAACGGGCGCTTTCTCTTTGCGGGACTCCCTGTTCGGCTCTGCTGAAAACGGTCAACTGGCTGGCCAACCGTTTCACGGCGACTGGATTGATATTGGCACCTTCGATCAACTTATCGCCGTACGCCGCCAGAGCTAACATGGGAACCTCTGATCAAGGTAAACTCCGTGAATGACTCCTTTTATCGCCCCCTCAATTCTCGCAGCCGACTTCGCCCGACTAGGCGATGAGGTCAACGCCGTGCTCGACGCTGGCGCCGACATTATTCATTTTGATGTCATGGACAACCACTATGTACCCAACCTCTCGGTCGGGCCGCTGGTACTGGATTCGTTGCGCAAGCACGGCATCACAGCGCCGATGGACGTTCATCTGATGGTCAAGCCCGTCGACCGACTAGTGGGCGACTTTATAGAAAGTGGCGCGAACATCATCAGCGTTCACCCTGAAGCCACTGAACATCTGCACCGCACGCTTAGCGTCATTCGCGACGCCGGCGTGCAGCCTGGCATCGTATTCAATCCAGCCACGCCACTAACCGTGCTTGCTGAGGTCATAGAACTGGTCGACCTGGTGCTGATCATGTCGGTAAATCCAGGCTTCGGCGGTCAAAAATTTATTCCCCAGTCGCTCGACAAGCTAGCGCAGGCGCGGGCAATGATCGATGCCAGCGGGCGTGAGATTCGCCTCGAAATTGATGGCGGCATCAAAACCGAGAATATCGCCCTGGCCGCCGCTGCCGGTGCTGATACCTTTGTTGCCGGTTCGGCAATTTTTGGCAGCGCCGACTACCGCGAAACAATCACAGCCATGAAAGCCGAGATTGCCAGCCAGCGAGCCAGCGGCTAACGGCGCCTCGCCTGCAGTCCGAAGTACTATGCCCAGTTTCCCAAACTACCCCGCATATCTGTTCGATCTTGACGGCACCTTGGTCGACAGCGCGCCCGACATTCACGCCGCTCTTAATCACACACTAGCGGCAGAAAATCTTCCAGCGGTTGAGCTGGCACTAACTCGCGACTTTGTTGGCATGGGCTCTCGCGCCCTCATCACCCGAGCGCTGGAGCATCACGGCGTCAAAGATGGCGACCCAGAACCACTGCTGCAACGTTTCCTCGACTATTACACTGCGAATATCGCGGTGTACTCCACACCATTTCCGGGCACGGTTGAAACCCTCACGGCGCTCAAGACGCGCGGGGCCTTGCTTGCCGTAGTGACTAACAAATATATTGGCTTGAGCGAATCGGTGCTGGCCGACCTGAACTTGCGCCACTTCTTCGACTGCGTGGTTGGCAGCGAAACTACGCCCAATCCAAAACCCTGTGCCGACCCAGCGCTGTACGCCTGCAACGCGCTAGGCGTCGAGCCGGGTCAAGCGCTGTTCATTGGCGATGCAAGCCCAGACGTTGGCTGCGCACGCGCGGCAGGCTGCCCAATTGTTGTTCGGCGCGACGGCTACAACAATGGCATTCCCGCCACCCAGCTAGGCGCTGATCACGTCATCGATTCAATCACTGAGCTTGTGTAACTCACTCGCGAACTTCATCCACTCAACAGCAGACAGGCAGGCCGATGGACAACACAACTCTCAAGGAGTTAACAGCTGCCGGCTACAACCGAGTCCCGGTTACGCTGGAAGTGCTCGCCGACCTCGACACCCCACTATCGGTGTATCTAAAGCTCGCCGCGGGGCCCTACTCTTATCTACTCGAATCAGCCCAGGGCGGCGAGAAATGGGGCCGGTATTCAATCATCGGCTTGCCTGCACGCACCGTCATCACTGTGCGTGGTGAAGACATCCAAATCCGCAAAGACGGCGAGCTTGTTGAACAACACACGGCGAGCGACCCCATTGCCTTTGTTGAGGAGTACCACGCCCAGTTCAACGTCGCACCACTGGAAGGACTCCCGCGATTTCACGGCGGACTCGTCGGCTATTTTGGTTATGACACCGTGCGCTACGTCGAAGCGCGTGTAAAAGACTCAGCACCACCCGATCCACTCGGTACGCCAGACATCCTGTTAATGGTGTCAGACGACCTGGTTATTTTTGACAACCTGCGCGGCACCATGCAGTTGATCAGCCTGATCGATCCGGCAGACCCCGATGCATTACACACTACCCAGGAAAAACTCCAAGCCCGCGCGCACACCTTGAGTCAGCCGGTTCCAAGCATTCCCGCCAGCCAAACCAACCAGAAAGTTCAAGACAGCGATTTTGTCAGTTCGTTTGGTGAAGCAGAATTCAAGGCCGCGGTCGAACGCATCCGCGACTACATTGTTGCCGGTGATGTTATGCAGGTTGTTCTGGCACAACGCATGAGCCTACCGTTCAACGCAGCACCGGTGGACATGTATCGGGCCCTGCGCAACCTGAATCCGTCACCGTACATGTACTTCATGGACCTCGACGAATTTCAAATCGTTAGCTCCAGCCCGGAGATTCTTGCCCGAGTTGAAGACGGCCAGATCACCAGCAGACCGCTGGCGGGCACACGCCGACGCGGCTATACCGATGATGAAGATCAGGCCCTGGAAAAAGAGCTGCTAAGCGACCCAAAAGAGCGCGCCGAACACCTCATGCTTATCGACCTTGGCCGCAATGACGTTGGCCGAGTCGCCAAGACCGGCACTGTTAAGGTGACCGAAAGCTTCGTTATCGAGCGCTACTCCCACGTTATGCATATTTCCAGCAACGTCACGGGCGAATTGCGCGATGATAAAACCTCGTTCGACGTACTGCGCGCGACACTGCCCGTTGGCACCTTATCCGGAGCCCCCAAAGTGCGTGCGATGGAGATCATCGACGAGCTGGAGCCGGTTAAACGGGGCATCTACGGTGGCGCCGTCGGCTACATCGGCTGGAATGGCAACATGGACACGGCCATTGCCATTCGCACCGCCGTCATCAAAGACGGCACTCTTTACATTGAGGCAGGGGGCGGTGTTGTTGCTGACTCCATCAGCAGACTGGAGTGGAAAGAGTCGCTCAACAAAGGTCGCGCAATCTTCCGGGCCGCAGCGTTGGCTGAGGCCCGCCTCGACCTGAATACGCGCGACCTGAATCTGGCAGAGCCAAAAAAACAAAAATAGGCGCACCAGCTGATCAAGGTCAAAAAAATGCCCTACCGCGACCAAAGCGTGATGCCTGCCACAGTATGAAAGGCGACTGAAACAGACAATAAGCGCTCTTAATTACCTGTTTAAAAGGGACATGGAGCCGAAACGATTTAATATCGTCGCTACCGGCATTTCCCTCTTCGTCTGCCTGGTTTGGATGACCGTTAGCAACGCGGCCCCCGCCATCGAAGAGGAACTGCTCGACGCGACCAGTCGCATCACCACCGAAGGCGAGGACCTGCATTGGGTCAGCGCGGAACTCGATGGTCAGCACCTCACGCTTGCCGGTTTTGTCCCCGACACGGTTGCGCTACGACGCGCTCTCGAGTTAGCAAACACAACAGAAGGCATCTCCAGTCTCACCAATGACATCAAGCTTATAGGCACCGAAGGCTCGTGCCAGGCAGAGCTGAACGAGGCGCTGTCTCGAGAAAAGGTTCAGTTCAAGCCCGACAGTTCGCGGGTTAGCGACAACAGTGATTTTTTACTCAAAATGATTGCGGTAGTTGCCCGAAACTGCGAATCACAAATTCTGATCATAGGTCACACCGACGACATCGGCGATCGCGAGAGCAATCAACGCCTCAGCGAAAGCCGTGCAAGGTCGGTGCGAAAATACCTTATGCAAAGCGGAGTTAACGGTGAGCAATTGGGCGCCATGGGTTTCGGCGCCACACGCCCCATCTACGAAAACAGCAGCCCCGAAGGCCGGGCCAAAAATCGACGCATAGAGTTTGAGGTTACGGACACTGAAATATGATTTATCTGATAGGCAAAATTGTTCTCTCACTGCTCGCTTCTCTGGGTATTGGTTTTGGCATGGCATGGGCATTGCAAATGCACCTGGCTGCCCGACTACGAGAGCAGCTAAACAGCGTCATCTTCGAAACCAAGAGTCGCATTCCAGCCCTTGAGTCAGAAATTACCAACCGAGATCAAGTTATCGACGGCCTGCGCGAAGACCTGGCAAAGAAGCCAAAGCAAGCGCCCATGTCTGAGCAGCCCAACAACAAAGAACAGGCGAAGCAGATAGATGCACTGCGTCAGCAGGTCATCGATCTGGAAAACGATCTGCGCCTCGCTCGCGGCGAGCGGGAAACAGAATCCTTGCTCGAACTGACGGACGAAGATCGTCATCACGAAGAAGAACCCGAGTTAATGAGCGACGATGAGTTCCTAACCGACATCCAAGACATCTTTGAAGACACAGACACCTCTGAAACTTCTGCAGAAGCTGTTGATAGCCCAAATGCTGACTCTGAGAGCTCAGCGTCTACCGCCGCCACCGAACAGCAAGATCGACAGAGCTTGGAAGACGAGCTACAAAACGAACTGGATGGCTGGGAAAACGAAGACAACAGCAATGCCAAACCGGACCAAGATCAGATCGCTGATACCGACCAAAAAAAAAACCCTCTCCCCCCAAAACGCCAAGTCAAAAAAAAGCCAACCAAAAAGCCCTCTGAACTGAACGCTGACGCTAGCGCCCGCGCAGAAGACTCAAGTACCGACGTCAATGAGCTACTCGGCGAAGTAGAGAGCTTGAGTGAAGCACGCAAACAGCTAAACGACATTGTCGATTCGCAGGCTAAAGAAATGTCCAGCATGCAGCAGCAAAGCGAGCTGCAGGACAAATCGCTGAGCGTCCTCAATCAACAACTAGAGCTCGCGCGCATGGCCAACGAGAGAATTCTTCGCGAGTTACGCGAAGTGAAGGATGCTAACCCCTCCGATGGCGACAAAACTCGCTCAGCGAGCGGCGGCTAGCACCGGCCCGTACTTGTACCTAGCTGTACCTATGAAAAACAACTCCTCGACACTTACCCCATTCGAACGCCACAGCCTATTTGAAGCCTGCAGTCGCGAAGCTATGCGCTTGGGCGGAGACGAACGCACCGCTGACTATTTTTTCACGCGCGCGCAGTCCTCTCGCATTTGGCTATCAAAAGACGGTGCGGTAACGGTGGCTGACATGGACTTCGCAGACTGGTGCTCAGCCATCGCCTGGTCAGCACCGGCAGTAGGACAAACACCAAAGCAGAGTCGCCCCCCGCTCCGCGCCGAGCCGAATCGTGCACAAGTGACCTCTGCACCTGACAAGAAACAGCCGCGCTCAGGCGCACGCGCCAAATCCAACACCAGCGGTTAAGAACGACTCAGCAGTCCTTCTTTGGAGCGTAACCCTGAGCGGTGTACAATAACTCCATGAACGCGATCACCACCCCTCTAATGTACGCCCCACTGTGTCCACCATCTCGGTGGTTCACCCCCACCACCCGCATTTTCTGCCTGGGCACCTGCCGCTGGCGAGGCTAACCCCCCGTTTATACCGGCTGACCCCTGTGGGCCAACGGCATGAGGCATTAGCCCGTGCACTCCCCTTCTCCTGTGAGAAGCGCGAACATCACCCACAGCTACCTTTGACTGACCCCAACAGGCAACTGCCATGCTTTTGATGATCGACAACTACGATTCGTTTACCTACAACGTTGTGCAATACCTCGCCGAACTCGGCGAGGACGTTGTTGTGCACCGCAACGATGAAATTTCGCTGCAAGAAATTCACGACCTCAAGCCAGCTAAAATAGTGCTCTCGCCAGGCCCGTGTACCCCCGATGAGGCGGGCATCTCGATGGATGTCGTACAGGAATTTGGCACAAACACGCCTCTGCTTGGCATCTGTCTGGGCCATCAGAGCATTGGCCAGGTATTCGGCGGTTCAGTCGTTCGCGCCAGAGAAGTCATGCACGGTAAAACCAGCGACATTCATCACAGTGGCCAGGGCGTTTTCAAAGGTCTCGACCAGCCGTTTATAGCCACTCGTTACCACTCACTGATTTTGGCAACCAACGATTTACCGGATTGTCTTGAGATCACTGCCTGGACCGAGCGCGACAGTCAGCGCGACGAGGTGATGGGCGTACGGCACAAAACCCTACCGATCGAAGGCGTGCAGTTTCACCCCGAATCGATCCTGACAAATTCAGGTCATCAACTGCTCAACAACTTCCTGACGGGCTACTAGGCATGAACATCACCAAAGCTCTCGATACCCTGGTGAACTCCAAAGACCTGTCGTTTGCTGATAGCCAGAATCTCTTCACTACGGCGATGCAAGGCGAGCTCACCAATGTTCAGCTCGCCGGCCTGTTGATTGGTCTGCGGGTCAAAGGTGAAACCGTTGCCGAGCTCGCGGGCGCTGCAGCAGCCATGCGCGACCTGTCGGTCAAGGTCGACATCCAAGCACCACACCTGGTGGATACCTGTGGCACCGGCGGCAGTGGCGGCGCCAAACTGTTCAACATTTCAACCGCAGCAGGCTTTGTCGCCGCCGCAGGTGGCGCTCATGTTGCCAAACACGGTAACCGCGCAATGACGAGCAAGTCGGGCAGCGCCGACGTGCTCGAAGCCGCGGGCATCAATCTTGCGCTTACACCAGACCAGGTCGCCCAGTGTATTCGCGACACGGGCATTGGTTTCATGTTTGCCCAAGCGCATCACAGCGCCATGCGCCATGCCGCAACTGCGCGTCGAGAACTGGCCGTACGCACTATGATGAATGTGCTCGGCCCCATGACAAATCCGGCTGGCGCAAAAAATCAACTGATCGGCGTCTTTGCTCCCGAATGGCAGCGCAAAATGATTGAAGTACTGCAGCAACTGGGCGGCGAGCGAGCACTTACAGTGCACAGCGACGGTCTCGACGAATTCTCCATCGCCGCAACAGCCCATGTTGTCGAGTTAGTTGATGGTGACATTCACGAATACACCGTCACACCGCAAGACGTTGGTCTTGCTCCGGGTTCGATTACCGGGCTGACATCAAGCTCGCCCCAGCAGAGCCTTGCCCACGTGCGCAACGCGCTCACCAACGTCGACAGCACCGCCGCGCACATTGTTGCCTTCAACGCCGGCGCCGCACTCTATGTTGCTGGCTGCGCAGACAATCTTCGAGCCGGCGTCGAACTTGCGCAAAACAGCATCAGCGAGGGTCGTGCAATAGCACGGCTGGAAAATTTGGCCGCCCTTAGTCAGACATTCAAAGCCAGCGAGTAGCGAATTATCAGAAGGATCAAACCATGAGCGTGCTCGACGACATTCTGCGCGACAAAATCAGTGAAGTAGCAGACCGCCAGGCGGCGACCTCACTCGCCCAACACAAAGCAAGCGTCGCCAACCAATCTGATGACCCAGCAGCAGCTCCCCGCGGCTTTGCAGCGGCCTTGCGCGCACGCCAGCACAACGCCACCAGCGCAGTCATCGCTGAAGTGAAAAAGGCCTCACCCAGCAAGGGGGTGATTCGACCCAACTTCCACCCCGGCGCTATCGCAAGTTCCTACGAAGCCGGCGGAGCCGCCTGTTTGTCGGTGCTCACTGACGCCAAATATTTTCAGGGAGCCGACAGCTATTTGCTGGAAGCACGCTCGGCAAGCCGCCTGCCGGTGCTGCGCAAAGACTTCATTGTCGATGCGTATCAAATATGGGAAACCCGCGCGCTTGGCGCTGACTGCCTGTTACTGATTGTTGCTGCACTCACCGACTCACAGCTGGCCGATTTTTACGGCCTGGCCCGAGAAATCGGCTTGGACGTGCTGGTTGAAGTGCACGACGCGACAGAACTTGAACGCATAAACTCCCTGAACGCTGATCTTCTTGGTGTTAACAACCGCAATCTGAAAACCTTCGAAACCACGCTCAACACCACTAAAGAACTCGCAAAACTTACTTCTAAAGATGCCTTGCTCATTTCCGAGTCCGGCATCCATACCGCCGCCGACATCGAGTTCCTCCGCGCCCTTGATGTGCACTGCTACCTGATAGGCGAAGCCTTCATGCGCGAAGACGATCCGGGTCAGGCCCTAAAAGACCTAACAGGCTAGACCGGGGTCAGAATTCATTCTGACCCCCACATTTTCTCTCGCCATTAAAAAAGCCGGATCATAGATCCGGCTTTGGGGGGCAATTCCGTTGCAAGTCACATCATGCGACTGGTTTTCCTTGTTTTCGGCGATCCTCGCCGAATTGAGACACGTCTCTCAAGCGTGACCGGTTAAATCAACGATCCAACCAGCCACCAAGATTAGCGTGTACCAAATACCACCATGGTTTTTCCTTTCACCGATACCAGACCCTGTTCAACCAGAGTCTTGAGTACGCGGCCAACCATCTCCCGGGAACAGCCAACAATGCGGCCAATTTCCTGACGGGTAATCTTGATTTGCATGCCATCGGGATGCGTCATTGCATCAGGCTGCTTGGCGAGTTCGAGAAGAGTACGGGCAACGCGGCCGGTAACGTCCAGGAACGCGAGGTCGCTGACTTTCTGTGTGGTCTTGGTCAGTGACTTGGCCATCTGTGAGCCCACTGCGTAGAGCAGACGGGTATCGCGCTCAGCAAGCTCTTTGTATTTGGCGTAACTGAGTTCAGCTACTTCACATTCTGTCTTTGATTTAACCCAAGCAGTACGCGGGTTGTTGTCAGACATAAACAATGGCATTTCGCCAAAGAAGTCGCCCTTGTTCAAATAGGCAACAATAATTTCACGACCAGACTCGTCCTCAACCAGAACGGTCACTGACCCTTTCTGTATGTAGTAAATCGAGTCTGACTTATCACCGGCGTAGATGAGGGTGCTCTTTGCCGGGTACTTGCGACGGTGGGCCGCAGCAAGAAATGCATCGAGGTGAGAAGTATCTTCGCTTTGCGCGTTAGCACTCATAGCGAATCCTTTGGCCAGTGGTCGTTTTGCACCCAGACCAGAAACCTTGGTATTTTTTGCTGCAAGCATGCTAGCGCTCCTTCGTAGTAATCATGCGAATTGCCCTTACGTCATGTGAATCCCCGGTGCTCTAACCAAGGAACTCAATGGTCATCATTGAGTTGCATATTCAATGCCAGCTTTTTGCGTGGGCCGACATCAAGGGCCGAGTGAGACTTTTGCACAGCCCCTTGCTTGCACCTACACCTTCACGACAAGCGGTGCAAAACCCGTGCTCGAACGGTCGTTTTGTTCTGCATTTTGTGGATTCATACCACGTACTCACAGACTCGCTTCACACCAGCCGCTTTTTTAGCGCACGCTAACCGTAGTTGACGAAACTTCAGTTGTCGTTCAAAACACACTTTTAACTTCCACGAATATCAATAAATTTACTGGGTAAGCGCATTCAATAGAGAACTGTGTCACACTTTCCATATCAAGTTGGTTGTAACTCTGTGCAAAATTATTTTGCTCGGCACCACAACATAGATATTCAAAAACCACGGAATAGAAAACGCCATGCAGGAAATGACCGCCACACTCGAATGGCAAACCGACAAACAATTTCAGGGTACAACCGGCACGCAACACAGTATTTTGCTCGACGGCAATCGCGAGACCAACGTGGGCGCAAGTCCGATGGAACTTGTATTAATGGGAATGGGTGGGTGTACCGCATACGACGTCGTGCACATTTTGGGCAAATCGCGTCAGAATGTGACGAAATGTGTGACTCAATTAACAGCACAACGGTCCGACGATGTGCCGTCAGTGTTTACCCACATCCATGTACATTTTATTGTCGCAGGCGAAGGGTTGGCCGAAGACAAAGTGGCACGTGCTGTGGAACTGTCTGCTGAGAAGTACTGTAGCGCCTCTATTATGCTTGGCCGCGGTGGGGTCGAAATCACCCACGGCTTCGAGGTTGTCACCTCTGATGAGGCGCTCGGATAGTGACCACCCCAACCGACCAACCGACAAATCCACTGGTCACCAGCGGCCTGCGCCACGTCGCTCTCAACGTCGATAGTCTAGAAGATTGCCTTGATTTCTACATCAGGCTCCTGGGCATGACCATCGAATGGCAGCCCGACGACGACAATGTGTTCCTGTGCTCGGGCACTGACAATCTGGCATTGCACCGGCGGCTCGATCAACCCGCTGCGTCAGCCCCATCTATAGCCCCAGCAGATGAATCGCCCAGCCAACCAACCCTAAAAGAACGGCTGGACCATATTGGCTTCATCATTGATGACATCGCCGATATCGATCGCTGGCACCATAAATTAGTAGACGCTGGCGTCGAGATCGCCCAGCCACCCAAGACCCACCGAGACGGCGCTCGCTCCTTCTATTGCTACGACCCCGACGGAACTCTGGTACAGCTCATCTTCCACCCGCCAATCTCAAAGGGCGCACTTAGCAACTAAGCTGCCAGACAGACTCTAAATACGATACGTGGTAGCCGTCATCAGCCGCGCGACCCCCGCCATCACTCGCTTCTGCAAGGGCGACAAGGTCTGCTCTTCAACAGAGGCTGCTGATCCGTCGCCTAGGGTGCCAGCGAGTTCGAGCGCGTCGTGGCCATGCCGCGCCTCGTCTTCGCGCATCTGCGTCACCACGGCTCGGCTACGTTCATCGGCATCGGGCAAAGAGCTGAGGTGGCTATCAAGATGTTTGACAACCTGATCTTCCGTGGCCTCAACAAAGGCAAGACTGACTCGGTCGCCCAACAACCCCGCAACGGCGCCTAAGGTCCAGGACGCCCCATAAAACAACGGGTTCAGGACGCTGGGGCGAGAACCGAGCTCATCCAGCCGCTCCTCACACCAGACCAGATGATCAACCTCTTCCTCACCGGCATGGGCCAGCACCGCCAGCACCTCCGGAGATCGTGCTGTTGTTGACTGACCGTCGTACAACGCCTGGGCACAGACCTCGCCGCAGTGATTGACCCGCATCAGGCCCGCCGCGTGACGAACCTCTTCTGCCGACAAGTCGGCATTTTGCGGCTCATCAGCAGCCGGGGACGGGCGATTGGCCCGATGCTGTCCTGTCAGTGTACGCAGAGCGCGATCGAAGCCGCGAATCAGATCGTCAGGGTACTGCTTCATAGTTGGTTCTCATTAAGGTCTCTATACTAACCTTCCTGCGTGAAAAGCACCTGAACAAGGACACAGCGCCATGGGTGACACCCGCGATCTCGGCTTGATCCTCGACGCCAAAATTCCACTCATCGCCATCGAGTCGCCCGATGAGCGACGCGTGTTGAGCCTGCTACTGCGTCTCGCTATGCAACGCACCACAGAATTCCACGAGTGGTCAGTAACCCGCGGATTACGCCGCGGCGGCTTTGGCAGCGATCTGCCCAACGACCTCAGCTTGCACGAGCCCGAAGCACTGCTCGCACATATCACTGAACAACCCGGCCCGGCAATCTATGCGCTGTGCGACTTACACCCGTGGCTGACCGAACCCAAGATCGTGCGCTACCTGAAAGACATCGCCCTCGACCACGAGTCTCAGGGCAAAACTATTGTGTTGGTCAGTCACCGGCTCACAACACCGGCCGAGCTGGGTCGTTTCAGCGCATCGTTTCAGCTGCAGTTACCCAGTGACGATGAGTTAATGGCCATTGTTCGTAAGCAGGCCCAAGAATGGGGGGAACAAAACGAGGGTCAGCGGGTTAAGACGGATCGAGAAACACTGACCAAGCTCATCGCCAATCTACGTGGCGTAACTCACGCTGATGCTCAGGTATTAATTCGTCATGCCGTGTTTAGCGACGGTGCGATTACCGAGAGCGATATCCCAGCCGTTAATCGACTCAAGTTTGAACTGTTAGATGCTGAAGGCGTGCTGCATTTTGAGTACGACACAGAATCCTTTGGCCAGGTTGCAGGGCTCGATAATTTGAAGCGCTGGCTTGCGCTGCGAAAGGAGCCACTCCTCAACGCAGACAGCAGCGAAGGATTGGTCGACAAGCCTCGCGGAGTCATGTTGCTTGGCGTACAGGGCGGCGGCAAAAGCCTGGCCGCCAAGTGTGTAGCTGGCGCCTGGGGCCTGCCGTTGTTGCGGCTCGACTTTGGCGCGCTCTACAACAAATACTTTGGTGAAACCGAACGCAACTTACGTAACTCTCTCGCCCAGGCAGAGCTGATGGCGCCCTGCGTACTGTGGATGGATGAAATCGAAAAAGGGCTGGCGACCGGCGAAGGAGACAACGCCACAGCACAACGAGTGCTCGGCACTCTCTTGACCTGGATGGCAGAGAACACCAAACCCGTATTTATCGTCGCAACCTCTAATGACATCACCCGCCTGCCTCCCGAACTCATGCGCAAAGGCAGGCTAGACGAAGTATTTTTTGTCGACCTGCCAGATCAGACCGTTCGCGAAGATATTTTTGCCATTCATTTGCACAAGCGTGGCGCCAACCCAGACGACTTTGATCTCCCCGAACTGGCGAAGGTCGCCCAGGGGTTTACCGGTGCTGAAATAGAAGAGGCGATTGTCTCAGCGCGTTATCTAAGTGCTGCGCAGAATCAGCCGGTTACAACCGAAACACTGTTAGCCGCCATCAATCGCACCTATCCGGTATCTATATTGCACGCTGAGAGCATTCGCGAACTACGCGCCTGGGCCGCAGAACGCACCGTTCCGGCATAATGCACCTATGCCTATCAAAATCGAAAGCCCTGCGAGCCCAGATATCATCGAACTGCTGCAAGAACACTTGCAAGATATGGCCACGCATTCTCCCCCTGAAAGCGTGCACGCACTAGATCTCGCCGCACTACAGGCAAACAATATTCTGTTCTTCAGCGCACGTACCACTCAGGGCGATCTACAGGGCTGCGCTGCATTAAAAATGCTTACGCCCCAGCAGGGTGAGCTGAAGTCTATGCGCACCGTTACGGCGCATTTGCGTCAGGGCATTGCGGCTGATCTGCTCGATCACATTATGACCGTGGCTCGACAGAGCGGGCTCGAACAACTCAGCCTCGAAACCGGCACACCCGTAGCGTTTTCACCCGCACGCAAACTGTACGAGCGATTCGGCTTCACGCCCTGCAGCCCGTTTGCAAACTACAGTGAAGATCCTTACAGCCTCTTCATGACACTCAAGCTCTAGATTGGGCTCGCTGGTGGCGAGATCTTTTCCGCCTCGCTAGATCCGTCGCTCAGCACAATCCGATAGCCGTGGTGCACCAGCAACAACAACGCAAGATTGAGCTGCTCGTTGTCATTTCCAACACACAACCCATAGGACACCGATTTGTTAAGCCCTGCAATTTGCCGGCGTAACGCCTGTGCATCAAGCACCGAAGCAATCTGCAACGGCTCACTGCCGGCTCGCCAAGAGTCAGGCTCCCGAGCCAGCATCCACCATAGGTCGCCAACAAGCGCCCGCAACTGACGCGCTTCACCTCGCAGTACCCGACCACCCATCGGCATATGCACTCGAGCATTGCGCAGGCCGCCAGTTAACACGGCGTCTTCACCAAAAAAACCACCTGCCGCCACCTGCGCCAACGGCCGATGGCCGCCCGCCACCTCAACCAGCGCAACACCTGTTTGCACAATATAAAAACACTCGCCAGCCACACCAGGCGCAATGAGCTGCTGACCGCGCGCAATGACAACGGGCTCAAGTTCGCGTAACCAACGCTGCCAACCGGATGCCCCACGGCGTCGATAGAGCAATCGCAACACCGGGCTCCCAGCCAGCGTCTCTAGCCAGTGAGTTGCAGCAGATGCATTTGTTAAATCTTCTACGTAGCCAGTGTTTACTGAGCCGCCCGAGTCATCCAGATCACCCTGCAAATGAAACAACCGGGCTGCGCTCGCGTCAAAGTAAAGTAATCGCACAGCGCTAACGCAACGCAGGCTGGATTGACCCGGATAGATCGGCACACGACACCGTTGTGAGCCCGCCACAAAGCGCTCGCCGGTTTGTTCGTTACACACTGTTCCTGAACAGAGGTACCAGACACCGTCCATGCGCCTCGGCGGCCGAACCAACAATCGCTTGGCCGGCACAACCACTTCGTGTGCGAGCCGTGCAAGTGTCGCAAGGCTGTGCCAGTCAAAGTCAGTCATCGGCTCAAACCGTCGCAACAAGTTAAGCGTCGCGTTACGGGAAAAATTTTGGGTTGCGGCAGAGGCGGTTACAAAACTCATGCCCACAGCCTGCGCCGGTGCATTTTTTTAGTCTGTCAGACATACGCCCGTAGCGGAGTAAGAACTTAACCGCGCTCGCGCGCTAGCGCGCGGTACCCAATATCGCGGCGGCAGTACATGTCTTGCCAGCTAATGGTCTCGATGCGCTGATAGGCGCGTGCCTGAGCTTCGGCCACGCTGTTACCAAGCGCAACCACACACAGCACTCGGCCACCAGCGGTGACAACCTCGTCTTTTACCAGCGCGCTGCCTGCATGGAATACTTTGGTATGTGCCTGATCAGCTTCAAGCCCTGTAATGTTGGCGCCCGATTCGTACGCCAACGGGTAGCCGCCAGCTGCAAGCACCACACCAAGCGCCACCTGATCAGTAAACTCAAGCGTGACACTGGCAAGTTCCCCCGCAAGCGCCTGCAAGCACACGGCGGCAAGATCAGAGCGCAGTCGCGTCATCACGGGCTGCGCCTCCGGGTCGCCGAAGCGACAATTAAACTCGATGACCTTTGGTGTTCCGTCAGCGGCAATCATTAACCCCGCATAAAGAAATCCGGTATAGGGCATGCCGTCTGCTGCCATGCCCGCAAGGGTTGGTTCAATGACCTCGCGCATGACGCGTTCATGTATGGCCGGGGTAACCACCGGAGCCGGTGAATAGGCACCCATACCCCCTGTATTTGGTCCCTTGTCACCATCGTCTCGTGCTTTGTGATCTTGCGAACTGGCAAACGGAATAGCCGTTGTACCGTCACACAGACAAATAAAGCTGGCTTCCTCACCCGCTAAAAATTCTTCGATAACCACTCGCGCCCCGGCATCGCCAAACGCATTTCCACTAAGCATGTCAGTGACGGCAGCCTCAGCCTCGGCAAGGCTTGTCGCAACCACCACACCTTTGCCCGCCGCAAGGCCATCCGCTTTGACAACAATCGGCGCACCCTGCGCGCGCACGTACTCAAGCGCCTCCGCAACTTCTGAAAACGTGTTGTAGGCACCGGTTGGAATGTTATGCCGGGCAAGAAAGTCTTTCGCAAATGCCTTCGAACCTTCCAGTTGCGCAGCCGCCTTGCTTGGTCCAAAGCAGGCCAATCCTGCCTCTGCAAAACGATCACAGATACCCTCCACCAAAGGTACCTCAGGCCCAATAATCGTCAAAGCAATCGCTTCGCGCTGCACCAGAGCAATCAGCCCCTCAAAATCATCGACCGCAACCGCCACATTGGTAACGCCGGCTTCAAGTTCGGTTCCGGCGTTGCCGGGCGCCACCAACACAGAAGTGACGCTTTTGCCCTGCAATACGCGCCATGCAAGCGCATGTTCGCGCCCACCGCTACCTACCACCAAAACTTTCATCGTATCTTTACGTCCTTAATGGCGAAAATGCCGCATACCGGTAAGCACCATCGCAATACCATGCTCGTCTGCGGCCTCAATCACTTCGTTATCACGCATAGAGCCACCGGGCTGAATGATCGCTTTTATACCCGCGGCTGCCGCCGCATCAATGCTGTCTCGAAACGGAAAGAAGGCATCTGAGGCCATAACCGCACCCGACACTTCCAACCCCTCTTCTGCCGCCTTCATACCCGCAATCTTTGCACTGATAACACGCGCCATCTGCCCTGCGCCTACGCCAATGGTTTGCTGGTTGCGCGCATACACAATCGCATTAGATTTCACAAACCACGCCACCTTCCAGGCAAACAACAAATCCCGGTGCTCATCCGCCGTGGGTGAACGCTGGCTTGCCACTTGCAAATTGGTTTCGATCAGCGCTGTTTGATCCGCATCTTGCACAAGCAAGCCTCCGCCAACCCGCTTGAAGTCACGAAACGCGGCGGCATTCGCTGGCAACGTCCCGGTGCGTAACACGCGCACATTCTTTTTCTTTGCCGCCAACTCAAGCGCGGCATCCTCTACTTCCGGAGCTATGATCACTTCGACAAACTGGCGCTCGAGAATGGGGGCAAGTGTTTGCGCCGTAAGTGGCCGATTGAAAGCAATGATGCCGCCAAAAGCCGAGGTTGTATCAGTCGCAAATGCCAGATCATAAGCCGCAAGCGGAGTGTCAGCACAGGCAACCCCACAGGGATTCGCGTGCTTAACAATCACGCACGCAGGCTCACTAAACACCTTCACGCATTCGAGAGCGGCGTCGGTGTCAGCAATATTGTTATAGCTAAGCGCTTTGCCTTGCAGCTGCTCGAAACCCGCAATCGTGCCAGCCGCAGGTTGGTCTTCAACATAAAATGCAGCCCGCTGATGCGGGTTTTCGCCGTAGCGCATATCCATGCGCTTTGTGAACGAGAGCGTGTATGACTCGGGTAGCGCTAACTCGATGGCGTCAGCCGCCTCACCACTCTCACCATCAAGTTCCGAACGCAGTAGATAAGCGGCCACCGCACTGTCATAACTGGCCGTATGCTGGTACGCGTGCAACGCTGCGCGTCGACGAATGGCAAAGGTGCTGCCATTACCGGATACGGCATCCAGCACTTTCGAGTAATCGGCGGGGTTGACCACTACCCAAACAAACGCGTGATTCTTGGCGGCCGCACGCAACATTGCAGGCCCCCCAATATCGATGTTCTCAATCGCCATAGCATCGGTGCAGTCATTGCGCACAATCGTTTCCCGAAACGGGTAGAGATTCACCACCACAAGATCGATCGCCGCAATGTCGTGCTCACGCATCACCTCGTCGTCAACACCCCGACGGCCGAGAATGCCGCCATGAATCTTGGGGTGCAGTGTTTTAACCCGCCCATCCATGATTTCCGGTGAACCGGTGTGCTTCGACACCTCCGTCACCGCAAGCCCTGCTTCAGTTAACGCTTTGTACGTACCGCCGGTAGACAACAGCTCAACGCCAGCCGCAGCCAGCGCTGCACCCAGTTCCGCTATGCCAGTTTTATCGGAAACACTTAACAGCGCCCGTCGAACAGGCAGTGTTCGTGGGTCTGTAACAGATGTGGTCATCAATACTCCAAGTTAGATAAATGTTGTTTTGCTATTGGCCGTTCAGTTCAAGCGACGCGCCGTTCACCCAGCGTACCGAGCAGATCAAGTTGCTCATTCGCGGTTGACGCACGCAGAATTGATTTTGTTAACGCGCGAAGCGAACCCTCAGCATCCGCAGAGTTCAACCCCTCGCTCAAAATAGTGGCATGGGACAACGTCCATTGAACGTGCTTACGCGCAATTCGCACGCCCTGTTCTTCGCCATAAAATCGATGCGTTGCCAGCAACTGATCGCGCAAGAACTGCACACGCTCAGCAAGCCCAGGCGGGCGAAAGTGCCGCCCTTCGAGTTCCGCTGCTATCCAAGCTGGCAACCAGGGCGCGCCTAACGCCGCCCGCCCAATCATTACGCCGTCTGCGCCAGTTTGAGCCAGCACTCGCTGGGCATCTGTTGGTGAACAAATATCGCCATTCGCAAACACCGGAACAGAAACCGCAGCCTTGACCCGAGCGACGGTGTCGAACTCAACATCACCGACAAACTTGCAGGCTCGAGTGCGGCCATGAACAGCGAGCGCGGCAACCCCTGCGTCTTCCAATGCCTTCGCAAGCTCAGGCGCGTTGCGCGTTGCCGGCGCGGGGCCGGTGCGCATCTTCACGGTAACGGGCACAGCGGCAGTAGCAGCAACGCTAACCGCTGCAGTTGTCAGTGCAACCAACTGTTCAGGATGGGCCATCAACGCAGAGCCCGCGGCTTTGCGACACACTTTCTTTGCCGGACAACCAAAGTTGAGATCGACTATCTGGGCGCCGCATTCGATCGCGTCTCGAACGGCGTCCTTTAGCCACTCAACGTCTGTCCCTGCAATCTGCACCGCATGCAGCGAACCGGCAACGGCTTCCCGCCGCAGCAACGTTTTTCGGGTGTTCTTTAGCTCCGGCCGCGACCCGGTCATCTCGCCCACCATATAACCCACGCCCTGTTCCCAGGCGATCTTTCGAAACGGCACATCCGTTACTCCGGCCATTGGGGCCAGGGCAACGCAGTTGCGTAATTGGTGGGAGCCTATGCGGATCATCGGCGGGCAGTCGTTAGTGAGAAAAGGGGCAGCAAAATTGGGCGCACATCATAACCGCCCAGCGTAAGCAATGGAAAAGGAAGCAATGGAAAAGGAAGCAATAGAAAGGGCGCTCAGCGGATGACCGCCAATCTATCGACCGCTAGCTGTATTAGTGAAACTGCAACTGATAGTTAACGGCCGAAGGCCCAGGATCAGCAATTTCGATGTCGATGTGCACCGGCGTTCGAACCGCCATCAGTTGGTCGCTACCCGCAAGTTCGCCATCAAGGTATTCGCCTGGTTCAAGTCGGTAAGACTCAACTACCTGCTGACTCAAATCCATAAACTGCAATTCAATGACCGGAAAGGGCTGCGCAAACTCGGCCTCGTTGATGATCAGGGCGTCCACCAACAGCTTGTCTGCCTTGTCCGGATGGCTGCGCACCGCTAACTTGCGCGACTGCATGTCTTGCACGCTACGCCGCAGGGGCAGCTCGCACCCCACCACCGAACAGACGCTGGCATACACTGGCCGTAGCGTTGGCGATTTAGCCCAATCATCAAACTGCCAGAACATCACCTGACCAACCAGCAATAGGGACGCCAGCACCGTACCGATCCGCAAGGCATAAGGGTTGCCAAGCCAACGTTCGAGGGTCGATTTTGCAGTATCAAGCGCGGCCTTGCCGGCGCCCACCTTCTCTCGCTCCGTTCGTCCAGCGACCGACATCTCCGCCGCCAGACCTTCCACCGACTCAGCCGGGGTAACCGGAAAGGTCGCAGAATCCCAACCAGTGGACTCCAACGCGGGGCTTTCCGGCGGCGGCTCAATCAACTCAGCGCCGTGCCCAGCTGCCAGCAAATCGTTCCCAGAGTCAGTGACCTCAGCCTGCTTGTATTGGGCCGGGGGAATCTCGATCGATGTAACAGCACTTTTGACCGCGGCAGTTTTGTCAGCAGCACTCTTGTCAGCAGCAGTTGGGCCTGCCGCACTGGCCGCCTGTTCGGCGGCAGCGACTCGCTCCGCGGCAGCCACCTTATTTGCCGTTACGGCAAGCGCGCTATTTGCAACAGCACGGGTAACCAACGGTTCAGCTTGATCAATCGCACTCTGAAGATCAGCCGAAGATTGCTCGCTCGCAACCACGGCCGGCGGGGCGGCGACACTCGCCACAGACTCTGAACTCCCAGTGCTTATGGCTTCAGCGCCTGTAGTTTGAAAGTCTGGGGTTTGCGCACCTATCGGTTCGGCATCGGCCTTGAGGTCTGATACAACATCGCGCAATGCTTGCTCTGATGTTGCCTGAGCTGACGTTGGCTGCAATGCCGAAGAATCAAGCGCCGTACTACCCTGGCCGACACTTTCACCGTCTTCGCGCAATTCACGAAACAACGCCTCGAGCTGGCTCTTGCTGCCCGCTTCCGGCGTGCTCAGCAATTGCTGCAAGGCGAGATCATCGTCATCGTGCACCATGTCGAGTTCAGACAGCTGCACCACCATGCTGTCATCATCGTCCACCGCAAATCCGTTTGCTTCGCTGGGCAATTCATCTTCAAGCCACCAGCGTAACGCTTCCTCATTGTTCAGCGCGTCTTCTATCGTCGCTCGTGGCTGAGAGGTCGCTCGTGGCGCAGACTCTGCAGGCGCATCATCAAACCGGCTACTCGCACCAGAACTCGCAAGCTCAAGAGTGACCCGCGGACCAAACTCCTGGGTGTCCACCTCCACATTGGTCCAGTCGGCGTCCTCCCCTGACTCAAGCTCAGGTTGGACGCGTAGGTTCTCACCATCCGGGTCTAGTTCAACGGCAAGAAACCCTCCCGACAGCTCAAGTTCCTGAGTATCGCCGCGCTCAGCCGCCAGCGCGTCGAGCTCATAAGCACGCGCAGCGGTTGCACCATAACCGGTCAATCCCGCCTCTCCGTCCTCTTTTGTGCTGTCTTCTTCGGCCAGCTCAGCAAGCACCGATTCGAGCATATTGGTTTCGGAGGTGAGTTCCGGAGCGGGTGTCGCGTCGTCGAGCAGCAGGTGATCCACGCCGGCAAACACCGCAAGGCAGGCGCCACAACGCACACGCCCGTGCGCGATCTGCAGTTGCGACTCACCCACTCGAAAGCGCGTGTGGCAGTTCGGACACTCGGTGATTAGCGGCGGCGGCTCCGTTGTCACCATTAACGCACCTTCACGCCCTGCAGGCGCACCCAGCGTTCGTCCTGGGCGTCAACGCGATCGGCGGCCGCGATCGCGGCGCCAACATGGGGCACCGGTGGAGCAAACTTAATGTTGGGGTACGCCTCAATCACCGCTTCCGCCTGTTGCGCCAGCAAGCCCGCCAGAACAAGAGTTCCACCCGGCAGCAAGCGCTCACTCAACTCATCAGCCAGTTCGATAAGGGGGTTTGCAAGGATGTTCGCCACCACCACCTCATAGCGCGACTGGCTGGGCAATTCACCGGGCATAAACACCTGCATACCCGCCGCTACGCCATTGTAGGCAGCATTATCACGGGTCGCCAGCAGCGCTTGCGGGTCATGGTCAACACCGTCAGCAGCCACAGCCCCCAACAGCAACGCGCCAAGCGCTAAAACGCCAGAGCCACAGCCAAAGTCGAGCACTCTAGCACCCGGCAAACTGGTCATTGTTGCCATGTACTCAAGACATAGCTGGGTCGTCGGATGCAGGCCACTGCCAAAGGCGAGTCCCGGATCGAGCTTCAGCACCGCAGCAGAGTCGAGTTCCGCCAAGCGCTCAACGGTCGCATCGCGCGGCAACAGCCATAGTCGCCCCCGGGCAAACGACAACTCTTCAACCGGCTGGGCAGGCAGCGCGGCCAAATCGCCTTCAGACAGAAAATTAGCACTAACTTCGGCGAAAATACCTTTATCGTGAATTTCTGCCTGCAATCGCCTCACCACCGACGCAATGTCAACAGTTACATCCCAAAACGCCGTTATAGCAGCACGTTTCCAGACGATTGTATCTCCAGGGCCAGGCTCTAACACCGCCTCAATCAACGAATCTTCGCCTGCGTTATCCAGCAGCGCAGAAACCGCCCCTAGGTCCATGCAAACATCGCTTAACGCATCGGCATAATGGCCGGGAAGCTCTATTTTTACCTGCAACCAACTCATTGTGGGCTCAGCCCCTCAGGTTTGATCAGAGACAATCAGAAACAACGACTGCCCCGCTTCGACCGGCTCGCCATTAGGCACCAGAATGGCACTGATGGTGCCCATCCGATCAGCCTCAATAGGGTTCATCATCTTCATACTTTCGACAATGCAAAGTACATCCCCCGGATTGACCCGGTCACCCACGGCCACAAACTGCCCCGCATCTGGCGCCGGCGCTGCATAAAAGGTGCCGCTGAGCGGTGCTTTCAGAGGCTTGCCGGCGGCAACTGGTTCGGCGGGAGCCGGGGGCTCAGTTAGCATCATCGGTGCCACCAACGGCTGAATTTGAGACTGAAGTTGCGGCTGAAGTTGCGCCTGCCCTGGCACGGCCATAGTAATCCGCACCGCTTCTTCGCCAGACTTAACCTCCAACTCAGCAATGCCAGACTCTTCCACCAATTCAATAAGCTTTTTGATTTTTCGCAGATCCATAGCTAACTCCCGCTATCCCTTGGGCCTTTGGGTTGTTGGGCTCGCACCCGCTGCACGGCGGCCTCCAGCGCATAAAGATAGCCTTCTGCGCCCAATCCGGTGATCACCGCTACGGCCACATCAGATAAATAAGACGTCTGTCGAAACGCTTCCCGGGCATGCACATTGCTCAGATGAACCTCAATAAACGGCAGCGCGACGCCCAAAAACGCATCGCGGAGGGCGACACTGGTATGGGTAAAGGCGCCGGGGTTAATAACGACAAACTCCACACCGGCAGACGGCGCCGCGTGCAGCGCATTCACCAGCTCATGCTCCGCATTGCTCTGCAAATAGCTAACGGTGGCCCCGAGCTCTGAACCGCGAGCAGTGATGCGAGCATGAATATCGTCAAGGGTGTCGTAGCCGTAAACCTCAGGCTCACGGGTTCCCAATAGATTCAGGTTCGGCCCTTGCAGCACCAGAATATTGATCTGACCCTGCCCGCCATTGCCCTGACTGGAAGAAGATGGTGTGGCTGCTGCCATGAAACGTGCTTCCCATAACCGGTGAATAACACTGGCCAGTGTGCACGAGGTATCGCCGAGAAAACAGAGCGACCCATGATTTTGAGACGTTTAGCGCATTTTATCGGCTATATCAGCGAATTTATCGCAACATTAACCGAAGTTCTTTCGGCCGATAAGTCCAGAACCTTGGCCAAATGAGTGGCCATGCCCTCAACATCAAGTTCGCCCTGAACCGTAAAACCACCGATTTGGCTACCATCGGGAGCAAAAAACACCATGCTCGGAGGGCCGTACAGGCCGTACCGCTCCATTAAAGCCTGATCTTGCTCGCTATTTTTTGTCACATCAGCCCGAATCAGATGAAACTGCGCGAGTTGCGCGCTCACACCCGCCTCTGGAAACACCCGCCGCTCCATGACCTTGCAGGAGATACACCAGTCTGCATAAAGGTCGAGCATGACAGGCTTGCCCGCAGCCACCCCGCGCGCGTGCTCAAGGTCAAACTCATCCACGCCTTTTATCGTAATCCAGGCGCCGCCGTGGTCATTGGCACTGGCCACACCACTAACCGCGCCACTGCCACCGCCGGCAAAGGCGGTCAGAGGTCGCAACGGATCGTTTGCACCACTGGCCGCCCCAATCAATAACAGCACCCCATAGAGAAAACTAAACGCACCAGAGGCCTTCCACAGCTGGCCCCAACCACTACGCGGCGAGAAGTCGAGCGCACCGAGGTAGACCCCAACGCCGACGGCAAGCGCCGCCCACAATGCAAGCGTTACGGAAGCGGGCACAACACGCTCGAGCAACCAAACGGCCACCCCAAGCAGCAACACGCCAAACACCGCCTTGACGCTGTCCATCCACACCCCGGCACGCGGCAACAGATGACCGCCACTAGCCCCAATCAATAGCAGCGGCACGCCCATGCCAAGACCCAGCGCCAATAACGCCAGGCCACCAAATACGGCATCACCCGTCGAGCCAATGTAGATCAACGCACCGGCAAGTGGCGCCGAGACACAGGGCGACACCACCAGGCTCGACAACGAGCCCATGATAAACACACTGACGTAGTTACCACCTGCACGCCCTTGGTTCATGTTGTTCAACCGATTCTGCAAACCTTGCGGCAATTGCAGCTCGTAAAACCCAAACATCGAAAACGACAGCGCCACAAACACCAGCGAGAATACAATCAAGACCGGCGGCGATTGCAACGCGGCCTGCAGATTCAAACTCGCACCAAAGGTGCCAACCAGCACTCCGAGAATGGCATACGTAATGGCCATACCCAGCACATAAGCCAGTGACAACCAGAACCCGCGCAGGCGACTCATGTCACCCGATTCACCAACAATAATGCTGGACAAAATTGGCACCATGGGTAAAACACAGGGCGTAAACGCAAGACCTATTCCCAACAACAAGAACAAACCCAACGAGCTGAGCACGCTGGCACCGGCGAGTGTCGCTGCAAGCTGTTGCTCTTGAGTGCCCGCAATCTGCGAGGTCCCGGCGGAACCACCAGAACCGGTCTTCGGAGCCGCGCTTGCGCCACCCGCACTGATGTCATTGCTGTAGTTTCCAGCGTTAAGCATCACCCATTTTGTTTCTGGCGGATAACACAGACCGGCATCCGCACAGCCTTGATAGGTAATGCCGACCTCGACGGCCTCACTACCCACCGTGCCATTAAGTGGCAGGCGCGCTTGAGCACCGTGGTAATAGACCTCAACGTCGCCAAAAAACTCGTCCTCCTTGGCTTTGCCAGGAGGAATCTCTGCCGCACCCAACTTAACGCCAGAACCTCCGCGGGTCTCAAAGCCAAACGCGTGCAGGTACAGGTAATAGCCATCCGGCATTTCCCAGCGCGCAAGCAACGCACCATCCGCACCCTGCTCCGTCGTCAGCGCAAACGCCTGATCGACCTTAAGGAACTCGACTTCCTGTTCTTGCAGCCAGCGGGCCGCACCATTGTTGCTGAGTCCGTCAGCAACCGGCTCAGCGGCACCCGCGTGCACCGCAAGAAGGGACGCCGCAGCGAACACAGCACTCATCAACACCGAGCTAATCTGCGTGCTGACCAAACGCCCAAAAAGGACGCCGCCAATCAATTTGACAACTTTTTTCACTTTAGCTTTAACCCTGTGCTGAGCCCAACGGATTAGGGGCCTTGGATACAGAAGAATTTCGACCGGCTAACGATGCCGAAGTTCGAAAAGTAGCGCCACCTAAGAGTTTGCAGAAATGTGGCTCGTGGCAGTTTTTGCCCCATTCCCACCCAACAGGCGTAGGCTTCGACCCTTACCGTGAACATCTCCAGCATCATGCCCACCGATCGCCAAGCCACCCGCTTCAACACCCCCCGCTTCAACACCCCCCAATCCAACACCCCCCATTCGACCCCCAATTCGACCCACCGCTTCTGCCCCGCAGTCACCACTGGTCTGACGCTCATACTGAACGGGATAATCTGCCTGGGCCTATCCGCGTGTTCAGACTCGACTGGGGTAAACCCCACGCCCGCAGGGCTGCATCTGCAAGATGCCTACATAAAGCGCGCCGTACCCGGGCGGAAGATGACCGCGGCTTACGCGACACTGATTAACTACTCCCCTGATGAGCTGTGTTTTGTGGACTACAGCACCGCGGTAGCCCGCGCCGTCGAGCTGCACGTCACGGAACCTGTCGGTGGCCCCGACAGTCAACGGGTCGCCATGCGACGCATCCCCGAACAGTGCATCGCACCGGGCGAGCGTGTGACTCTCAAACCGGGCGGCAAGCACCTGATGATCATGGGACTCGACGCCAGCGCCCTGCCTGCGCCGCCCAAACCACCCCATACTGGCGAACCCCAGTCCTACCCAACCACCCAACTGCGCCTGGGTACCCGCGACGGTCGCCTGTTCACCGCAGAATTTGCTGTTGTGCCATTCAACTATTCGGCGCAAAACCTGAGATAATCTATCGATGAACTGGAAATTTTGGAAAACCAGCTACTACGGCACGAACGCCGAGAGCAGCACACTCGCAAACATCGTCCGCATCCTGTTCGGACTGATTGCCCTGTACCTCATTGCCGCCATCATTGTTGGCGCCTGGTGGTCGCGTAAACCCGATCTGTTTGATGTAGCGGCCAACGCGCAGGCCTACGCTGCCGAAGAGGGCGTGGACAACATTGTCACGGGCTACACCATCGCCACCACCTTCCACCGCATTACCGACACGCTGCTGCACAAAACTGGCGGCTACCTGTCGAATGACCGCTTCCCACCAGGGGTCTGGCTCGACAACATGCCCAACTGGGAATTTGGCGCGCTCACCCAGGTCAGGGATATGAGTCGCTCCATGCGCATCGACTTTGCCCGCTCCCAAAGCCAGTCTGCTGAAGACAAAGACCTGCAAAATGCCGAAGGGCACTTTTTCTTCGACAACTCGAGCTGGATGTTTCCACAGACCGAATCTGAGTACGCTGAGGGCAACAAGCTTGTTCGCTCCTACGCCCAACGCCTGACCAACAAGGCCGCTTCAGACGGCCAGTTCTATGCCCGCGCAGACAACCTGCAAAGCTGGCTTGAGGGCGTTGAGTCGCGCCTGGGCAACCTGTCCCAGCAACTCTCCGCAAGCGTTGGCAAACGCCAACTCGACCTGGCACTGGCCGGCGATGCCAACGCCACGCAGTCGACAGCAACAGAACTCGAAGGCGACGTGAAAACCTCCTGGACCAAGCTCGACGATATTTTCTTCGAAGCCCGCGGCCACACCTGGGCACTGATTCACCTTCTGCGCGCCGTCGAGGTTGATTTCAAAGACGTCCTCGAAGACAAGAACGCCTCTATTAGCTTGCGCCAAATTGTCCGCGAGCTCGAAGGCACGCAAGAGTCTCTGCTAAGTCCTATCATCCTCAATGGTGAAGGCCTCGGCCTGGTCGCCAACCACTCTCTGGTTATGGCCTCCTATATCTCCCGCGCTAACGCGGGTATCAGCGACCTTCGAGACCTGCTCAACCGAGGCTAAACCACGCGTTTGGCGACTCGCGCGCGTGAGATGCAGTGAGATGCAGTGAGATGCAGTGAGCTGCAGGCTCCGCGCGCCACAAATACAGGCACTGACAGCAACTGTGCTTGCCCGGTTCTTTTTCTCAACACCTTGGGTATGATCAAGCGACGCGCTCTGGGGAGGGTGCGCAGCGTGCAACACGCGCTTGCCTTTCAACCTATTCAATATGGTCACTATCTAAACCACACGTAACTTCATCACCTTTACTTCTGTTCCTTCATCAAGCAGCGCTGGAACCAGTAAAAGCTAACAACTTTTTCTACTGGGATAAGCTATGACTGACTTGGTTTTACTACCTCCCGTTTTTGGCATCGCGGGGCTCATTGCCGCCTTTGTCGTGTATGGGTTGGTAATGCGTTACGACGAAGGCACCGACGCCGTTAAGAAAATCGGCGACGCCATTCACAAAGGCGCCATGGTGTTTATGCGAGCCGAATACACCATGCTTGGTATATTCGCTGCCGTACTACTGGTACTGCTCTATTTTTCTGGCTTGGGTATTGGCACCGTTGGTGCATTTCTCGCTGGTGCGTTGTCATCCGCCGCTGCCGGTTGGATTGGCATGTACACGGCCACAAAGGCTAACGTCCGCACAACAACCGCCGCCCACGTCCATGGTGCCCCCGAAGCCTTATCGGTCGCCTTCTTCGGCGGTTCGATTATGGGGCTCGCAGTAGCCTCACTCGGCCTCATCGGACTCGGCATTACCTATTATTATCTGGGCGGCGACCCCCACACGGCACATCACATTCACGGTTTTGGCATGGGTGCTTCTTGCGTTGCACTGTTCTCCAGAGTCGGCGGCGGCATCTTTACCAAGAGTGCGGACGTTGGCGCTGACCTGGTCGGCAAGATCGAAGCGGGCATTCCAGAAGACGATCCACGCAACCCCGGCGTCATCGCTGACAACGTCGGCGACAACGTCGGCGACGTCGCGGGCATGGGTTCTGACATCTTCGAGTCTTATTGCGGCTCGATGATCGCCACCATCGCGATCGCCTCCACCATGGCGCTCATGTCGCTCAACGCACTGGCTCCCGGCATGACCGAAGGTGACGCACGCGCGACTTTAATGTTTGCACCACTTCTACTCGCCTCTGTGGGTTTGATTTGCTCGATCATTGGCATCGGCGTGGTTCGCGCCATGTCCGCCAAAGATCCCGCAGTGGCGTTACGCATTGGCATGATCTTCACGCCGGTCATCTTCATCGCCGCGGCCTACTTTGTACTGGGCGCCGTAGGTATCTCCAACAGCGTCTGGCTGGCTGTGCTCGGCGGTTCGGTCGGTGGCGTCATCATCGGGCTGGTTACTGAGTACTACACCTCATCGACGCCGGTGCTGCGCATCGCCGAATCGGGTAAAACCGGTGCCGCCACCGTCATGATCACTGGCCTCGCCGTTGGCATGGAATCAGTTGTGGTTCCTGTACTCACTATCTGCGGCATCATCTATCTATCGACGGAACTGGCTGGTCTTTATGGCGTGGGTGTGGCTGCGGTAGGGTTGCTTGCCACCGTTGGCATGACCATGGCGGTAGATGCTTACGGCCCGGTTGCAGACAACGCTGGTGGCATTGCCGAAATGGCCGGGCTCGGCGAAGACACTCGCACCATCACCGATTCCCTTGATGAACTGGGCAACACCACGGCCGCGATGGGCAAAGGCTTTGCGATTGGCGCCGCCGCCCTGGCCGCCCTTGCGATCATCGCCGCCTACGTGGAAACCATTTCAGCAAGCGTCGAAGGTTTCACCCTGCATATCGGCGACCCTGACGTGCTCATTGGGCTGTTCATCGGCGGACTGATTCCTTTTTTAATCGCCAGCATCACCATGACCGCAGTCGGCGACGCGGCCATGGAAATGATTGAAGAGATTCGTCGGCAGTTCCGCGAAATTCCTGGCCTGCTCGAAGGCAACGCCGAACCAGACAACGAAAAGTGCATCGAGATCGCGACCAATGCAGCGCTCAGACGCATGTTGTTACCCGGCGTTATCGCCGTTGGTGTGCCACCACTGGTTGGCTTTGTGCTCGGCGCCGAAGCGCTGGGTGGTTTCCTGGGTGGCGCGTTGCTCGGCTGTGTGTTGCTGGCACTCACCATGGCTAACGCCGGTGGCGCTTGGGACAACGCCAAGAAGCACGTCGAAAAGGGCAACCTTGGCGGCAAAGGCTCAGACGTGCACACCGCTGTGGTTGTCGGCGATACCGTCGGCGACCCCTTCAAAGATACGTCGGGTCCGGCGATGAACATTCTTATCAACGTGATGGCAATTGTTAGTCTGGTGATTGCGCCACTGCTGGTATGAGTTAAACACCAAGGCGCATGGCGCACCGGCTTTGCGCCGGTAACCCATGCGCCGCTTCAGCCTCGAGCACTTCCCGTAACCGGACGCTCTGTGCATCCGCACCATCCAACTCAAGATATTCAAAGCCCATACGCGCATAAAAAGGCGCATTAAACGCCACTCCCCGAAACGTGGTGAGCGTGACAAACGCAACGCCCAACCCCGCGGCCTCAGCTATCACTCGGCGCATCAACGCAGCACCAATACCCTGGCCTTGCGCATCACTATGCACCGCCAATTCCCAAACGTGCAGATCCGCACCAAAGCGCTCAGCACAGACGAAACCCACATCGCCGTTTTCAACACAGGCAACCCAGGCGGTTCCCAACCCAACAAATCGCTGATGTTCCGCAACCGACATCACCTCATCATTCACAATCCAGGCGAGCTCAGGAATCGTCAAGAAAGCCTTGCCGGCAGACCGTTCGATTTCTGGCAGCAAGGGCACCTGTGCCAAACGGGTTGGGGTAATTTGCACCATTCACTCCTCTTGGTTGTTCCACTCTTTATCGCTCGCAGCTCATCTCTCCAGAGCTTCGACGTATCCGCTACACTGCAACCCACTTTTGTATCATGACAATCCAAACCAGTGCCCAATAAAGACAGCGCACCCCCTCCATCTGAATCCAACCTGATCCCGGTGCAAACCATCGATGCGGGCGAATTTGGCGAATGGCTAGCAGGTAGCGAGGCTACACAGGTTCAAGGCGCTGACGCTGACGTCCCCTGCGGCAGCTGCAACGCTTGCTGTCGGTCGTCTTACTTTATTCACATCACCCCCGAAGACAAGAACGCGCTGTCGGCCATTCCCGAGCCCTTGTTGTTTTCGGCACCTGGTTTACCCGCAGGCCATTTTGTCATGGGTTACAACGAACACGGCGAATGTCCGATGCTCCTCAACGACCGCTGCTCGATCTACCTCAGCCGCCCACAAACGTGCCGGGCCTATGATTGCCGAATCTTCAGCGCTGCAGGCATGGCACCGGGTGAGGCCGACAAATCGCTGGTGCTCGAACGCACGGCGCACTGGACCTTTAGCTATGCAAACGACACCAGCCGCAAACAGCACGCCGCGGTAACCACAGCCGCGAACTGGCTAAAACGCGAACAACGCAACGCAAAATCCAAATTGCCGGATGGGTTTATTCCAAGCAATAGCACTCAGCAAGCGGTACTCGCTCTGCAAATTCATGCGCTGTTCGAGCCGGCTGACGTGCAAAGCACAACCCAGGCCTTCGCAGACCAGGTCGTGGCTAGCTCCGAAATCTGACGTTATCCCCAACGCTGACCCGATCTGTCACCGCGTTGTTGACCGGCATATCCGGGTTTTCGTAGCCAAAGCTCAGGCCGTACAGAACTTTCATTTCAGGCGGCAAATCAAACGCCTCACGCACCAGATCGGGGTAGTTGCGCATCGTACCCTGAGCGCAGGAGGCGAGGCCGTTAGCGGTCATCGCCAGCATCAGCGTTTGGGTGTACATACCCACATCACAGGCAGACTGAATGCCAAACGCCTCGTGCATGCAAAAGAACGCCACGTGCGGCGCATCAAACAACTCAAAATTGCGAAACGCCACTTTGGCCCGACCGGGTTTGTCTTCCCACTCAACACCCATCGCGTCATACAGCACCTTTGCACAACCCCGCCGCCGCGCTTTGTAGTGCTCTTCCAGTTTGCCGTCGCTGCCGTGATCGGTATTGGGCTTTACGCCACTCGACACCCGATCCATGAACTCCTTGCGCAAATAGTCTCGCGTCGTCCCTGACGCAACACAGGTTTCCCAGGGTTGCAGATTAGTGCCTGACGGCGATCGCGCGGCGACCTCAAAACAATGGTTAATGAGATCTTGAGGGACAGGCTTATCAAGAAAGCCACGCACCGAACGGCGTGCGACAACGGTTTCTTCGAAAGACAGGCTGGACATAGAATTAAACCAGAACGTGGAAACCCTCTAATATACAACAATCACAACGAGGGACCTGACGTGATTAACCAGTCGCCAACTATCAAACTTTCGCCCATGACCGACCTGCCACCCGTTGATGCCGAGAGCATGTTGCTGGAACTGGGTGCGGGTGAGAACGGATTTATGGGCACGCCAGTGGGTATCGGCAAAACCACATTGCTTGAATACATCGAAGATCGCTCCGCCCAGTCGAAGGGCGAAAACCTCCCCGAAGACTGGGTGCCGAGCAGCACCTACTGGATCGTGGCCGACGGCCATGCCGCAGGCCTTTTAAGGCTACGTCACTACCTGAACGATGCGCTGCGCCACAAGGGTGGCCATATTGGCTACTACGTGCGCCCGAGCTATCGAGGTCAAGGCATAGCAACCCAAGGCCTCGCACAAGCTCTGCCGCTGGCGAAGGCGCTGGGCGAACCCCGCATCATGCTCACCACCAACCCGCAAAACCCAGCCTCCATTGCCGTGATCGAAGCTAACGGTGGCCAGCTAGAAGCCACCGTAGAAGACCCCAGCAATGGTGCCGAGGCGCCAGAGACCATTTTGCAGTTCTGGATCACATAGCCCCTAATCGTCCGCGTTAAACCACGGGCTGTCCTGGGCTTCATCCGCGGGCCAGGCCGACATGGGAAACGGCTGCTCATCGCCCGTGAAGGTCAGAAAGCGGAACACCTGATAGGAATAAATGCTCAGCGAACTGCCTAACCGCAGCAACTGCTCATTCGCCGAACCGGTAACCAGCACCACCAGAAACTGCACAATCACGACCATCCAGATCACAAACTCAGCAACCCCATAAAGCACCCCAAACAGCAGCATAAACAGCGCTCTGCGCCACAGATCACCACGGTCTTTGGTCATGCTGACAAACGCGCCCTCACCATCGCTGGGTTCGGCGGCGGCGGGTCGGTCGGCCGCCGCGTCGACAACCTCGTCGGGGCGCGCCTCGTTATCGCTCGGTCGTTCGGTTTCTTTATCGCTCATGCTACGTTCCTCTGCCTGCTACCCGGGGCGAATTCCCAACACGGGTCCATACCTAGTCTTAGTAATGCAACAACCGCGCCAGCCTATATATCGCCAAATATCAACAACTTAGGAGGCATGCGCCGGCAAATACCACCGCATATTGGCATTTCTCACCAGAACCGCGTGAAATGACTTCCCGCCCAGCAGGGCCAAACCCAGCGACTACCCCTTAAAGTGTCCGAACCCGTGACCTCATTAAATTTGCTGGGCCTGTGCGGCAGTCTGCGAGAGAGCTCCTCCAACCTGCGCACGCTGCAGGCCGCGCAAGAGCTCCTTCCCACTAACGCAACTCTAACCATTTTCTCCTCGCTGGCGCTGCTGCCCCCGTTTAATCCAGACGTGAGCGCTGCCGCCAACCCGCAGGTGCAGTCTTGGGTAGATCAAATGCGTGACTGCGATGGCTTGCTGGTGTCATCCCCGGTGTACGCTGGTGGCTATCCGGGCAGCCTAAAAAACGCACTCGACTGGTTAGTCAGCACCGATGCGTTTGTCGATAAGCCGTTTGCCTTGCTTAACGCCACAAACCGCAGTCTGGATGTGCAGAACTCCCTTATCACCGTGATCGAAACCATGTCTGGCAACCACATCGCGAGCGCCACCACCGCTCTGAATCTGCTTGGCACACACCTGAGCACGAACGACATCATCGAAGATCCCATTATGGCCGCGGCGCTGCGTGACTCGCTGCGCCACTTCGTCAATCATCTAAGGTCTTAATCGACCGACCCCCAAAAGGCTCTCCATGACTGCCACCGTCGACCTCTACTACACCATGCGCTCACCCTACTGCTACCTGGTGACCCCGCAGCTTGCACGCCTCAAAGCCGCGCACGACCTGCACTTCAACCTGAAGCCGGTCTATCCGCTAGCCGTTAGCGACCCGTCCTTCTTCGAACGAGTAAATCCACTCTGGCCGCCCTATGTCGCCAAAGACACTCAGCGTATTGCCAAAAGACTGAATATTCCGTTCCGCTGGCCGCGCCCTGATCCCATTGTGCAAGACATGCAGACCCGCGAAGTGGCCACAGAACAACCCCACATCCGCCGGCTGACACGACTTGCTCAGCTTGCCGCCGAGCGCGGCCTGGGCATGGAATACGTCACCGCAGTCAGCGCGTTGCTCTACAACCCAACCGTTGATGGCTGGAACTCTGGCGATCATTTGGCCAACACGCTGCAACGCATCAACCTTGATCTCGCAGAGTTGGATAACATTATTGCCAGTGAAGAAGCTCGCATCGAAGCGGCCATTGCAAAAAACCGCGCCGATCAGCTTGCAGCCGGCCATTGGGGCGCCCCATTGTTTGTCGCCAACGGCGAGTGCTTTTTTGGCCAGGACCGCCTCGACGACCTCATCTGGCATCTGGAGCAGCAGTCATAAACAACCCACTGCGACAGCTCATAGAAATTTACCAGGTCAGCGTATCTGAGGCTTTCACAGCCTTCCTCGACTCGGGGCTGTGCGACGCACCAACCAGTCGCGTGAACTGGGCGGCCAATGGCATACCGCACAAAGGCGAGATTGCCTCGGGTGGCACCTACCAGAAACTCGCCTATGGCTTGCACATCAATCGCAACGGTCAGAGCGTTGAGTTCGACTTTGGCAAGGCCGGCGAAATTCACGAGTTCGATGCGTTTCGTTTGAGCCAGTTCTGGAACGAAAACAACACGCGCAGCACATTCAGTTATGCGCGCGACATCGAAGCGGCCTTCAACGACGCAATCAGCAACAAAACAGTGCGCCCAACCGCCGCCAAACATTTTGAATTGGTTGACCCTTTAGCCGGAGACAACACCCCTTCGAGCACCACCGACAGTGAGGCTACAATGGCGCCACCCGCTTACGGTTCCGGCGATGCCACCTACCAAGCCGCCGGACAAGAAGCAGGTGTGCGTCAGCTGGTGGATGCGTTCTACAATATTATGGGCAGCTCCACAGCCTACCGATCCATTTGGGATATGCACCCCAACGACAAGCCCAATGATCGCGAAGTCTCGCGCGACAAGCTCGCACGTTTTCTGTGCGCCTGGATGGGTGGACCGAGGTTGTACAAAGAAAAATACGGCGCTATCAGCATTCCCGGTGTGCATGCGCATCTAGCCATCACAGCGACCGAGCACGACCAGTGGCTTGCCTGCATGAGCGAAGCGCTTGAGCGCCAACCTTACTCCGCCGACTTTCGCGGGTATTTGCTAAAGCAATTAGCTATTCCGGCGGGGCGTATTGTTATCGCGTGCAAACCTAAGTAACGCGCCAGCAGCCAAGGTCATGCCTGCTGGCTAAAAACCACAGGCAACAACGACCCCACTAACAGCAATGCCATCACGCTATTAAAAACCCGCAGCCGGTCGGGGTTTGTCAGCACCCGCTGCACCTGGGTACCAAGCAATGCCCATAGCGTAATGCACGGCAGGTTCACGGCACCAAACACCAAGGCTGTCATCAGAACCGCAAACACCTCACTCGACGGCGTGTAAACACTCATAGCGGTAAGCGCCATCGCCCAGGCCTTAGGATTCACCCACTGAAAGAGGGCCGCCTGTATAAAGGTGAATGGCTTACCACTGGCTTTGGAGTTAGCGGGGCCCGCCGCCGTCGCAATCTTCCAGGCGAGAAACAGCAGATAGCCCAGGCTAACAACCTGCAGCACTTTGAAGACCAACGGATACGCTGTAAAAACCTGCGCAAGCCCAACCCCAACCAAAGCCACCATAACCACAAAGCCCACACTGATGCCCAGCATGTGCGGCAGCGTACGCACCCAACCAAAGTTTGCGCCCGACGCCATCAACATTAGATTGTTGGGTCCGGGCGTTATAGACGCCACAAACGCAAACGCGGCCAACGCAATCGCCTGCTCCAGAGTCATGAAAATCAACCGGCAGTAAGCGGCGTAGGCTCGAGCGTTTGCACAACCGCCGCAACCTCTCGCGGCGAACACACTTGATAGGCATGAAACCCATAGCGATTTGCCGAACTGACAATGTCATGGCGATCGTCGAAATAAGTAATCGCCCCAGGCGCCACACCCAACGCATCAGCAACGTGGGCAAATATTTTGGGATCTGGTTTGTGCAGACCAATCTCAAAGGAGGTAAAGCGCCGCTCAAACAGAGTGTCGATACCGTGAATGCCACACAGTCGTTCCCAGTGAGTGATGGACGTATTCGACAAACAGGCCAAACGCCAATTCGCTTGCAGCGACTCGACGTATTCGAGCGCACCCGGCATGGGTCCCGCTTCCCAATTAGCCCACCGGTGCAACATCTCAGCAGGCGTCACATCGAGCCCAAGCTCCCGCACAAAACGTTCAGAAAACTCTGCCGGCGTTAACTGGCCGGTTTCGAATGCACGCAGCACCGAACTCTCCACGAGCTTCTTGCTGGTGTCGGCCTCACTCCAGCCCGCAAATTCGCTCAAACCCTGTACGCCAATGAAATTCATCAGCACGCCACCAAGATCAAAAACCAGCCATTCAGGTGAGGTCATCGCGGTGTTCTTCCTCGGCCAAAAAAAGTCAAAAAACACTCCAATTAAACGCCAGACAAAAAGAAAGGCCCCGAACACCTTGCGGTGTGCGGAGCCTTAAGCGTTACCAGGCGCTTCCCCTAAAAGAGAAGAACCCAGAGCGCGTTATACAGCCTGTAGGTTTCCCGCAGACTCTTTGCCGCGCTCGGCAATCACTTCGTAGCTGATACGCTGACCTTCAGTCAGACCATCAAGGTCAGACTTCTGTACGGCGCTGATGTGAACAAACACATCTTTGCTTCCGTCTTCTGGTTCGATAAACCCAAAACCTTTAGTTGGGTTAAACCATTTTACTGTTCCAGTAGCCATATTTGGCCTCCATTTCTATTAATAAACAAATTGAGAATCGGCAACGATCCGCGCGCATATCGAGCGGGGCGAGCGAACAATCTTGGTATCGCGTTGACTTGAATCTCGTTCCCAGAAGCTGGGCTATCAATAAAAAGGCAGGCAAACTTAGATCGTGCCGCGACACTACGACAGCACGCAGCACATAGCAACCACTAGCAGCTAACTCGTAAATTTGGTGGCCTATTTACACCATCGATGCCCTTTTGAGCCCCCGTTCGACGGTGCAGCGTTGAAAATGACCAATTTGCCCCAAACATACGTTTAGCTATCCAATTTGCCTGCCAACGAGGCCCCCATGACGGATGTCCCGCCCACTTCGCAGCCCATAGACAGTCCGGCCCGCCCAGCCACGCTCGACTGGCAAATCGCCCCGCTTATCCGCTCTACCCAGGTCGACGCAGGGTTCCGCGTCACCCAGAACGTCATGCGCTTCTTTAAGCGCTCCTGTGGCCAAAATTTCGACATGGAGAAAGAGTTTCAAGCCTGGCTGGCAGATGGCACACCAAAAACCCTTGGCGACGCCGTAGACGCCTGGAACGACTACATTAGTGATTCCTCTGACAAAAACCCCAAAAAGCTGAGCTAGCGCTCGGCAATCAGCAACCGCCAGGCAAGGCCCACAAACACCACCGCCGCAACTCGATTAATCATCAGCTGGCCGCGCGGCGAGCGCTTCAACCAATCCCCAATAAAACTCGCACCCCAGGCGACACCACCAAACACAACCCCAGTCACGGCAATGAAGCAGGCACCCAGCAGCAACATTTGCGCCACCATGAAACCCGCACCAGCACCGTCCTGAGAGGACACAAACTGAGGCAAAAACGCGAGGAAGAACACCGCGACCTTGGGGTTGGTTAGATTCATAACAACGCCACGTGCATAAAGGGTGCGCGCTGAAGGTGCTACCAACGCCTGCGCATCAGCGCTAACGGGGAGCGCTCGGTACGCACCCCAGGCGAGATACAGCAGGTAACCCGCCCCCAAAATTTTCAATACCGTGAACGCAAGGGCTGAAGAGGCAAGAATCGCAGCGGCACCAACAGCGGCTAACGTGGTGTGAAATAACAAACCGGTACACAGACCCAGCGTGACCCACCAACCGGCCACCCTGCCGTAAAGCGCTGATTGCGTCAGCACAAAAATATTATCCGGCCCGGGCGCAAGCGCAAGCGCTGTAGACGCCAGCACAAACACAGCGATAGTCTGAAACTCCAACAGAGCAGCCGCCTCCTATAATCCAGCGTGACAGGGTGACCAATCACCCCGAACAAAACTCTAAACCACCACGCAGCAGAGAAACATAATGACCAGCCATCCTGCCAGCTCCCCAAGTCCGCAAAAGCCCATTGCCTCTGGCGAGCCCGTCAACGCATCCCTGATCCCGCTCCTGCACACTAACCGCCTCACCTTACGTGCCCATCAACTTACCGACCTCGAATCAGCAAGCATCATGTGGTCGGACCCCGACGTCGTGAAACACATCGGCGGCAGCCCGCGCAGCCCGAGTGAAGTCTGGACAACCATTCAACGCGGCTTTGGTTGCTGGCATTTACTCGGTTACGGTTTCTGGGTGATCACCGACATAACAACCGGCGAGTTTCTCGGCGAAATTGGTTTTCTCGAAGGTCTGCGCGACATCATTCCGCCCCACGCCGGCACTCCTGAAGCCGGCTGGTGCCTTGCAAAACACGCCTGGGGAAAAGGCTTCGCCAGTGAAGCGTTGGCAAGCGTCGTAGCCTGGGCTGACACTCAGCTTAGCTGCCCGGAAACGACCTGCATCATTGACTTAGATAACCTCGCCTCAGCTAAAGTAGCCACCAGCAACGGCTACCGGTTTACTCGCAATGCCCAACTTAATGGCGAGCACATCGCAACCTACAGCCGTAGGCGCGGCGGCTCAGACCAGGGCGCGTGACAGATAGCGCACCTGCTTCTCGCCACTGGGCTTCCACACCTTGCCCACTTCAACAAAATTCAGCCGGGCGTGAAACGCATCCGACACCGGATTGGCGGGCACCGCATTCACTTCACAAACCACCGAGGTAAAGCCCGCCGCCTTTGCCAGTTCAAATAAATTTTCGTACAGCAAGCGCGCCAGCCCGCGACCTTGTGAGGCCTGGTCAACGACAATTCGATCAACATACACAAAGTCGTTCACACGCTCTGAAAACCAGCGGAAATTGTCGTTGTCATAGCTATTGGTGGCATAAAATGCCAGCAACAAACCTTCTACGCGACCTATTCGATGCGCGATATCAGCGCCACTCACAAGCGCTGCGAGCTCAGCACCAGTCAGCAGCGACGTCTCTTGTGAGAAGGTATTGTTGAGTGCCAGAACTGCTGGCAAATCAGCAGCCTGGATAGTTAGAATTTCAGAATTAGCCATTGGTTCCTCGAGCAAAACTCCGTCAACCGAACTGGCCAGAAATACCGCTAACCACACCCGCAAGCACCTGAGGGTTTAACGACCACACGGCATAATTCAGCACACTGGCGAACGCCACCCAAGCAAAGTAAGGCCAGAGCAGCACGGCAGCTATTCGGTGCAAACGCCAAAAGCACACGATAGTTGCGGCGATTAGTACGAGCAGCAGTGCGATATCCACCAGCGCAGCCGCGCCCAAATGCCACGCGAAAAACAACCATGACCATAGCGCGTTCAAAACCAGCTGCGCCAAAAACAACAACAGTGGTCCGCGTGCAGCCACCCAGCCGTGCGCACGCCATACCAACCAGGCTGACACGGCCATGAGGGCATACAGCACGCTCCAAACAGGACCAAACAGCCAGCCAGGAGGCGCCCATTGTGGCTGGTTCAACTCCCCATAAAAGCTCGCGGCACTGGCTGATGCCCAGCCGCCAAGTGCGGCCGCCACAAACACCGGAAGACACCAAACAAAAAAACCGATCACCGAGCGCCGCGCTCCACCCATTTCAGCTATTCCTTCGATCATTCAAAACCCTTGAGTTCGGCTCTACTTCATAACCAGTTCAATACCAGAGAAATCAGGTTGGCGTTCAAGAATCTCACGCACAATACGCAATAGCGCATCATCCGCCGTCAACTCGCGACGCCCCAACAATCGGTCAATGATCGACCGCTGTGCCGACAAACTTAACCGCCAGTTCTGCTCAGAGGTGCCATGCGCCTCACTGCATTCAAGTCGGTAAGGCTCGCTAAACACACAAGCATCAAGAATCCACCCTGGGCCACTCGATTCGACCTCTGCGTCACTCACAAGACCGAGAGCCATTAAACGCCCTGCCAACCAGACAAGCAGCGCACGCTCTTGACTCGAACCCACTGCGCCCAGCGGCTCGTCTGCCTCAGCAAAGCGAGGCGCTGAAAATGACAGTTCCGCCCTCATCCCGTAGATCTCTTATAGTGGGTGCGCAAGTTTACCAAGCGTCGGGGACGCGGCGTAGGGTCGTTTTGACAACAGCTTCACGGCTGAGCTGTTCGGCTACACCCCGTCTCAACTACAACCAGACAAGGCGAAGATCAATGTGGCCATTCAAAAGCGACCCGACCAAAAAGCTCAAGAAAGCCTATCAACAAAAAATGGAAGCGGCGATGCACGCCCTTCGGCAGGGCGACGTTCGCCAGAATGCCCAGCTTGTCGCTGAAGCGGAGCTGCTCAAATCAGAAATTGATAGCCTCGAGCAGAGCTAGGAGGCTAGCGAATGTCGCTAGAAGGCCGTGTAAATCAGGCTTTTGGCTTCGCTGCAACACACCACATAAACGACTGAATATCGATGAAGTCGCGCGGCTCTAGCTCAGCCAAACCTTCGAACAGGTGGCCAGCAAGCTTGAGTATCAGATTATAGGTTTGCCAGTTCACTTTCGGCTGATAGTTGATCTCCCACCGGCACAGAGCAGCGGCGTTCTGGGTGATCGTCGGCTTAACAAACATCTGCGACTCAGGATTGCACAGGAAGCTGAAATAAGTCGCTGTGGTCCACTTTGTTGCGCTCATATCGTCCAGTGCGCCAACAAAGGTGCTGAACCGCTCGCTGGGCTCTTCTGAACCGTGCAGCAACATGTTCAACGCCAGACAGTAATCTTCCTGAAAGGCCTCGTTCCCCACACCATCGCGAAATGCCATTTTCTCGTTCGGGAAGACCAACGTGGTGGAATTCAGCACCAACAAAGACTGCGCGACAATATCGGAATAGGCCTTTTTCTTGAGCATTCCAGCCATCGTTTTCTTGTCCAGCAGATCCTTCGCCTTAGCGCTGGCTGTGTCCTTGTATTCCCGCTCTTCCGTCATGTAACGGTCGCCGTGAAAGCCACCCGGGTACTGCGCGAGGAACAAATCAGTCGCCTTTGCCAGGCTATGATACTTGGGCGCATTTTCGCTGGGATTGCGAGCCAGGTTGTCGAGATGAACATTGACAGCTGCTGCACCACGAATTTTCTCGGGTTCAACATATGACAGAGCGAGTGTTTTGAGGCCAACCCCCACAAAGAAAATCTCTACCGTGTCGCCATTGCTGTGGTTCAACACCTCGCCCAAACCCCAATCAGGTTTGGATGGATGTACGACACGCTGGCCCTTGAGATACTGCATTGCAATTGTCTTCGAAAGTAATAACGCACAGTATCGCACTCACTGCGCAATATTTCTCTATATAGAAGAACGATATTCAATTAACGCGGCTTTAGGGCAAAGCAAGGTCACATCGGAGCGGCGTTCACCGTCAGGTTGCCTCGCGAACGGTCACGCTAGTGACTCGACAGGCACCGAGCACGTCAAGCAAATCTTCAAAACAGGCAAGCGGCGCTGAGCCAAAATCAACCTGGAAGCTACTGTGCGTGCTATCGCTACGCACATCCGACAACGAATGCAGCAAACCACCTAGCTCACCGTCGGCCACACTCGCTTTGTCGAGCGGGTTAAACCAACGTTCAAACCAATCAACCAGATTGGCAGAAAGGTCTCGGATTCCGGAGTTTGGTGCCTCAAACTCCGCGAAATCCCAACAAAACGGCGTCAGGCAAACTTTCAAATCGCCGCCCCAATCAAAAGCGACGTCTTCAAAGCCCAGAACACCCTCACTGTTCACCACTAAGGGTTCGGCAACGCCAGCAACGCAAACCCTAAGCCCGTCATGCCTGCTCGGCAGCTTTAATACGCCTTGTCGAATCACCTCCCCTGAATCTGCTAAAGCAACAGGCTCCAAGCTCTGTACATCACTCGCACTAAGCGCATCCCGCAGACTCGACACATACAGTCCACGAATCTGCTCTATTAACTCACCAACACCCATTTCTAGCGCCCGCCTGGCTGACTAACTTGCAAACCGGTGCCATTCCAAGACCAATGACATCGGTCACTTAACTAAACACCTGCTAATTCTCCAAAGCTCGCTGTGATCAAGCAGGCAACTCGGTTCTTTTTACAGATCGAGCAAGCCTTACCACATCCGATCTTTAGCGTACTCCGGATAGCCCTCATCGTAGGCCGTCGCATCAAAACCCGACTCCACCTCGCGCAAAAACTCTCCTGCACTAGGAACGAGAGTCCGATCGGCTTCCGAACGCCACAGCTCGCTGCGCATAATGGCTTTTGCACATTGGAAATACACCTCCGCGACCTCGACAACAATCACGGTCTTTGGCTGCTTTTCGCCTTTGCGAAACGTACCGGTAATCGCGTCATCAACAGACAAAACCGCTGCGCCATTAACGCGCACGACATTGTTGCTACCCGGCACCATAAACATCAGGCTCACCCGGCCATCAACAACGATGTTTTCCAGCGAATCGAGTCGATTGTTACCCCGCCAATCTGGCAGCCAGAGTGTTTTGGCATCCGCTACGGTCACAACGCAGGTGCGATCACCTCGAGGACTCGCGTCGGTACCGCCCGGCCCAACCGTAGTCAGAACCGTAAATCGAGACGCCTCAATCCAGCGTCTATAAAGAGGCGTGATTTGGGGCGCCACCTTAGTCAGTGATCCCGGCACCGCGTCGTCATAAAGCGCTCTCAGCTGCGCCACTGTGGTGATCGTCTGCATGGGGTACCTCTTCTCCGGTCGACCTGTCGAATTCACAACACCACTATACCGCCAGCCCCACGCAGTAGGTCGGCCCACGGCCTGACATGTGCTAATTTACTCCTTATGAATAGCACCCCAACCCCATCATCATCCCCACCAGCCCGTTTGACCGATCTCAGCTGGATGTGTGGCGCCTGGACCGGCGAACTCGGACCGCAAACTGTTGAGGAGGCTTGGAGTCAGGCGTCTGGCGGCACCATGTCGACCATGGTCCGGCTAATGACCGCCACCGAAACGCTAATGATCGAGTTGATTGTCATTCGAGAAGACGCGCAATCGCTCGTGTTACATCTGCGGCAATTCAGCCCAGCGCTGGAACCACGGCTTGCCCAAGACATGCCGCTGTCTGCTATCGGTGACGGCCAGGTGTCTTTTCTTGGCCCCCAAGACAGCAACATTACAAACCTCGCCTATCGCTCGATCGACAAACAAACCATGGAAATCGACGTGACTACCGGCGCTGGCGACGTACTTACAGCCAGCCTGCAACGCAGATAGGGTTCGCCCACAGAAAGGTTTCTGTGACTTTCGCGTATATTTAACGCCCCAGCGCCCGGGTTTCACCTCGAGACACACGGACGTAAATTTGCCACAGGAGAACTTCATTGAGCGATAACAGTACCCGTCCGGCATGGTTCACTCGACGCAACATCGCCCCATTTACCATCGAAGATTCTGGCGTTGAGAAAATAATCAACGACGCAACCCACGCGGTCGTTTCATGGGTTACCAAAGATCATAAGCCCGCATCAGCGGTCATGCTGTATATGGTTATCGACGGTGTCATCACCATCACCTCCACAACCAACAGAGCCAAATATCACGCATGGCGGCGCAACCCGTCTGCCTGTTTTTGTATTTGGGAGCCAGGCAACATCGGTCGTCAGGTAACGCTTCGAGGCGCCGTAACCATCACCCAAGACGCTGATCTGCTGCGCAAGTTCACCCACGCCTTTTTAACAATGAGAGGCGGCGGCGAAGCCCCGTCCGACGAGCGGCTGGCTGAAGAAATCGAAAAATTTGACGCACCCGATCGTCACATGATGCAGCTTACTGTTGAAAAAACGCTCACCCACGATCTCAATCAACTTTTTGTGGCTGAGACCACAGGCGAAGACGTCTGGAGCTAACGCAGCCAAAACTCATGCCCCGCATACAACACCACTACCGCTACACAGATGCCAGAACCGCATTCCTGCAAAGGCTGGGCAACGCAGCCCACACGGCTCATGTTCACCCACTCGCCGGCCCAGACGGCGACATCGCAATGGACGTTGCGCTGTGGGAGGGCAAAAAGAACCGCGACCATATTCTGGTGCTGTCTTCTGGCACTCACGGCATAGAAGGTTATTGCGGGTCATTCATTCAATGCGCCTTGCTCGACTCCGGGCTTGCCGAACAGCTCACCGAACAGAGTTCACTGATGATGATTCACGGCGTCAATCCCTATGGGTTTGCCTGGCAGCGCCGCGTTAACGAAAACAACGTCGACCTAAACCGCAATTTTCTAGACCACACAAAAACACTGCCCGTAAACGAGGGCTACGAAACCCTAGCCGAGCTGCTTGAACCGTCACAGTGGGACGCAAACACCGCCCAACAGATTGGTGATGCCCTAGTGGCCGCTGGGCGCACGCATCCAGACAATCCACGCTGGCTGCAATCAGCCTGGAGCGGCGGTCAATACAAATTCCCGCAG
>JALZVT010000021.1 GCA_023300545.1 Pseudomonadales bacterium
AAATGATGTTGGGTGGGCGCTCGGATGCCGGTTGCGCGGGTTGTTCTGGGCCACTGCCCCAGCGGATTGCCCGGTTGGGAGCAACGGGCTGGGTGACAGCCGTTACCTTAGGCAGCGCCCAGACCAGAACATTCACTCGGTTTTGCCAGGCGATGACAACGGCAAGCGCCAGCACCACCAACACAATAATGAATTTTCTCATCGTCTCCCCCACGGCAATGCAGCTGCCTTGAAACTACCTTTCATCTAGCCTCACTATAAGCGTGCTAATGCCAGCACCATCTTAATGCTATACATTAGTTCGTATCTACCCCAACGTTGACTCGCCCCGGAAACAAAACATGCACCCAGTTACCGCTATCCGCTCTCGTGGCATGCGCATCATGGCGTCTGATCGACTACTGCGACTGCGCCGGGCAAAGGCGCGCGCCACAAGAAAATTACGTCAGCAGCAACCCGCGGTGCACTATTTCCATCAGGTGAATGATCCGTACAGTCACATGACCGTGCAGAAACTCGCCGATTTTGCGGCGAAATATTCCCTCGCTGTCGTTCCCCATCTGGTGAGCCCACCGGACGCCGAGTACCAGGGTGATCACCAGCGCTTTGCTGCCTGGGCTCAACGGGACGCCGTCACCGCCGCCCCAGGCTTTGGCGTGCGTCTGGGCAATGGCGAGGACCTGTTAACCCCAGACCCTGCACAGGTCGCAAAGGCTGCGAACATTCTGGCGGCCATTCTATCCAAGCGCTCACCGAACTCGTCCATAACTGAGTTCGCGCAGCCCGCGATTCAATTGGGCGCCGCTATCTGGGACCAGACACCGGTGCCACAAACACTCCTTGAAACACCAACACCCGTCGACCAGACAAATGAACAGACACAGGCAATCTATGCCGAGGGCGATCAACTGCGCGCCAAGCTCGGTCACTACCAAAGCGCCATGTTCTGGTTTGATGGCGAATGGTATTGGGGGCTAGACCGTCTGCATCTGCTGGAAACACGCCTGCAAGCAGAAGGCTTTGCCCCTTCTGGCAGCCCAATCACCTGCCCATTGCCAATGGGCTTCATCACCGCCGACCCCGTAAAAGACTGCAGCAACGTAACACTCGAGTACTTCCCATCATTGCGCAGTCCCTACACCGCAATCGGTCATAGCAGAGTTCTGCAATTAATCGAACACACCGGGGTGAAGGTACGACTGCGTCCGGTGATGCCAATGTTGATGCGCGGCATATCGGCCCCGCGTGAAAAGCAACAATGGATTATCACCGATGCCGCCCGCGAGGCCCGCTTTTACAACGTACCCTTTGGTAACTTTGTCGATCCGTTTGGCGAGCCGGTCAAGCGCGCCTTTGCTTTGTTTCCCGCGGCCGAGCGCATGGGTAAAGGTATGGAATTCACCACGGCTTACCTCAAAGCCGCTTGGGCCGACGGCACAGATATCACCAGCGAAAGCGGGCTTGCCCTAGTCGCCAAGGCTGCACAACTCGACTACTTAGCGCTAAAGCAGGAAGCCGCCAATGATGATTGGGAGGCAGTGCTAACCGACAACGTGAACGATATGCTTGCTGCCGGTCTTTGGGGCGTGCCCAGTTTTCGAGTAACGGGCGGTAACGGTCAGCACGCCAATGCCCCGTTCGCCTGCTGGGGCCAGGACCGAGTATGGCGGGTAGCTCAGGAAATTATCGCTCGCGCCTAACTACTCTGGCCGACTTTTCAACAGCGCGACGACCATCAAGCAGACAATGCAGAAATAGCAGACGCTGGAAAACTGCAGCACTGCCAGAGTGCCGAAGCTCTCCACAATCCGGCTCGTTATAAACGGACTAACCGCGGTTCCCGTTGTCGCCCCAAACAACAGCGCTGAAACCAATCGTGGCGAGGTTGTCGCTTGCAACTGGGTGGCAAACGACAAGCCAATCTTCAGAAATGCGAGATTGCCAAAACCCCAAAGCGCCCCCAACCACGGTATCAACGCGGCATCTCCAACTAACCACATCGGCAGCGACAGCAAGGCCGCACTGAGCGCAGAAATCATCACCAGGCGCCGTACACCCACCTTAAAGACCCACCAAGACACATATAATTGCGCCACAAACATACCCGCCCAAAACCTCCCGACGACCACTCCGGCCTCTTGAGCAGGCACAGCCAGAGCGCTCTGCAAGTGCTGAGGTAACCACCACAGCATGGCGTACTGGCCCAGGGTGTAGAGACACAGCGCACCGATGCACAGCCAAACCCCAACCGGCCAGCCCTCACGAGTATCAGCAACAACCTCGGGCGCTGTTGCCGTCCCAACGTGCTGACCAGGAAAGACCGACGTCGCAGCCAGCCCAACCACAACAACAGCCACGGCTCCAACAACCAGGTAGCCAGACGACCAGTGCATAGACGCGCCAATGAAATACAGGGTTAACCCGGCACAGACCCAGCCCGCAACGCTAAATGACGCATCCGTAATAACCAGCATGGACGCCCGCTGATCTTCGGCGTAGCTGCCCGCAATGGTTGAGGCTGCCGCAGCCAAACCAATCCCGAGACTTGTCCCCACCACCCCCAACAACGGCCACACCCAGTGCAAATCGGTCACAATACGGAGCGCCGCCACCGCGCCGGCTATCAGCGCAAACACACACAGTTGCACCAAGCGCAGAGGGAAACGTTCAACCACATAGAGCGCCAGTGCCGCACCCAGCAAGAGCCCAAAGGTTAGCCAACCGAAATTACTCGTTATCTGCGTAACCGACACACCAAAGTGCGTCGCCATAGGGCCAGACACCAAACCAATGGTCGACAACATGCCCGACGTGCAGAAATACGCGAGGAAGGCGCTCAGCGTGATGCGCAGTTTGTTCAATAGCGGCAACCTAAGGGACGTTCAGGCTGCAGTGTAACGCGCCCTTACATTGAAACACCTGCCGTTCGCCGCTAAGGTCGTGACGCAATAACGCGCATGAGGACGCTAGGCAGATGAGTGATTCACCAATTACGGCAGGCGCCACCACAAACATCCTGAACTACAGCGTGCCCTCTCGCGATGTCGCCGTTGGCTATATGGCGCGTACCCGCAACTACTATCGGGCCTTGGGTTACGAACAAGACTACGCCTGGGCCCACAACAACATGGTGCCGTTCACCAGCCCGACACGCCCACTCAGTGAGCTACGCTTGGCGCTGATTACCACCAGCAGCCCTGCCGGCACCACGAAAAAGGACGCCCCCAAAGTCTGGTCGGCGGACAGCCGCCAAATTCCACAGGCCATGTACACCGACAATCTGGCTTGGGATAAAGAAACGACCCACACCAACGACACTGGCAGCTTCCTGCCACTGCAAGCTCTGCATACCTTGGTTGCCAACGGCGAACTCGGCAGCCTCGCTCCCCGCTATCACGGCGTCCCCACCGAATACAGCCAGCGCCAGACCCTCAATGATGACGCGCCAGGCATTCTTGACCGGGTTATCGAAGACAACGCAGACATCGCCCTGCTCGTGCCATTGTGACCGGTCTGTCACCAGACCGTGGGTCTGGTCGCACGCCACCTTGAAGCCGCAGGTATTCCGACAGTAATCGCCGGTAGCGCGCTCGATATTGTTGAGCACTGCGGCGTCCCGCGTTTCTCATTCACCGATTTTCCTTTGGGCAACCCAATTGGTAAACCGGGCGACACAGAGATGCAACTCGCCAACACGCGCCTTGCTTTGAGCATGCTGCATACAGCAACCCAACCCCGCAGCAGCGCCCAAACACCCTTTGTGTGGACGCCAAAAGACGACTGGCGCGCCGTGTATTCTCGGGTTGATGACAGCAATCGCGAAGCACTCGCCCGCAAAGGCGAACAACGCCGCGTGTCTCGCGCCCAACTACCCAAGCGCGACTAACCCACAAAAAACCAGGGCCACACAATGACTCAGACCGCCCACCATAACGACCAGGCCCGTGCCGCAGACCCGAATCAGATCCCGCAATTTGATTTGCGGAAGTGGCACAACGCCCGCGACAATCCTCAAGAGCGTCAGGCGTTGGCCGAAGCACTGTGCTTGGCTTGTCACGAAGTCGGCTTCTTTCTGCTTACCAACCACGGCATTGAACAAGCTCTTATCGATTCCGTTTTCGATACCTCTCAACAGTTTTTCGACCTGCCACTTGATGACCGGAAAAGCATCGACAAACGCACGTCGCGACATTTCAGAGGCTGGGAATGCGAAGGCAGCGAATACACCAACGGCCGCCCTGACATTCGTGAGCAAATTGACTTGTGGAGCGAACACCCCCCATTGGCACCCGACGTACTGCCGGCGTATCGCCGTCTGCTCGGGCCCAACCAATGGCCGTCCAACCAACTGGTACCCGGTTTTGAAGCCGCTCTTAATGCATGGTTTCGCGATTTGGGTCATGCCGCTGATGAGTTAATGACCGTACTTGCGACGGGGCTGAGCCTTGCTCCCGACTATTTTGACCAAGCCTTTGGCACCGAGCGCATGGCCCTCACCAAACTGATTCGCTACCCGGCAACGCCCGAAGGGCAATTTGGTGTTAATGCCCACCATGACGCGGCATTTCTTACTTTGCTGTCGCCAGGAACAACGCCTGGCCTACAGATCGAAACAGCAGACGGCGACTGGATAGAAATGCCACTGATACCCGAAACACTGGTTGTGAACCTCGGTGAAATTCTGCAATCCATCACAGGCAATTACCTGCTCGCCACGCCCCATCGGGTGGTTACCAGCGCACCACGACAATCAGCAGCGTATTTTCACGGCCCTTCACTCGACATGGAATTGGCACCCATTGCGCTATCGGAGAAATTCACCGCCGCGGTAGCCGCCAGCCCTCGACACCAAAATGCCGGGTTTATGGCTCGTGCAGAGGAAACCGAAAGCGGCGTCGGAGATATGCGCAGCGCGCACAAACCCGCGGTTTATGGCGAGCAGTTGTGGAACTATTTTTGCCGCAGCTACCCGGATAATGTGGCAGCGCACTATCCAGATGTTAGTTAGCCGTTAAGCGCGCTGGGAACGGAAGACTAAAAGCCCAAGCGCCGCTGCAAGCATCGCCCCGCCAATCGGGTCAGGCACTTCAGCGACACGCCTGAACGTGGATGCCGCCATTGATAGTCATATCGGTTATCGCGAAGGCCATGTAATCTCCCCAGTTCTAAAGTCTTCGAGCAGTAGACAGCGCGGCTAGGCGTAAGGCAACAGTGGGCACGAAGCACGCGTTGCCTGACCCGGTGGATTACGTCCGCTCTGGCTGAGGCTGTGATCCACCGCACAAGAAATCGACCATATCCTACATAGCGGTCGTAGCGAAGGCGCAGGCAACCCGTGTTTTCGGCCAGCTGCGGACGAAGCTGCGTTTCCATCTTGCGACGAAACTACGCCAATGGCGGCTTACGTTCTTGCTCAATTTTCTCGT
>JALZVT010000022.1 GCA_023300545.1 Pseudomonadales bacterium
ACGAGAAAATTGAGCAAGAACGTAAGCCGCCATTGGCGTAGTTTCGTCGCAAGATGGAAACGCAGCTTCGTCCGCAGCTGGCCGAAAACACGGGTTGCCAGGTGCTCCGGGAACGGCAGCTTTCTGGAAATGGTTGTACGTTAGACTCAGTCCAGATTTGGTTGGGCTTATTACTAACCGAGTTTCGTGATTTACTTCAAGTGTTAAGAGTAAGCAGACGTAGCCGGGGAAAGCCGCAAGGGCAGGTGTGTGCCCAAAGCGGACAAAAGTAAGATAGAGGAGTCATACCAACTATGAAGTTATTGCACTATTCGAATTTGGCGATATTAGGATTCGCTGTTTCTGCTCTGAGTGGGCAACCTGTTATCGCAGAGGAAAAATCAAACATGGCAAAAGTTACTGGCATTGGAGGAGTCTTTTTCCTCGCAAACGATGACAAGGACGAGTTGGCGAAGTGGTACCAAGAGCATCTCGGTATTGCTCTGGAAGAATGGGGCGGGGGCGTGCTTGATTGGAAGAACGATCATGCAGAAGATGGCGGCGCGACGGTGTGGCGAGTAGCAGAGCCCAGTAGCGATTGGTTTGCACCCAGTAAGTCTAGATTCATGATCAACTATCGAGTTGACGACCTTGAGAAGCTCATCGCGCAATTGAAGAGTTCAGACATCAATATTTTGAAAGGCCCGGAGTATCACGAGAATGGTATTTTCGCTTGGTTGCTTGATCCCGAGGGTAACAAATTGGAGTTGTGGGAACCGAAAAACTGGGACGAGAAGAACAAACGTTAAGAACTGCTCTTGGCCGATTCCTGCCGAAAGCAGACCAATCTGGCATGTCCGCTAACAGGTTGAAACCGCGTCTCCGCAGAGCCTCTGGATAAAGACCAACCGAAGGCAACCGCAAGCGCCAGATCAGCAGCATTGAGCAATTGCGTATCAGCCCATCGATGCTCAAACCAAGCACCAAACAGCCCCGCAAGCGCGCTCAGTGCGCTGATCATGCTGGAACGGCAGCGGGACTATGGGATTCTGGATCGGTCGTTGTGGGGCGGGTAATACTTCGTTGTAGGTCGTATTGTAGGTCTGAGCGAATAAACTGCTCTCTAATTAGAGGTAAAAGCCAATAAAAACAATAGCTTAGGGTGGCATTCTCTGCGGAAGAGGCAGGAGTCGAACCCACCAGGCACGTATTCGCACCTCAACGGCTTTGAAGGCCGCGCGCCCCACCGGGAACGATACTCTTCCGCCGTCTATGTTACCTGAGCCGGTCGCGCTCGCCCACAACTGAACGCGTATCGCCGTTGCGGCGGGTGTAGCCCTTCGAATCCATGAACTCGAGCACGTCGATGCTCATGTTGCGGCCCAGGCCGCTCACATCCCTGAACTGTTTGACCGTAAAGGGTGCCGCTTGGGCGAGAGCCTCGGTCATATCGGCCCAGCCCTGCATTTGTTTGGGCAGAGCGTAACGCTTGTCACCGATGCGTACCAGCGAGCGGGCTTTGGCGATCTGGTTGAGTGACTTGGTCAGTGCGCCCAAGGGCAGGTTCAACGTCTTGCTGAGGTCGCCGACGCTGGCTGGGTGTTCTGCGTCAATCAGTGGGCTGCATTTGTCGAGCAACTGCTGCAGCGTATCGCTGAGCTTATTTTCTAGGTTTGGTAGCCGGTAACGACCCCGCAGGTTCTGCAGCTGCTGTTTCTGAACCAGTTCTGTGGCCGCCGCTCGCACCAGTGCTTTGGGGCGGTCGAGTGCGGCGCAAAGTTCTTTCAGGGTAGGGCCGTTGAGTTCGTCGTTGCTGCTGGTGGGTGCCGCTGTCACCGCGGCAAGCACATCGGTGCGGCACTGCTCGTAACTGCTTTTTAGCGCTGACAGTTCTGGCTGTGTCGCCAGCACCATGGCGTCGAGTCTGTTGCTGATGGCGTTCGCTTGGGCGTCGGCCAACAAATAGGTTGCGCGCCAGTCTGCGAGCTCTGTCGGGCCCAGTGCCAGCAGTTGTGCCAGAGCGGTTTGGGCATCGTCAGTGCGGTAGCAGGTTAAGCGTGCGAGGTGTTCCGGATGTCGCCGTCGAGTGGGTTCGCGTCCTGCAAACACAACAGCGCCGCCGCCCAAGGTGGCCTGACGCGCGTAGTCGCGCAGCACAATGCGGTCGCCGTGTTTGGCCTGAATTGGTTCGTCGAGCACAAGTTCGGCCAGGCGCGGTGTCGTGTTGTCGCCGCCGGTTGGGCCCGTGTGATCACCAAGCAGAGCTATTCGACCGACTCGATGTGAAGTAGCGGCGTGCACGTGCACCCGGCCCCAGTTTTTAATCCCTGTGTTGTGCAGCAACTGCAAATCAATAACCACGTTGCGGCTGGTGTTGTGGGCGTCGGCCGCGACCAGCCAGTCGCCACGTTCAACCTCTTGATGGTCGATGCCAGCAATGTTGATGGCGGCACGGTCGCCGTTGGTTGCGACCTCAGCGGCTTCGTTTTGCACGCGAATACTGCGAACGCGCACGGGCTTGGCTGCAATGCCCAGTACCAGGCTGTCTCCTACCTTAACTTCGCCGCCGTGCACGGTGCCGGTAACCACACAACCTGCGCCAGACAACGTAAAGCTGCGATCAACGGCAAGACGAAAGGGTTCTGAGGTGCTTTTTGTTGGCTGACCCGCCGCTGCGTGCAGGTGCTGGCGCAGCTTATCGAGCGTGTCTGCATTGAGCGCCGTACAGGGGAAGATGGGTGCGGCTTCCAGAAAGGTATTGTCGGTTAGGGCTTCGAGTTCGGCTTCTACTTCCTCGACGCGACCCGGCTCAACCAGGTCTATTTTGGTGAGCGCGATGCAGCCCCGGGTTAATGCCAGCGTGCGCAATATATCGAGGTGTTCGCGGGTTTGCGGCATAACGCCGTCGTCAGCGGCAACCACCAACAGCGCAAACTGATCGGTCGCAACACCGGCGACCATGTTGTGAATAAACCGGTGGTGACCAGGCACATCCACAAAACCCAGGCGATGATCGCCTGCGTCTGTATAGGCAAAACCAAGGTCGAGGGTTAAGCCGCGACGTTTTTCTTCGGCCAGACGATCGGTTTTTGTGCCGGTTAGTGCGTGCACCAGCGCCGACTTGCCGTGGTCGACGTGACCGGCGAGCGTGACAATCATCGCGTTACTCCGCGTCGGTCTGATTAAGGCTTGGCAGCGTTTGTAGCGCTGCCAGCAAACCCTCCCAGTCGGTCACGCTGCGGGTGTCGAGCAGCAGTTCGCCGCTCTGAACCCGGCCAACCACAGCAGGCCGCAGATCGCGCAGTTGGTTGTGGGTGCGGCGCAACACACTGTCGGCTTCGTGGTGCAGGCGAATGGCGACACTGGGAATGCGCTTGTCTGGCAACGCGCCGCTGCCGATCTGGCAGTCGCTGTCGATCACAGTAACGGCGAGCTCTGGCAGCAAGGTTTGCAACGCCGTTGCTATGGGTTGGGCTTGCTTGCGCAGTTGGTCAAGCCCTCGCGTCATGTTGGCAAGCAGTGGCAGCGACTGGTGCAGTGTTTCTGGGTCTTCGTACAGTTTCAGGGTTTCTGCCAGGGCCACCAGGGTGAGCTTGTCGCAGCGCAGCGCCCGTTTCATTGGGTTTTTGTTGATGGCGTCGATGAGCGACTTTTTGCCAACAATCAATCCGGCCTGGGCGCCGCCCATAAGTTTGTCGCCAGAAAACATCACCAGATCAGCGCCCTGATTGAGCGAGGTTTGCGGCATGGGCTCGTGTGGCAAGCCATAGGCCGTCAGGTCGATGAGCGCGCCGCTGCCTAGATCAACGCAATAAGGAAGATTGTGGGATTGAGCAAGCTCGGCAAGCTGTTGGTTGGTTGCTGTTTCGGTGAAGCCCTCGATGTAGAAGTTGCTGGGGTGCACCTTCATGAGCAGTCCGGTATCGCCCGTGATGTTGTCTGCGTAGTCACTAATGCGCGTGCGATTTGTGGTGCCCACTTCCTTGAGTCGGCAGTTGGCGCGCTCCATGAGTTCTGGCAAGCGGAAACTGCCGCCAATCTCGATCAGTTCTCCGCGGGATACGGGCACTTCCTTACCCAGCGCAAAGGTATTCAGCGTAATCAGTACCGCTGCGGCTGTGTTGTTGACCACAGTGGCCGCCTCAGCACCCGTGAGCGCGGCCAGACGTTCGGTGACTGGCTTGTCACGGCTGCCACGGCGGCCCGTGTTCAGGTCAAATTCGAGCGACAGATTGCCTGTTGCAGCTCGGGACATGGCCGCCAGCACGCTCTCGGCAATGGGTGCGCGGCCCAGATTGGTGTGGATCAGGGTGCCGGTCATGTTGAATACCGGTACATAGTCTGCCGCGTTGGCCTCGGGCTCCAGATGGGCCGCGTAACCAGCGGCCTGGTTGGCCCATAACGGCGCCCCGCCCTCGCTGCGCCACTGACTTTGCAGCTCCCGCAGCCGGTTTTTGGTGCCTGCAGGCCCTAATCGGCTCAAAACCGGAGCCAGTTCAGGGGCCCGTAATAGCCTGTCTATGGCAGGTAATTGGCGTAATTCCAGCAGTGTTTGGTGCATAAGTAACGTCAAAATCTCAAAAAGCGTCAAAAAATATCGATTTAATCGTTGTAATCGATATTAGCGATGTGATTTACTCTCTCCATCGCGACACGGGTCGCAACAGAAACCGCAGACTACATGGCCGACTCAACCAACCAGCACGGAACCAGCAACAACGAACTCCTGACACCCACCCAGGTGGCCCAGGCGTTGCAGGTTGCTCCAGTTACCGTCCGACAATGGGCGCAGAAAGGCTTGCTGGCTGCCCAGGTCACCGCCGGTGGTCATCGCCGGTTTGAGCGCGATGTTGTTGTAGAGTTTGCCCGGTCTCGCGGCATGCGTCTTGGGGGAGAGCTACTTAATAGCCACGCCAACCGCGTGCTTGTGGTTGACGATGACCCCCAGTTCAACAAATTCCTCTGTGAGTTGCTGCGCACCGAACAGCCGCAGCTCGATATCGCCACAGCTTATGACGGCTACGACGCCGGCTTAAAGGTGGCCCGGCACGGCCCTTCGCTGGTGCTGCTAGACATCATGATGCCTGGGCTCGACGGCGTCGAAGTCTGCCGCCGCATCAAGGCTGACGTAGAAACCCGAGACATTCGAATTGTGGCCATGACCGGCCACCACAGTGACGCGTTAGAAACACGTGTGCTGGCGGTCGGCGCTGAGCGCCTGCTGCAAAAACCCTTTGGTATTGAAGAACTGTTTCAAGCCTGTGGCTGGCGCGAGCAATCGCCCGCCATGGCCTGAAGACGACCTGAAAGCTCGTAGAAACACCTGAGACGCTAATTATGACCACAAGATACGTAATGGAGAACGTACCCATGTTTGTAGAGACAAGTGCTGAAATGAATTCTGAAGTCACTCTGCTCGACCTGCCTGCAGGATCGTCACTGGATAGAGCTGGTGAGCCATCACCAAAGCGGGCGCCGAAGGCGAAGCCGCTGCCGCGTCGCATGCCGGTGAGCAAGCGCGGATTGGGCGATGCTACTGATATGTATCTGTCAGAAATTGGCGCATCAGAACTGCTCGACGCCAAGGGCGAAGCGGCTCTGGCACGCAAAGTACAGGCGGGCGATGCTGAAGCGCGTCAGCGCATGATCGAGTGTAACTTGCGCCTTGTGGTGAAGATTGCCCGACGTTATTTGAATCGTGGTCTGCCGCTCATCGATCTTATTGAAGAAGGCAACCTCGGGTTGATTCGTGCGGTTGAAAAGTTTGACCCTGAAAAAGGCTTTCGTTTTTCTACCTATGCAACCTGGTGGATTCGCCAATCAGTAGAGCGGGGGTTAATGAATCAGGCCAAGACGATTCGCCTGCCCATTCATATTGCCAAAGAACTGAATGGTTATCTGCGCGCACAGCGAGAACTCGCGCAGAAACTCGACCGCGATCCCACGGCGGAAGACATTGCCGAACTGATTGGCAAACCGGTTGAAAAAGTTCGCTCGCTGCTTGAGCTGTCTGAACAGATTGCTTGCACAGAAATCTCGGTGATTGACGGTGATCGTCCGGCTTGGGACACCTTCGAAGACGGCAATGCCAACGATCCTTGGGAAGCGCTGCAAAACGGCCAGATGAAATCGCGCTTGGAAGAGTGGCTAGACACGCTGCCAGAGAAATCACTCGACGTTGTTGTACGCCGCTTTGGCTTGCGCGGTCACGATGTCACAACGCTTGAAGAAGTGGGCCGCGAGATTGGTGTTACCCGCGAGCGCGTTCGACAAATTCAAGTTGAAGCGCTGCGTAACTTGCGCGTGATGATGGAAGACGAAGGCTTTGACTGCGCCGCGGTACTCGGCGCAGGGTAGGGGCTTTTCTTCTTTCACCCTAACTAAGGTACGCTCCCGATTCGTTTGAATAACACGCGGATTCGGTATGAGTGCTGCAACACAATCTGATCTTACGGGCTATAACGTTGGTTTTGTTGGCCTTGGTGTCATGGGCTTTCCCATGGCCGGGCACCTCGCAGCGGCGGGGTGCAACGTGACGGTCTACAACCGCACAGCAGCGGTTGCCCAGCGCTGGGCCAGTGAACACACCGGCTCAGCCGTTGCCACGCCTCGAGAGGTCGCGCAACACAGCGACATCGTTTTTTTGTGTGTCGGCAACGACAACGACGTTCGCTCAGTCAGCTTTGGCCCAGACGGGGTTCTTGCCGGTCTCGCCGCCAACTCACTGTTGATTGATCACACCACAGCGTCTAACGAACTCGCGCAGGAGTTGGGCGAGGCGGCTCACAAGCAGACCTGCGGCTTTCTTGATGCACCGGTTTCTGGCGGCCAGGCCGGAGCAGAGAACGCTCTGCTCACGGTTATGGTGGGTGGCAGTGAGGCAGACTACACCCGCGCTGCACCCTTGTTTGATGTGTTTGCGCGTGCGCACCGTTTGATGGGCGAGGTGGGTGCTGGGCAGTTAACCAAAATGGTGAATCAGGTGTGCATCGCCGGGGTACTGCAGGGGCTGGCTGAGGGGCTTAATCTGGGGCGTTCGGTGGGGCTCGATCTTGAGGCCGTTGTCGACGTGATCAGCAAAGGCGCGGCGCAATCCTGGCAAATGGAGAATCGTCACAAGACCATGGCCGCGGGGGAGTTTGAGTTTGGCTTTGCCGTTGACTGGATGCGTAAAGATTTGGGTATTGCATTGGCTGCTGGTAACAAAGCGGGCGCGCCGATGCCGTTAACGGCCTTGGTGGATCAGTTTTATGCTGAGGTGCAAAAAAATGGGGGTGGGCGTTGGGATACGTCGAGTTTGCTGACGCGGTTTGATTGACCCGAGTTAAGCCAACGCCTCTTCCAGCAATGCCTCTTCCAGCAATGCAAACGCCGCGGCGGTGAATTCCCACATGTTCTGTTCGCGGTTGTTGTGACCCGTGTCGACGCTGGTTGTTAGCGTCTTGGGTCCGACAACGGCAATGACCGATCGGCCGGCGTCGATGCCGTAGCCGGCGGGGGTTGGCCCGGCAATGCCGAGTTCGGCAATTCCCCAGGTGGCATCGAGCTGGTCACGCGCTTTGCTGGCAAAGCGTTCCACCATCGCTTCGGTCATTGGGTCTAAGCCTTCAACGTCAGCTCGACGGATGCCCAGAATGTGGCGTCTTGATTCAAGGGTGTAGATGACCGAGCCGCCACGGTAATACGCGGAGGCGCCAGCAACAGCGACAAGGCTTGCGCTGATCAGGCCAGCGGTTGAGGATTCAGCCACCGCAACGGTTTGCCCGGCGGCTTTGAGTTTGATGGCGGCTGGGGTCGCCAGCGCCACCAGATCTCGGTTCACGCGGCTACTGCCTAGCGCTTTGCCATGGGCGTGTAGTCACGCTTGGCAGGGCCACGATACAGCTGACGAGGACGACCGATTTTGTAGCTACCGGAAATCATTTCGTTCCACTGGGCGATCCAGCCGGGTGTACGGCCGGTGGCAAAGATAACCGTGAACAGCTCTTCGGGAATGCCAATGGCCTTGAGGATGATGCCGGAGTAGAAATCGACATTGGGGTACAGCTTGCGCTCAACAAAGTAGGGGTCTTCGAGCGCGATCTGTTCGAGACGCTGGGCCATCTTCAATGTTGGGCTGTCTTCGACACCCAGTTCAGAAAGCACTTCGTGACAGGTTTGCTGCATCACTTTGGCGCGTGGATCGTAGTTTTTGTACACCCGGTGGCCAAAGCCCATGAGGCGGAACGGATCGTCTTTGTCTTTGGCTTTTGCCACGTATTCGTCAATGCGCGACTCGTCACCAATCTCGGCGAGCATGTTCAGAACCGCTTCGTTGGCGCCGCCGTGAGAGGGGCCCCAAAGAGCGGCGATGCCGGCTGCAACACAGGCAAACGGGTTAGCGCCGGTTGAGCCTGCCAGGCGCACGGTTGAGGTTGAGGCGTTTTGCTCGTGGTCAGCGTGCAACAGGAAAATGCGATCCATGGCCTTGGCGATAATGGGGTTGGGCTCGTAGTTTTCGCAGGGCGTGCCAAACATCATGTAGAGGAAGTTCGCCGCATAACCAAGGTCGTTGCGGGGGTACATGAAAGGCTGGCCCTGGGAGTACTTGTAGCTCATTGCCGCAAGGGTGGGCATTTTGGCGATCAGTCGATGAGCGGTGACCGAGCGGTGGTGCTCTTCATCAATATCGAGCGAGTCATGGTAGAAGGCTGACAGGGCGCCAACCACGCCACACATAATGGCCATAGGGTGAGCATCGCGTCTGAAGCCGCGGAAAAACTGCGCCAGTTGCTCGTGCACCATGGTGTGGTTGGTAATGGTGGTTTCGAACTCTTCGGCCTGTTGCTTGGTGGGTAGCTCGCCGTTGAGCAGCAGGTAGCACAGCTCGAGGTAGTTTGAATGTTCCGCCAGCTGTTCGATGGGGTAGCCACCGTGCAGCAGCACACCATTGTCGCCATCGATATAAGTGAGGTCGGAATCACAGGCTGCGGTGGAGACGAAGCCGGGGTCGTAAGTAAACAGGCCCTTGCCAACAAGCTTGCTTACGTCGATGACATCGGGGCCAAGGGTGCCGCTGTGCATGGCTAGTTCAATTGGCTCGGCAATGCCGGGCACGGTCAGTGACGCAGTTTTGTTGGTATCCGTCAAAGCGGTTCCCCCTACAAGATTCAGATATTAAGTAATAGCACTGCTTAACCGCTGCGGGCCATTTAAATGACTCTAGAGGCTGAAATTGGCAGCTGGAAAGCAGTTGTGTCCCAATCTGGGACTATACCTCAGTTTGTGGGCGCTGGGCGCACCGAGACGGTTGTAAAGTCTCTGTTACTGGTCGCGAGGTTGCACTATTATTAGTGTCTCTAGATTCCAAGGATGCGCGCGCCATGAGCACCGATAGATCCGCGAAAGGAGCGGCCCATCGGCCGGTCAATCTCGATCTCACCCAATTCAGCTTTCCGTTTGCTGCTTTAGCATCGATTACCCATAGAATCACCGGTGTGATTTTGTTTGGCGCGATCGGTTTTTTGCTGTGGTGGTTTGGTGAAGCCACCAGCTCGCCTGAGGGTTTTGCCGCCGTCGCGGGCTCGGGCAGCTTCAAGTTTTTGGTGTGGCTGATTCTCTGTGCCGTGTCCTACCACTTCTTTGCGGGCATTAAGCACTTGCTGCTCGACTTCCACATCGCTGACACCATCGAAGGCGGCGAACTGGCCGCCAAAATTGCGGTGGGTCTTGCCGCGGTCACGTCACTGCTATTGGGAATCTGGATATGGTAACTAACGTCACGAGCTTCGGCCGCAGCGGACTCTCTGATTTTGTCTTGCAGCGTGTTACCGCGGTAATACTCGCGCTCTACACGTTATGCGTGGTGGGCTACTTCCTGACTGCGGGCGAGCTGAGTCATCAAGCCCTTGTTGGCTTCTTTGGCGGCACGGCAATGAAGGTGTTCAGCACTATGGCCATATTCGCCACCGTGGCCCACGCCTGGATTGGCCTGTGGACCATCGGCACCGATTACATTCGACCCCACTATTTTGGCGGCGTAGCCACAACGGCGCGTTTCATTTACCAGGCGGTCTGCATCGTGATGCTGTTCATCTATACCGTCTGGGCCCTGCAAATTTTCTGGAGCCTGTAAGCAATGTCGCAAATCAGAACAATGGAATTCGACGCCGTAATCGTCGGCGGTGGCGGTGCAGGTATGCGCGCGTCATTGCAGCTGGCACAGAGTGGTTTGAAAACTGCTGTGCTGTCCAAAGTGTTTCCAACGCGTTCGCACACGGTGTCGGCCCAGGGTGGTATTACCTGCGCGATCGCCAGTGACGATCCAAACGACGACTGGCGCTGGCACATGTACGACACCGTTAAAGGGTCGGACTATATTGGCGATCAGGAAGCGATCGAATACATGTGCTCGGTGGGCCCACAGGCCATTTTTGAGCTTGAGCACATGGGGTTGCCGTTCTCCCGCACGGAAGAAGGTCGCATTTACCAGCGGCCGTTTGGCGGCCAGTCGAAAGACTATGGCAAAGGCGGTCAGGCCGCACGAACCTGCGCCGCTGCTGACCGAACCGGGCACGCACTGCTGCATACCCTGTATCAGGCGAACATCAAGGCCAACACGGTGTTTCTCAGTGAATGGTTTGCTGTTGATGTTGTGAAAAACCAGGATGGCGTGGTTGTTGGCGTGATTGCCATCGAGATGGAAACCGGCGAGACGGTTTACATCAAAACCAAGGCCACCGTGTTTGCCACTGGCGGCGCAGGGCGTATCTACGCCAGCACCACCAACGCATTGATGAATACCGGTGACGGTATCGGCATGGGCCTGCGTGCCGGCTTTGCCATGCAAGACATGGAGATGTGGCAGTTTCACCCCACCGGCATTTATGGTGCCGGCACGCTGGTCACCGAAGGCTGTCGTGGCGAGGGTGGCTATCTGATTAATAAAGACGGCGAGCGGTTTATGGAGCGTTATGCGCCCTCCGCCAAAGACCTTGCCGGCCGTGACGTTGTGGCCCGTTCGATGATTCTCGAAATCATGGAAGGCCGCGGCTGTGGACCTGATGGCGATCACGTGAAGTTGAAGCTGGATCACCTGGGTGAAGAGGTGCTGAATGCACGACTGCCGGGCATTCTAGAATTGTCTCGCACCTTTGCTCACGTAGACCCGATTAAAGAACCGATTCCCGTTGTACCCACCTGTCACTACATGATGGGTGGTGTGCCTACCCGAGTGACGGGGCAGGCCATTGGTGTTGATGCGTCAGGCAATGACGTAGAAGTCGAAGGGCTTTACGCAGCTGGCGAAGCGGCCTGCGTTTCGGTGCATGGCGCTAACCGTTTGGGCGGCAACTCGCTGCTCGACCTGGTGGTGTTTGGACGGGCGACCGGATTGCACATCGAAGACGTGATTAAGCAGGGTGTCTCACATCGCGACGCCAGCGAAAGCGATATTGAAGGGTCGATGGCGCGTCTCGCGCGCTGGAATGAATCCACTGGCGGTGAGAACGTGGCTGATCTGCGTAAAGAATTGCAGAGCACCATGCAGCTTAATTTTGGTGTGTTTCGCACCGAAGAGCACATGCAAACCGGCATCAAGAAACTCGCTGACCTGCGTGAGCGCATTGGTTCTGCGAACCTTCGCGACAAGACTCAGCCGTTTAACACGGCGCGACTTGAAGCGCTGGAGCTCGACAATCTGCTCGAAGTTGCTGAAGCCACGGCCATTCCTGCGGAGTTTCGCAAGGAGAGTCGGGGGGCACACGCACGTGATGACTACCAGACTCGCGACGACGAAAACTGGTTGTGCCATTCCGTGTTCAATCCGGTAAACAAAGCGGTCACCCAGCGGAGCGTTAATTTCGAGCCGCAGACAGTACCCACGTTTGAACCGATGGAACGCAAGTACTAAAAGGAGCAGTCAGTTATGCAAGTCAGTATTTATCGCTACAACCCAGACGTCGACGAGTCGCCAAAGATGCGCGAGATGTCCATCGATTTGCCCGAGGGCAAAGATTTGATGGTGCTCGACGTACTGGAGCTGCTGAAGACCCAAGACGAAGGCTTAACCTATCGTCGTTCATGCCGTGAAGGCGTGTGCGGTTCTGATGGTGTGAACATGAACGGCAAGAACGGTCTTGCCTGCATTACACCGGTTTCAGAAGTCGTCAAGAACGGTAAGCTGGTGTTGCGGCCGTTGCCAGGCCTGCCCGTGATTCGGGATCTGGTTGTCGACATGTCGCAGTTCTACGCCCAGTACGAGAAAATCACGCCGTTTCTGATCAACGACACGCCACCGCCAGCCCAAGAGCGACTGCAGTCGCCCGAAGAGCGGGCTGAGTTGGATGGGCTGTATGAGTGCATTCTGTGCGCCTGCTGCTCAACCTCCTGCCCATCGTTCTGGTGGAACCCCGATAAGTTCATCGGACCAGCCGGTCTGTTGCAGGCCTATCGCTTTTTGGCCGATACCCGAGATACCGCTACAGAAGAGCGGTTGGCGAATCTCGACGATCCGTTCAGCGTATTTCGCTGCCGCGGCATCATGAATTGCGTGAGCGTCTGTCCTAAGGGTCTGAACCCGACCCGGGCAATTGGCAAGATTCGCACCATGTTGCTGCAAGCGGGCACCTAGGGCCCCAATTGCGGACAGGAAGCGGGGTCAGAATTAATTCTGACCCCTCACCCTAATGGCCTGACCGTCCTCACGGAGTCGCTCCCAGCGCTCTGGTTTTAGCCGCAAACAAGGCTATTCTTCTGTTTGCAGGCATAACTTCTTCAACACGCGTAAAAGAAGCAGCACTTGACAGTGGGGCTTGCTAAAATCGCGTCGTATTTTGCACCCGCTGCTCGGACATCGCCTCATGGCTCAGAATTTTCACGATCGTATGCAGGCCAGCTCGCATCTGGCCGGTACCAACGTGGCTTACATCGAAGAACTCTTTGAGGAGTTCTTGCTGGATCCCAACCGCGTCAGCTCTGAGTGGCGCGAATATTTCAATAAGTTGCCATTGGTAGAGGGTGCAGCCCAGGGCGATGTCTCCCACCGCACTATTGTGGATCACTTTGAGCGGCTGGGCCGTAATCGCCTCAAAGCACGCCCCGAAAAGGTGGCGACCTCGGTCTCTAGCGCCCATGAGCGCAAACAGATAGCAGTGAGCGAGCTGGTAACCGCCTATCGACAGCGGGGCCACAAGCGCGCCGAGCTGGATCCGCTAGGAATCGATGAGCGCGAAGACATGCCGGTGCTGGATCTTGGGTTTCATAACCTTGATCAGGCTGATCTGGCGACGCCGTTTCAAACCGATGCGTTTTTCTTCAATGAGCCCACAGCACCGCTGTCAGCCATTATTGAGGCGCTCGAAACCACCTATTGCTCGTCGGTGGGTGCGGAATACACCCATATTGTGGATGCCACAGAACAGTTGTGGGTGAAGCAACGGTTAGAGAGCGTGCGGGCCCACCCTGAATATTCTATTGATGAAAAGAAGCACATTCTTGAGCGGCTAACGGCGGCTGAGGGGCTTGAGAAGTATCTGCACAACCGTTACCCGGGCACCAAGCGGTTTGGTCTCGAAGGCGCAGAAAGCCTGATTCCGATGTTGCACGAGTGCTTGCAGCGCACCGGCTCGCATGGGGTTGTTGAGGCGGTTCTGGGCATGGCGCACCGTGGCCGCCTGAACGTACTCGTGAATATTTTAGGTAAAGATCCGGCCGAACTGTTTGATGAGTTTGACGGCAAGATGCCGGCCGACCTCGATGGCAGTGGTGACGTTAAATACCACCAAGGTTTTTCGTCGAACGTCGAAACCCCTGGTGGCGAGATGCACCTTGCGTTGGCGTTTAACCCATCGCACCTCGAAATAGCCAACCCTGTGGTTGAAGGCTCTGTGCGCGCCCGCCAAGACCGTCGGCACGATAGCGACGGCGACATGGTGATGCCCATTTTGCTGCACGGCGATGCGGCGTTTGCGGGGCAGGGTGTGGTGATGGAAACCTTCCAGATGTCACAGACCCGTGGCTTCTACACGGGCGGCACCATCCACATCATCATCAACAACCAGATTGGCTTTACCACCCATAAACGCATCGATGCTCGTTCTACGGAATATTGCACCGAAGTGGCCAAGATGGTTCAGGCGCCCATTTTTCACGTCAATGGCGACGACCCCGAGGCCGTGGTGTTTGTCACCCAGCTTGCGGTCGACTATCGCATGCAATTTAAGAAAGACGTTGTGATTGATTTGGTGTGTTATCGCCGCCGTGGTCACAACGAAGCCGAAGAGCCGGCTAAGACCCAGCCGCTCATGTACGAGAAAATTCGCAAGCTGGCGACCACTCGCAGTATTTATGCGAAACGGTTATTGGCAGAGGGTGTTATTACCGAAGCCGACGATAAGCAGTTTGTCGACAGCTACCGGAAAGTTCTCGACGACGGTGGCACAGCGGCACTGTCGCTCGTGCACGAACCGAATACAGAGCTGTTTGTTGATTGGGGGCCTTACCTCGAAGGCAAGCTGCTCAATGACATCGACACGACGTTCGATCGCAAGCGCTTTATGGAATTGTCTGCGCAGCTGGCGGAAACACCCGATGGCTTTGTGTTGCACCGACAAGTGAAGCGCATTGTTGATGACCGGCAAAAGATGGCGGCGGGTACGATGCCCATTAACTGGGGGTACGCTGAAGTGATGGCATACGCCACGCTGATTGATCAGGGTCACCGCGTGCGCATGACTGGCCAAGATGTGGGTGTCGGCACCTTTTCGCACCGCCACGCCTGCTTTCACAATCAGCGCGACGGTCGTCGTTACATCGGCTTGAACAAGCTTCGCGAAGACGTGCATTTTGATCTTTACGACTCACTGTTGAGTGAAGAAGCCGTGCTGGCGTTTGAGTACGGCTATTCAACAACCGCGCCCAATGCGCTGGTTATTTGGGAAGCGCAGTTTGGTGACTTTGCCAACGGTGCCCAGGTGGTGATTGATCAATTTATCTCAAGTGGTGAGATTAAATGGGAGCGCCTGTGCGGACTAACGATGTTGTTGCCGCACGGTTACGAAGGTGCGGGTCCTGAGCATTCATCCGCTCGTCTTGAACGCTATTTGCAGCTGTGTGCTGAACACAATATGCAGGTGTGCGTGCCGTCAACACCGGCCCAGGTTTACCATATGCTGCGTCGGCAGCAGACGCGCACCACACGCAAGCCACTTATCGCGCTGACGCCAAAGAGTTTGCTGCGGCACAAGCTTGCCGTGTCGACACTCGAAGACCTCACCGATGGGCGTTTCCACAACGTGCTCGGCGAAGAAGACGATATTGATCCGACAAAAGCGCGGCGCATGGTGTTGTGTAGCGGCAAGGTCTACTACGACCTGTTGGAAGCCCGTCGCGAACAAGAGATCGACGACGTTGCCATAGTGCGTCTCGAACAGCTGTATCCATTTCCAAGTGATGGGCTTGAGCGCATCATTTCGCCGTATACCAATCTGAAAGATGTGGTGTGGTGTCAGGAAGAACCGATGAACCAGGGCGCTTGGTACGCCAGCCAACACCACATGCGTCGAGTGGTGCTCGATCACGACGAAAACCTGTACCTCGTATACGCCGGACGCGAAGCGTTTGCGGCGCCTGCGGGGGGATACTCCGGAGTGCATCTGGAACAACAACAACGGCTTGTGCAAGACGCCCTTACGGGCAGTTA
>JALZVT010000023.1 GCA_023300545.1 Pseudomonadales bacterium
GCCGAGACGGCAACCGCTGTCAGCAGCGCACCACTAACTGCCAAAAAAGCAGTAACTAATCGTGACAAAGGTAGACGCAAAGCAGTTCTCCGAGATCGTTGGGATCAGTAGTATCAGACATCACAGTTTCGCAGAATCTGACTTAACCTTAAATGAACAAGGATCCGACGCCTCATGGGCAAGATATATCAGCAACTGACCCCGCAACTCATCGCATTTATCGAAGCGCAGCAGATGTTCTTTGTCGGCACAGCCCCCCTGTCGGCAGACGGCCACATGAACATTTCACCCAAGGGCATGGACTGCCTGCGCGTGCTCGACACGCGCACACTGGCCTACCTAGACGTGACCGGTAGCGGCGTCGAAACCATTGCGCACCTGAAAGAAAACAGCCGCATGGTGATGATGTTTTGCGCCTTTGACGGCAAACCGCTGACGGTTCGATTACATGGCAAAGGCGAAGTGCTGGAAACCGACCACCCCGACTTCGCCAAGTTAAGAACCCAGTTTTCCAACTTGCCGGCCGTGCGCTCAATTATTCGCCTACGCGCAACGCGCATAGCCGATTCCTGCGGCTGGACCGTGCCGACATACGAACATACGGGCACCAGAGACTACTACGACAAGTTTGCTGCCGCGCAAGGCGATGAAGGTATTAGAAAAGGGCAATTGCAGGGAAACCTGCAAAGCATCGACGGCCTTGCCGGATTGGCAAAACCGTCTGTTTAACTCAGCAGCGACACGCGACCGAGCGCGTCGCTAGCTGTTCGACATCTAGCCAGGCAACAGATGCGCAACCATATCGCGCTCTTCCGTCAGCTCGGTCTCAGTGGCGTCCATACGAGTTTGGCTAAACTCGTTGATGTCACGACCCTGAACAATGCTCCAGTCGCCGCCGCTGCAGGTCACCGGAAACGAATAGATCAAACCTTTAGCCACACCGTAGCTGCCATCTGAGTAAACACCCATGCTCACTACGCCATCGCTGCCAAGCGCCCAATCGTGCATATGGTCGATCGCCGCATTGGCCGCTGAAGCCGCACTGGACGCACCACGCGCTGCAATAATTGCCGCTCCGCGTTGCTGCACAGCAGGAATGAAATCGTTGGCGTACCAATCGCCATCCACCTGACCGAGCGCTGCTGAACCCTTAACCGTCGTCTCATGCAGATCGGGGTATTGAGTGGCGCTGTGGTTGCCCCAGATGCACAGGTTGTCGATGTCGGTGCTGTGGCTGCCGGTTTTTTGCGCAAGCGCAGTCATAGCCCGGTTGTGATCCAGACGTGTCATCGCCGTGAAGTTGCGCGGATCGAGATCAGGCGCGTTGCGCTGTGCAATGAGTGAGTTGGTGTTAGCAGGGTTACCCACTACCAAAACCTTTACGTTGCGTGAGGCGTGATCGTTTAGCGCTTTGCCCTGAACGGAGAAAATTGCCGCATTTGCTTCAATCAAATCCTTTCGTTCCATGCCCGGTCCGCGGGGTCGCGAGCCAACAAGAAGGGCGTAGTCGGTGTCTTTGAACGCAACGCTCGCATCAGATGTTGCACTGATGCCTGCGACCAGCGGAAATGCGCAGTCGTCAATTTCCATGATGACGCCGTTTACCGCGTCCATGGCCGGCGGAATCTCAAGCAGTTGCAAAATCACTGGCTGATCGTCACCGAGCATAGCTCCAGACGCGATTCGGAATAAGAGGGCGTAGCCAATTTGGCCAGCGGCACCGGTGACGGTAATTCGAACGGGATCTTTCAGATCTGACATGGGGCGGGGCTCCTGATTATTGGCGGCCGACGTCGGCAACGCCGTAGCCGAATTGTATACCAGTCCTGAGGCCCCGTGGGTGCGCCAGCCCGCATGCTAACCTTCTGGTTATGCCTAGCGCGACCCGTATAGAAGAAGCCTCAATGAACGCCTGGCCCGCGACCCACCAACTGCTGGTCGACGGCTGGCTGATCCGCATCTCTAATGGCTTCACCAAACGCGCCAACTGCGTGGTGCCTCTCTATAACACTGCCCAAACCAAGGCCCAAACAGAGGCCGCCGCCCAACAGCAACTGCTGGATAAAATCCGCTATTGCGAAAACCTCTACGCGCGCGAGCAGTTGCAAACGGTGTTTCGCCTGACCTCCGCCTCCGCCAATACGGTGCTTGATACCACCTTGGCGAGCCGGGGTTACCACCGCCTTGACCAAACCCGGGTTCAGGTTGCCAACCTAAGCCAGCTGAGTGGCGTCACCGCTATACCTTTGCCGCTAAAATTTCAGATTGTGCCGGCCCCCGAATGGTTGCGAGCCTATAGCCTGCTGGCCGAAATGCCCCCAACCGCCAGCGAGCTGCATGCGAATCTCATCCGCTCGATTCGCCCAGATTGTGCTTTTGCGGTGCTCACTCGGGACGACACGCCCGTTGCCTGCGCACTTGGCGTACTGGAGCACGACCTGATTGGCCTGTTTGATGTGATTACCGGCCGCTCCTACCGCGGCCAGGGTCTCGCTCAGCAGCTGCTGACCCAACTTTTGCAGTGGGGGGTGACTCACGGCGCCGACCACGCCTATCTACAGGTGATCGCAAACAACGCGCCCGCTTTGGCTCTCTACGCCCGGCTCGGCTTCGAAGATCATTACAGCTATTGGTACAGACAGACTGGCTAACTGTCCATCACCAGAATAACCCTGGAATAACCCAGCAACGCCCCGCATCACAACGCACTCAGACTGTGACAAATTTGTAATTTTGTCTCATTTCTGGCATTTTCTCTGGTTCGTTCCGCGTAAAAGCGGGCACTTGAAAATCGCGGAAACTGACGACAATTCAACAAGTTAGCGGTCTGACTCCCCTCTCTCATTGAGGCAAGGCTAGACACGACTAACGCTATAAAAACAAGTCGGCTAGTAACGCAAAATTATATGGACCTTCGCCCGCGCAGTTAGCGGCACGTTCTGCTCGACCCGTTCGAGCCGGCCGAAAAAAGAAGGCATTAAAGCCACGCGTGGCACCTGCGTCTGGAGACTCTCGCTCACTTTGAGCTTGCACTCACTCGCGGTCTGCGCACGGCTGTATTTGGGAGCACACGAATGACAAAGACCCCTCTTATTAAAAGAGTCGGCCTGCCAGAAGCACGCGGCCTGTATGACCCTGAGTACGAGAAAGACAGCTGTGGCGTCGGTTTCATCTGTGACATCAAAGGGCGCCCAAGCAATCAGATTTTGCGTGAAGCCGAGCAGATGAACTGCTGCATGGAACATCGCGGCGGCGTGGGTTTCGAAAAGAACACCGGCGATGGCGCTGGCATCATGACCGCGTTACCGCACGGCCTGTTTGCCCGCGTGGCCAAAGAAGATTTGGATGTCACGCTGCCTGCCGCCGGACACTACGGCGCTGGCAACGTGTTTCTGCCCCAGGACGAAAAAGAACGGGCGCACTGCAAAACAGTTTTCGAAGAACAAATTCGTGCCGCTGGCCAAACCTTACTGGGCTGGCGCGAACTGCCGATCGATCCCAACGGCGCTGACATTGGCTCTGCGGCGCGCGCCGCGATGCCGCACATCGAGCAACTGTTTGTTGGAGTCGGCGAAGACTTTGATGAAGACGAGTTCGAGCGCGCGCTCTATCTCATTCGCAAGCACTCAACGCATTTGCTACGCGGCAACGACGTTCTCACTCAACGCAAATTGTTCTATGTCTGCAGCCTGTCAACCAGAGTCATTATCTATAAGGGCATGCTCACGCCCGAGCAGGTGTTCCCGTTCTACGCCGATTTGCGCGAGGACGACTTCGAAACTCACTTGGCCATGGTGCACTCACGCTTCAGCACCAACACCTTTCCATCATGGGATCGCGCCCAACCTAACCGCTTCATGAGCCATAACGGCGAGATCAACACGTTGTTGGGCAACAAGAACTCTATGAACGCTCGTCAGGGCATGGCAAAAAGCGAACGCTTTGGCCCAGACATCAAAAAGCTGTTCCCAATTGTCGAGCGCGACTGCTCTGACTCCGGCACCTTCGACAACGTGCTCGAGTTTCTGGTCATGAACGGCCGCAAGTTGCCCGAGTCGATCATGATGATGATTCCGGAAGCGTGGCAACAACACGCGCAAATGCCCGAAGACAAGAAGGCGTTCTATGAATACCACTCGTGTCTGATGGAACCTTGGGATGGCCCAGCCTCGATTGCGTTCACAGACGGCAACTTCATTGGCGCGGTGCTCGATAGAAACGGTTTGCGCCCAAGTCGTTACTACGTAACCGATGACGACAAGTGCATCATGGCCTCCGAAGTCGGCACGGTCGATGTTGACCCTGCTCGCGTTATCCAAAAAGGTCGTCTGCAACCAGGCCGCATGTTCCTCATCGACTTTGAGGAAGGCCGGCTTATCCCCGACGAAGAAATTAAATCCACCTGGTCTAACAAGCGCCCGTACCGCGAGTGGCTAGACGATCAGCAGATCACACTTGCCCAACTACCCGAAGTCAAAGGCAAAGGGCTGCACAAAGACTCTCTACTCGAACGCATGCACACCTTTGGCTACACCCAGGAAACCATGCAATTCATGCTGCGGCCAATGGTCACAGAGTTGCGTGACCCGCTAGGCTCGATGGGCAACGACTCTGCCCTTGCCGTTATGTCTGACCGCTCTCGCATGCTCTACGACTACTTCAAGCAGCGCTTTGCTCAGGTCACTAACCCCGCGATCGATTCCATTCGTGAAGAAGTGATCATGGCGCTCGAGTGTTACATCGGGCCCGAAAAAAACCTGCTGCAAACCACACCCGAGCACGCCCATCGGCTACACATTCCGCACCCAATACTCGACAACGATGAACTCGCGGCTCTGCAAGCAATGGATCATCGCGGCTGGAAAGCTAAAACGATCGACATCACATTCCCGCAAAACTCGGGCCGGGACGGGCTGAACGCCGCACTTGAACGCATCAGCATTGAAGCTCAGCGGGCTATCGACGACGGCTTCTCTTTAGTGATTCTTTCTGACCGTGGCGCAGATGAAAAGAACGTGCCGATCAGTGCCTTGCTTGCTTCCGGCACAGTGCATCAGCATTTGGTTGCCAACGAATCCAGAACCGCTATTGGCCTGGTGATTGAAACCGGCGAAGCCCGCGAGGTTCACCATCACTGCTTGCTAATTGGTTACGGCGCTGACGCCATCAATCCGTACCTTGCGTTCGAAGCCCTATGGGACTCTCGAGCACGCGGCATGTTTAAGAAGGCCACGCACATCCAAAGCGACGCGGACGTTGTTAACTCGTACCGCAAGGCAACCGCCAAGGGCATTCTGAAAGTAATGGCCAAGATGGGTATCTCGACGCTGCAGTCGTACAAGGGCGCGCAAATCTTCGAAATTGTCGGCCTTGCTGAAGACATTGTAGAGCGCGCCTTCAAAGGCACCGCCAGTCGCGTTTCAGGCGTTGGCTTAACCGTGCTAGCCGAAGAAATGCAGCGCCGCCACAAGCGCGCACACCCCGCCCGGGAAGCGTTACGCATTCCTGTGCTGAACAACCCCGGCGATTTCCATTGGCGCAAAGGCGGCGACGCCCATATGTGGGACCCCACCGCCATTGCGGAACTGCAGGTCGCCGCTCGCACCAACGACGAAGACGCTTACTGGCGCTTCGCAGAGCACATCAACAGAACCAACCACAAGAACGCAACGCTACGCGGACTGCTCGAGTTTGTACCGGGCGCAAATGGCAGCGCAATCGAGCTCAATCAGGTTGAAGCTGAAGCAGAAATCGTGAAACGTTTTGCTACCGGCGCTATGTCTTTTGGTTCCATCTCGGCAGAGGCACACGAATCGCTGGCTGTTGCGATGAACCGGCTCGGCGGCAAGTCGAACACAGGCGAAGGCGGTGAAGATGCCAAACGCTTTATTCCACTTGCCAATGGCGACTCCAAGCGCTCCGCCATCAAGCAGGTCGCCAGCGGACGCTTTGGGGTTACCATTAACTACCTAACCAACGCTGACGAGTTGCAGATCAAGATCATCCAGGGCGCGAAGCCTGGCGAAGGTGGCGAACTGCCTGGCCCCAAGGTTGACGATTACATTGCGTCACTAAGGCACTCAACACCGGGTGTTGGTTTGATTAGCCCGCCGCCGCATCACGATATCTATTCCATCGAAGATATGGCGCAGCTCATTCACGACCTGAAAAACGCCAACCCCCGCGCGCGCATCAGTGTGAAGCTTGGCGCTGAGATTGGTGTTGGCGCCGTTGCAGCCGGCGTTACCAAAGCGCTGGCCGATCACATCGTGATTGCTGGCGATACGGGTGGCACGGGCGCGTCACCGCTGACCTCAATCAAGCACGCTGGCGTACCCTGGGAACTCGGCATCGCCGAAACCCACCAGACGCTGGTTATGAACAACCTGCGCTCACGTGTTGTGCTGCAAACAGACGGCCAGCTCAAAACCGGCCGCGACGTTGCCATTGCTGCATTGCTGGGCGCTGAGGAGTTTGGCTTTGCCACGGCACCCCTAATCGCGCTGGGCTGCATCATGATGCGCAAGTGTCATCTCAACACCTGCCCCGTTGGTATCGCAACGCAAGACAAAGAGCTGCGCAAGAAATTCAACGGCGAACCCGAACACGTTGTGAACTATCTGTTCATGGTGGCGAAAGAGCTACGCCAAATAATGGCTGATCTGGGTTTCAAGACCCTACCGGAAATGGTGGGGCGCGTAGACGCACTGCAAACCAGCACCGCCATCGATCACTGGAAGGCCAAGGGCATCGATCTGACGATGCTGCTAACACCTGCAGAAGAACCAGCCGACTTCCTGGGCTCTTATGCGATCCACAGCCAAGACCACGCGCTGGGCAAATCTATCGACAACCAGTTGATGGAATTTGCAGCACCAGCGATTGAACGTGGCGCTCGGGTCTATCAAGAACTGCCGATCAAAAACACCAACCGTGTTGTTGGCGCCATGCTATCTAACCTTATCGTGCGCCGCGTTGGCCCGCAGATGTTGAAAGACGACAGCATTCACTTCAAGTTTCACGGCTCAGCCGGCCAAAGCCTTGGTTGCTGGCTGGCCAAGGGTGTCACGCTCGAAGTAGAAGGCGACGCCAATGATTTTGTCGGCAAGGGACTATCCGGCGGCCGCGTCATTATCTACCCACCCGCTGAAAGTCAGTTCAAAGCAGAAGAAAACATCATTGCCGGTAACGTCGTGCTTTATGGCGCCACCTCCGGTGAAGTGTTTTTACGCGGCATTGCCGCCGAACGGTTTGCGGTACGTAATTCTGGCGCTGCAGCGGTAGTGGAAGGCGTCGGGGATCATGGCTGTGAATACATGACCGGCGGCCGCGTTGTTATTCTTGGCCGTACCGGTCGAAACTTCGCAGCCGGCATGTCGGGCGGTGTCGCCTACATCTGGGACCCAGAACAGCGTTTCAAAGTTCGCTGCAACCCAGAGATGGTCGAGCTCGAATCACTCGAAGCCGATGCAGACATCGAAGAGCTGCATACGCTGATTACCAAACACCAAAAGTACACCGGATCGACCGTTGCCGAAAAGCTACTCGGAAACTGGGAGGCAAGCATCACCGACTTCGTAAAAGTGATGCCCACCGATTACAAGCGGGTACTGAATGAACAACAAAGCGTTTCGGCGGGATAAATAGAATGGGCAAACCCACAGGATTTAAAGAATTCGAACGCGTTGTAGCGGCTTACCGTGATCCGGTAGTGCGCATGCTCGACTTCAAAGAAATTTATACCGACCACGACGACAAGCGGTTGGCCACTCAAGGCTCACGATGCATGGACTGCGGCGTGCCGTTTTGTCAGTCCGACGACGGCTGCCCCATTCACAATCTTATTCCCGAGTGGAACGACCTTGTGTACCAAGGCCGCTGGCGCGAAGCACTAGATCGCCTGCACAAAACCAACAACTTCCCAGAGTTTACCGGCCGCGTTTGCCCTGCTCCTTGCGAAGGTTCTTGCGTGCTTGGCATTACCGACCCTGCGGTAGCCATCAAAAATATCGAGATGGCTATTATCGACCGAGGCTTCGCCGAAGGCTGGGTGGTTCCAGAGCCACCCCAGCAACGCACGGGTAAAACCGTTGCCGTTATCGGCTCCGGCCCTGCGGGCCTCTCTGCGGCCGCCCAGCTCAATAAAGCCGGCCACACCGTCACCGTATTCGAACGCGCTGATCGAATCGGCGGACTCCTGATGTACGGCATTCCAAATATGAAGCTCGCGAAAGAGCGTGTGGTTGAACGCCGCGTGCAGCTTCTGCGCGACGAAGGAATCAGCTTTCAAACCAGCACAACCATTGCTGACGGTACAAACGGCAGCAAGCACATCAACGAACTCATTGAAGGGTTCAACCGCGTATTGTTTTCAACCGGCGCCACGGTTCCACGCGACCTGCCTATTCCCGGACGTGAATACAATGGCGTCCATTTTGCGATGGATTTCCTCACCGCCAACACCCGCGCATTGCTGGATTCTGGCGCCCCCGAAGACGCTGTCACCTTTGCCACAGGCGAGCAAAGCCGCAACCCAGATTTTATCAGCGCCAAAGACAAGCATGTGATTGTGATTGGCGGCGGCGACACCGGCACCGACTGCATTGGCACCTCACTACGGCACGGTTGCAAGTCGTTGGTTAACTTCGAGCTGTTTCCAAAGCCGCCCGAAGAACGCATGGCCAACAATCCTTGGCCGACATGGCCAAAAATCTTCCGCGTCGACTACGGACACCAGGAAGCTGAACAACACTTTGGCGACGACCCCCGGGTTTACAGCATCTCGACCAAAGAGTTTCTCAAAGACGAACACGGTAACCTGAGAGGGTTGCGCACCGTTAACGTTGAAATGAAAGACGGCAAAATCGAAGAAGTGCCTGGCAGCGAGAAAGATTGGGAAGCTGATTTGGTGTTGTTGGCAATGGGCTTTCTTGGACCAGAACACGCGGCTACGGACGCACTGGCACTCGACTACGACCCACGTTCAAACATCGCGGCAGAGTATGGTAAATACACCACGTCTCACCCCAAGGTATTTGCTGCCGGTGACTGCCGTCGCGGCCAATCCTTGGTGGTCAGAGCCATTAACGAAGGCCGTGAAGCAGCCCGAGAAATCGATCGTGATCTAATGGGTGAGACACAGCTGCCCTAAGATGGGTAAGTAGATGGGTAGATGTGTTCCTCTACCCGTCTGACTGCAATGCCGTTTTAATTGCACTCTTCACACTACCAATCGGTCGTACCCACGGCGAAACCTTGCCAATAGAATCCGGCAGTTGCCCAACAGCGGCTTCAGCCGCTGTCCGGGAATCGTATATCCCATAAGTCACAACGTTCACCACACGATCACCTGAACGCGTACGAAACAGCGCAAAGCGCCCCGCCTGGGGCTGCTCTGCCAGATAGTTTTTAGCTCGCTCGGCGTCGCCGAAACCGATCAATTGAATCGTGTAAGACGAATCGCTCTGAGCCAGCAACCAGGATGCGTTCCGCGGCGTATTGGCCGCGTTAGCAAACGCGCCCCTCTCGGTTACCGCCGGTTTTGGTTTTGGTTTTGGTTTTGGCTCAGGCACCGGATCAACCTTGGCCACAGGCACAGACTCCACAACCGGCGTCGGCTTTGCGCGTTCGGGAGTGGTTCGAGCTGGCCGCTCGACCCGCACAGTGCGAGATTCTGACGGCACGGCGACAACGGGCTTGGGGTCAACGGGCTCAACCGTTCGCGATAAGGTCACTGCCTTCTTCCGGCTTCGATCTGCTGAGGTTGCTGACCCTGCCTCAGAACCGTCACCGATCCCCTCAGCGGATAGACTTGGATTTGTTAACGATGTTGTCTCAGCCACCTGGCTCTCGGTCGCCCCACGAGTTACCACTTCGGTCAGCTTCGGCTGGGCCTGATTTTGCCGAGGTGCGTCAGCTATAGTTTCTGGCGTTGCGCTCTGACCAGCATCTCCTGGGGCATTCTCAGCGCCTGACTTTGGCATTTCCAATGTCACCACTTTTGAATCCACAGCATCGTCTTCGTTTGGCGACCACAGCCACAAAAACAACCCTAATACAGCGGCAAGCGTTGCCGCGAGCCACAGGTGCTTGCGCGGGATACCGCCTGCTTTGCCACCACCAACCGTCATCTGCAGCAGTTGTTCGTTGGCGGCAAAGTCTAGGCGACCGGGATACCCATCAGACGTGCGATGAATACCGTTTACCTGATATTCCGAGAACGGCATTCGACCGTTGTAGCCAGCCTCTTCAAATCGCCACGCTAGGTACTCCGCGGTTTGCTCACGGGAAAATGGCGACAGCAGCATTTCATGCCACAGCAAGGGCTCCATGTCGCTCTTTTCAGCGCCAGCGGCTGTTTCCGAATTTCGTTCTACTGCGCGTTGCAGCGACTCGACAAACTGCGGCTCTGAAAAGAACGCAAGATGCGCACCGGCTGCAGCTAAATTAACCAGATCATCAACGGCACGTTGCTCAAGCAGATGCGCATCATCCACTAACACCAAGCTCTTGCGCTCGTTCTGGGCTTGATCTTTCAGGTGGGCAATAATCAATTCGATAAGGAGCGGTGCATCAGCGCCACTGGGCGCTGCAACGCCATATCCCTGCACCAGCGCACTGAGTACATCGCCAGCTCGCGAGACCAGGCTACCGTTGACCCGAGCGGCAACTACGCCGGCTTCAAGCGAAGACGATAGCGCTCGAAACAAACAGGTTTTGCCGACACCATGGGGCCCGGTGAGGGCAACAATAGGACGCGACCACTCACTAAGAGCACGTACCTTAGTCAGCAGTAGTTCACGATCAGCACCGGGAAAGAACTCTTTTTGCGGATCAGAAAACGGGTTGTGGCTCAGCCCAAGATAATTCCACTGCGACTCGGTCATACCGTAACTCCTGCCTGCAAAGCCTCTTCACAGAGAAGTGCCCCGGAGCCGAGTGTTTCTTTTAGCGCCTTAATCTGCGCGTCTGTGTTGATGTCATGCACGGCAACCGTCCCGATCGCTGACGGCAAAACAAAATGTAACGTGCCGTCGATAGTCTTTTTGTCGAGGGCCATAGCTGCCACAAGGTCGTCGGCCGCAAGTTCAGCCCCGGGTGCCACTGGCAACCCTACCCTTGCAATCAACGCCTTGACCCGCTGCGCGTCAACCTGCGCAAAGAGCCCCAGTCGAGCCGCAAAATCAGCCGCCTGTACCATACCAATAGCAACCGCCTCGCCATGTCGCAAGGTACCGTAGCCTGCAAGGTTTTCCAAGGCGTGCCCAAAGGTGTGGCCGTAATTGAGAATCGCCCGCAGGCCTTGCTCACGCTCGTCTTCGGCAACCACTAACGCCTTGATACGACACGACTCAACAATGGCGTGGCGGAGCACCTCCGGTTCGCGCGCAACCAGTTTGGTTTGATTGTCCTCAAGCCAGTTAAAGAACGCACCGTCGTAGATAACCCCGTACTTCAGTACTTCCGCCAAACCGGCCAGATAGTCTCGTTCGCTGAGACTAGCCAATGTCGATGTATCAATGAGCACACAGCGGGGCTGATAAAAGGCCCCAATCATGTTTTTGCCAAGCGGATGGTTCACCGCGGTCTTACCACCAACCGATGAATCGACCTGCGCCAATAAGGTGGTTGGCACCTGAATAAAGTTAACTCCACGCTGATAGCTGGCCGCGGCAAAACCGGCAAGGTCACCCACCACACCGCCGCCAAGTGCGATGACGGTGGTACCTCGGTTGTGTTTTCGTGCCAGCAAAAAATCGAGCAGCGAGGTGAAGTTGTCGAGGGTCTTGTACGCCTCTCCGTCGGGCAGCAGAAACTGATCAACAACCAGATCTGCGTTCACACCGGGTTGCGACAGACAGGCCAACAGGGCGTCCATATAAAGTGGCGCAACCGTGTCGTTACTCACCACAACACACTGGTTACCGCGCAGATGCGCCCTCAGCAGAGCACCACCAGCACTGGGGTCGGCAAGCAACCCATCACCCACCCAAATTGGGTAACTGTTAACGCCTAGGTCTACTCCAAGAGTTTGCATTTTCTGCGTACCTTGATCGCTCACAGGCCTGGCTCGCCCTGCGCTGGCCGGCTCACAAAAGCATCACCAAGCGTCTCGACAATGCTCTTGGCAACCGAGCGTGCGGGTTGCTTATCGGTGATGAAGGTGTGATCAGCAATCTCTCGATACAGCGGCAAACGTTCCTGGCGCAATGCAGCAATGGTTGCCGCGCCGCCAGCGCCGCTCAGCAAAGGCCGCTTCGCATCGTTCGACGTACGCGCCTGAATACGCCGATCACTGGAATCAAGCAACACTACAGTACCTCTGGAGCGCAGCATGCGCCGGTTACTTTCGCGCAAAATAGCGCCACCACCCGTCGCCACAACAACCCCTGATAGCCGCGTTAACTCGTCGACCACAGCCTCCTCGCGCTCGCGAAAGCCCGCCTCACCTTCGACATCAAAAATCCATGAAATAGTGGCACCAGAGCGAACTTCAATCTCATGGTCGCAGTCGTAGAACGGACTTTTCAGCAGTCTACCCAACAGCCGTCCAACGGTGGATTTGCCCGTTGCCGGCATACCAATCAGGAAGACGTTAGGCTGCGCCATGGGCGTTAAACTGTCCTAAGTAAAAGGGAAAAGCAGATGCAATAACGGCGCCCGAAGGCGCCGTTATAGTGTATTACCTAAGCCCGCGTTCTAGCGACCGGTAATTGCATCCTGTATCACTCTAGGAGTGATAAAGATCAGCAGTTCCTGCTTGTCGTCTCGCTCCAGCGTACGGCGAAACAGGCGTCCTACATAGGGCAGATCGCCAAGGAACGGTGTTTTGGTCACCGTGGTGTTGCGGTCGGTCTGGAAGATACCACCGAGCACGATGGTCTCGCCATTATTCACCAATACCTGAGTTTCGATCTGGTTGGTGTTAATTGACGGAACCTGCTCAAACACCTGGCCTACCGTGTCCTGATTAATTTTCAGATCCATGATGATGCGTTCATCCGGAGTAATCTGAGGTGTGACTTCAAGACCAAGCACCGCTTCCTTAAACGACACTGAGGTTGCACCACTAGAGCTTGCTTCCTGAAAAGGAATTTCTACACCAGATTCGATACGTGCTGTCGATTTGTCAGCAGTAATGACTTTCGGACGCGCCACAATCTCTGCGTGGCCATCAGCCGCAAGCGCTGAAATTTCGAGATCGAGCAGATAGTTGCCAAGCTGGGCAATACCAATACCAAAGCTGGAGGCACTGTTAGCGGTTACGCCCAGATCAACCACGAGGTCTGTCGGAGACGTTATTGTACCGTCACCAGTACCCGAGAAAATGTTCTGCAATTCGGTCAGCGTCTCCCGGCTACCGCCAAACGTAATCGCGTTTTCGCCGCCATTGGAGGTGCTGAAACCGCCGCCACCCCAACGCACACCAATCTCTTCAGAGAAGTTGGTGGTTGCCGTAACAATACGCGCTTCAATAAGCACCTGCCGAACCGGAATATCCAGTTGCGCCAAAACCCGGCGGAAACCTTCTAGCTTGTTCGCGGTGTCAGTCAGAATAATAGAGTTGGTGCGTTCATCGACAATCGCTGAACCACGCTCAGACAGCATGCTCACGCCAGACTCGCCGCCCTCAAACAATTCAAACAGTTCAGTCGCACTGGCGTAACGAATTTGCATATGTTCTGTACGCAGTGGCGCAAGCTCAGAAATTTGCTTTTGATTTTCGAGCTCGAGTTTCTCGCGCGCCGCGATCTCTGCCGCAGGCGCTACTAGCAATACGTTGCCTATCTGACGCTTATCGAGACCTTTGGTTTTCAGAATCAGCTCTAACGCTTGATCCCAAGGCACGTTCTTCAGTCGCAAGGTAATACGGCCAGAAACCGTATCACTGGCTACCAAATTCAAATCTGTAAAGTCAGCAATAAGCTGCAACACCGATCGAACTTCAATGTCTTGAAAGTTCAGTGACAGCTTTTCGCCGTTAAAACGGAATTCTTCTTCGCGTCGCGCAATCTGCGCGCTCGTTAGCGGCTGCACATTCACCGTCATAGTTTGGTCGGCCTGATAGGCCAGATAATCAAACTCGCCAGTTGCAGAGATCGTAAAGACGACGTGCGGGCCTTCTTGAATTGCATCGATCGTGGATACCGGCGTTGCAAAATCGCGCACGTCGAGACGACGACGCAGATCTTGTGGCAGCTTTGTATTGCGTACTTCAATTCGAATTTTTTTGCCCTGACTGGTGACGTCAACAGGCACCCGCGGGTCAGACAACACCAGCATGACTTGGCCGCCGCTGTCTTCACCACGACGAAAATCAACTTCCTTTATGTAAGAACCAGACATCGGCTCTTTGGTGCGCGCTGCGGGCTCGTTGTTGTAATCCACACGGCCACTATCTGCAGATGCCGCGGCGGCAGTCGGCGCTGGCAGCGAACCACCCTGCTCGGTACCTACTACCAACACCAAAGAATTGCCGTCGACTCTGGTTTCATAGCCAACCAACGTCGTGAGGTTAACAATGGCACGCGTACGATCGCCAGCGCCTATAACAGACACTCGCCGTGCGTTGCCGGCACCCAAAGTGTGGTGCTTCTGCGCCAGGGTGCTGGTGACACCAGGCATATCGAGCACAATGCGGGCCGGCTGCTCAATGGTGTAGCCTGAAGGCTGAGGCGGGGTGCCATCAAACTCCATGCGAATTTCAGTTTTATCCCCGGGCAAAGAAGCAAACTCAATACCCTGAAGATTTGCCGCGTTAGCGCCAAAAGACAAAACCAGAGCACCAACAAGCCCAAACCACTTAGCCTTAGCAAACTTTTGAGGTGTTAACGTTCGAACCAATTGCATCATTGAATCTGCACAGTGTCCCGCAAGGGTAATCATTTTTGTCATCCTTTATCCTCCAACGCCCATAGTGACAAGGCGCTGGCGTTCGACCCAGCCTCCTGAGCCGTCAGCTACAATCTCAAGCAACTCTATTGAACCGTCGCCGATCTTTAAGATGCGACCGTGATCAGAACCCATGTAATCCCCTGCACGAACCCGGTGTACACCCGCTTCGTAATCTCGTATCAAACCATATAGCTGGCCACCTTGGGCGAGTGTGCCCACCATAGCCAGTTGCCCAACATTGAACTGTTCAAGAAACTGTTTAACCCGCGTTGGGTCTGGTTTCACAGCTTTGCCACCACGTGGCTTGCGAGGCGCCGACACCGCGATTGGCGGATCGAACGGGCTGCGCAAATTGCTCGCTTGATAGGAAAAAGGCGCAACCGTTTCGAATGGTGGTAACGGTTTGATGCGGCCTTTCTTCTGTTCTTGTATACCCGCGTAAAACTGCTCAAGGTCGGCTTCTTTGGCAGAGCCAGAGCAGCCACTCAATCCAACGAGGCCCGTTACCGCTAATGCAGCAATTGCCAGCTTACGTCCAAACCCTAGAACGGTTGGTTTCAATTCAGCAGTCATCAGCTGCCCTCCTGTTCAACGTAACGATAGGTTTTAGCTTGAATCGTCATACGCAATTGGTTGGAGTCGAGCATGGGCTGTATTTCAAAATCGTGAAGCGTCACGATGCGTGAAAGATTCGCCGCGCCACTCACAAATGAGCCAAGCATGTGATAGTCACCAATAACCGTTACAGCAATGGGCAGTTCAACATAAAATTCAGTCTGACGCTCAGCCTGCAGCTTGATGCTCTCGATGGTCAACGCGTTATCTAGAGCCGCACGAGTAATATCTTCAAGCAACCCCGGCACTTCGGTCTCTTTGGGCAGCTGCCGGAGAATATCGGTAAACGTATCCTCCATCTCTTTCTTTTGCTGGCGATAAGCATCGAGGTTAGCGGCTTTGAAGTATTTAACTTCATAATCGGCCCGCAACTCTGCCTGCTTGCGCTCTGAACGATCAATATCGTCTTGCTTTGCAGACAGATAAGCTGAGTAGCCCAAACCGAGAACCAGCGCTAACAGCAGCGCCATAATGATGCCTTTAACCGCACCGGGCCACGCGCCAATATTGTTAACGTCAAGATCACTGGCGTCGAAATTCTTTAACTGATCGAGGGTGTCTTGCATCGCCATCAGGAATCCCCCTCCTTACTTTTTGTCGCTTTCTGCAGGAAGGTCAGCTCAAATTCGCTAGCCTGCGTGCCGTAGTCGGTATTTTCAGGGTCTTCCTGGATGCTCTTGAGATTCGGGTTGGCAAACCAGACCGAGCCATCAAGGTTGCGCATCAAGCTAGAAATTCGGTTGTTAGATTCGGCAATACCAGCCACGGCCAGTGTGCTGCCTTTCATCTTCAAACTATTGAAATGCACGCCCTTCGACAGTTTGCGCGCCACCTCATCGAACACCCGAACAATAATGGGTCGGTTACCCTGCAGTTCCTGGATAACACGCATCCGCGCCAGCAGTTCTTCGCGCTTGGCGTCGAGAGAGGCAATTTCCTTGATCTTGTTATCAAGCTCCGCGATGTCACCTTCCAGTCGCGCGTTCAAGCGATTCTGCTCATCGACTTCGCCGTTAAGCATAAAGCCTGCAACCATGATCACAACGGCGCCAAGGGCGAACACCGCGCCAAGACTGGCAAGGAACTGAGACTTCTTACGCTCCCGTTCCCACTGTCGCCAGGGCAATAAGTTAATAGTAGCCATTATTCAAAGCTCCTCATCGCCAAACCGCAGGCAATCATCATCGCCGGCGCATCATTTGCCAGCGCGGTGGAGTCCACCTTGCCGGCCAATGCCATATCCAGAAAAGGGTTCGCGATGATGGTGGGCGTACCCAGTTTGTTTTCAATCATCTCGGCCATGCCTTCAATAGAGGCTGTACCACCAGCCAGCACAATGTAGTCCACATCGTCATATTGGCTAGACGAGAAGAAAAATTGCAGTGACCGTGTCACCTGTTGCAGCACGGCCTCTTTAAAGGGCTGCAGCACTTCCTGATCATAGTCATCAGGCAATCCGCCGCGTTTCTTGGCAAGGCCCGCTTCCTCAATCGACAAACCGTAACGCCGCTGAATCTCTTCAGTCAGCTGTTTGCCACCAAAGAGCTGTTCACGGGTATAGATGGATTTATCGTCAGCAAGCACCGACAGGGTAGTCATGGTGGCGCCGATATCAATGATGGCGACCACAAGATCTTCAGGATTAGCACCCAGCTGGGGTTGCACCAGCTCAAACGCACGCTTCATGGCGTGGGCTTCAATATCAACAACCTTCGGCTTAATACCACCCAGGTCGAGAGCAGCCTCGCGCAGCTCAACGTTTTCACGTCGGCACGCTGCCAGCAGCACTTCTACCTGGTCGCCGGAGTCTTCAGCCAATCCCATCACTTCGAAATCAATCGCCACTTCATCGAGCGGGTAAGGGATGTACTGATCAGCCTCAACGGTAATCTGGTTTTCCATTTCATCATCAGACAGCGAGGCGTCCATCTCGATCGTCTTGGTAATCACGGCCGAACCGGCTACCGCCACGGCGCACAGGCGCGAACTCGCCTTGGCACGCGCGATTAGTCTTTTCACCGCGTCGCCAACACCTTCGACGTCACTAATATTTTTCTCAACCACCGCGTTGGGTGGCAGCGGCTCAACACCGTACGACTCGACGCGATAGCGCGCGCCGGACTTCGACAACTCAAGAAGCTTTACAGATGTCGAACTGATATCCAATCCCAAGAGGATATTGGACTTATTGCTAAATAGACCGAACAAGGCAAACCTTCCTTACAGTTCCAAAATACAGATGCGTCATGCAAACCTGTTGCCTGCGTTTCTTGCCTGGAGCCTTACCCCGGGAGAGAAACGGACAGAAACCGTCACTTATGGCATTCTTCTGCGACGCGACATTAAATACCAGCCGCAAGCCAAGGGCAACGCGCCTGATAGTTAACCTTTGTTTGTCGTGCTTTAAGATACTAACCTCCGTAACCTGTTGTCGTGCTTTGGACAAAGCAGTGCCAACGCCTTCTGATGTTTTACAACTCACGCGCAGAATATCCGCGTCGCGCCATGACATTGCGCGTGCACACCCTGCGAAAGTTCTTCGCCATTAATAAAAGCTAATAGATTGTTGTGACTATCCATTTTCCTAATTCGCTGTGTCTTCCCGCCATAATTAATCGTGACTGCCAGTAATCCAGAATGGCAATTTTTGATTCTGCGGCTAAAACGCGCCCTATCCTCACTATTATGTGTGTCAGCACCCTACTTGTATGTGCGGCAGTCCTCAGTCTCGCTGCCATCTACCTGTATCTGAACCCGCAAATTCCAGATGCATCGAGCTATCGAGACGTGACCCTCGAAACACCGCTTCGGGTTCTGTCGGAAGACGGCGACTTACTTGCTGAATATGGCGAGCGTCGACTTATACCCATTACCATGGACAAGATTCCTGACCTTTTTGTCCGCGCTATTGTCGACACCGAAGACAAACGCTTCTTTTCCCATCAGGGCGTCGACTTTATTTCTCTCCTCAACGACTCTGTTGAGCTCCTGATATCTGGCGAAATCAAATCGGGCGCAAGCACGTTGACAATGCAGCTAGCGCGTAACGTCTCGTTCTCGCTCGAACAACGCTTCATTCGAAAATTCAAAGAAATGTTGCTGGCAATGAAGATCGAACGCCAGCTCACAAAGAACGAGATACTGAATCTTTACATCAATGTCGTACCGTTCGGCAAACGGGCTTACGGTGCCGAGGCCGCTGCCCAGACCTACTACAACAAACCGTTGATGGATCTGAGCCTGGCGCAACTGGCTATGCTTGCCGGCATTCCCCAAGCCCCCTCCACCGGCAACCCAATCAACGGTCCCGAGCGCGCCATCAACCGACGCAACCTGGTGCTCGGCCGCATGCTCGCAGAAGGCTCTATTACTAGCTCTGAACACCAGCTGGCGGTTAACGAGCCATTAACCGCCCGCATCCGCCGGCAGGGCTCAATCACAGCAGCTCCTTACCCCGCAGAAATCGTCCGCCAGGAATTGCTCAACACCTACCCTGACCTGTACACCGGCGGTTACACAGTAACCACTACAATCAACGGCGAACTACAGCGCGCGGCGGTTGCCGCTGTAAGACTAGGGCTGCACAGCTACGATGAACGCCACGGCTATCGCGGCGCCAGCAACAACATCGAGGTGCCCGAGCAAACCGAGCAACGCAAGGTGCTTGCCGAGCTGGACAAAAAGCTCGCGCCACTCATCGCGGCCCACAAGCAGTTAAAAGCGAAGAAGAAGCCCCCAATGCCCAGGGTAGATTTAGCGCCACTACCCGCGCTGCCCGCAGAGCTTGCCCAGCGCATCAACACCATTATTAACAACACCCCTCTGGTCGGCGATCAGCTGGCGGCGGTGGTCACCGCCGTGGGTGAACACTCAATCGCCATCGCCATGAATGACAGCACAACTGCAATTGTTCCCTGGCACGGTCTGGCTTGGGCAAACCCATTCATCTCGGTGGAACGCTCCGGACCGGCACCGCAGAACGCAAGCGCCATAGTGACCCGCGGTGATGTGATTCAGCTAACCGCCACCACCAACGAAGACTCGGCAACGCTCAGCTATCGTCTAAGTGAAGAACCCCAGGTACAGGGTGCACTGGTTTCGCTCAACCCAACCAATGGCGCAATCCGCGCGTTAACAGGCGGCTATGACTTTTCTCGCAACCAGTTCAACCACGCCACTCAAGCGCGCCGACAACCGGGTTCGGGTTTCAAACCCTTTGTCTATTCCGCCGCTCTCGACAAAGGCATTACGCCCGCCAGCATTTACATGGATGCACCCATCGTGCTGGAAGACGACGGCCTAGAAACCCAATATCGCCCAGACAACGACAACAAGCGCTACAACGGCCCAACCCGCTTGCGCGAGGCACTGTATCGCTCAATCAATCTTGTCTCCATTCGAGTGCTGCTCGACGTTACCGCCGGTCGCGCGCTGCGCCACGTTGCTAAGTTCGGCTTCGACACCAGCAACTTTCCGCGCAACACCCAGCTCGGTGTTGGCGGCGGCACCATGGGCGTCACGCCAATGGACATGGCTCGAGCGTACAGCGTGTTTGCCAACGGCGGCTTTCTGGTCACACCCAACCTGATCCGCGAGATCACAAAAAATGGCGAAGTGCTAGAAACTCGCAACTACTCGTCTATTTGCAAAGACTGTGAGGCAGCTGACGAATCGGTTGACGAACCGACGCTGTCCGATCCACCCACCGAATCACCCAAGTATGCAGAACGCGTACTACCAGAAGACAACGCGTGGATCATGCACACCATGCTGCAAGACGTGATCAAGCGCGGCACGGGTCGCAAGGCCATGGTGTTAGAGCGCACCGACCTTGCCGGCAAAACCGGCACTACCAACGAGGCGGCAGATACCTGGTTCAACGGCTACAACGGCGAATTAGCCACAACAGTCTGGGTCGGCTTCAGCGACTATCGGCCGCTCGGACCTAGAGAATACGGCTCCACAACACCGCTACCAATCTGGATCGACTACATGCGCGAAGCGCTGCGCGACGTTTCCATGTACACACAGGACCAGCCTGAAAGCGTTGTCAGTCTAAAAATTGATCCGGAATCCGGAGAGGTTGCTCGCTCCGGACAGTTTGACGCCATTTTTGAGTACTTTCTGGAAGACCATCAGCCAGAGGCACCAACGAATGTCAGCCCGACTGTCTACGAAGGCGATAGTAACGTTGAGGCCATTGAGACAACCGATCTGTTCTAGCCATCGACCTGGGGTCAGAATTCATTCTGACCCCCGCCGCCAAACCAACCGCTCGCCTACTCCACGATCTTCAGATAGTCCCCAGCCGTCGGCTCGCCATACGGATGGTCGCCATTGATCACCCGCAAAATATTTTCACCATCGCGTTTGATCGACGACTTCTTGGCGAGGTCTCGGTAGGTCATACCAGGCTCCGCTACAATCACCTTAATGGTCTGGCCATTAGCCAGCCGCGCGTCAGCGGATGTCATTGAGCGAAACGAATCCAGCGTTTTGCGGAACTGCGCCCGAAACACTTCAGGGTCTGCATTGGGGCCAGCGTCACCTTTCAACAAATAAAAGTCGCCGTCTTTCAACACAATCGATATCAGCCGCAACTTCGAATCACTGCCGGTGACCGGCGCATCCGCCACATAGGCGGGATAGCTGTTTACCGTGAGCTCTTCGCCCTTGGTGAGATCATCACGTTTGAGGGTATCTTCCAGATAGGCCTTGGGTGTCTTGGCCTTACCGCCGCCCTGACGTTGCACCGTTATCAGACCATCCTTCGAACCCCCTGGGGCTCCACCTTCAATCACGGTGCCCGTGTTAATCACACCCCAGTCCTTCGGAAACTCAACCACAATCCGCAACACAGAATGATAGTAGGTAGAGCCTTTAACCAGACCGGTCGCAGACTCATCGCCATACACCAGACCGTCCATTAACTCCCAAAAATCACCAACGGGTTCAGCCAATTCATCCGGCATTAAATGCTGGTTGGCCATCACCAGTTCAAACAGGCGCTTGTCGTTTTTGGGGTGCGACGTAAACAGACCGTGATATCGCGGCACCGCGTTCGTCTTTGATTTCTCGAACAGCTCACGATCTTTCAGCACCTGAATGCCGTCGATCATCGACATTGGGTTATAGCCAGCCTTCGCTAAAAACTCGCCACCATAAGCGTCTGCCTCCAGCTCAAGTTCCCGACCAAACCCGGACGTAACCGTGGCGGTTGTCGCGCTGGCCAGATCTCCGACCGCCCCTGTACCGGTAATAATCGAGCCCAACAAGCCGGCGACCCAGCCCAGCCGGCTGAGGCGGTTCTGGCGTTTTGAGTGGCGGCCAACAACGTGTCCGATTTCATGCCCAATAATACCGGCGAGCTCGCCTTCGCTGTTCAGCGAGGCAATTATTCCCCGGTGAAAGAAGATATAGCCATCTGGCGTGGCAAACGCATTGAAGGTTTCATCGTCGATAATATTGAAATGGAATTCGCCCTTGATCTTGGACGTATCAAGAATGCGTTGGGCAATGGCCCGCACGTAGGCATTCCACTCCGGGTCATCGTAAAGACCATTCTTCTTTTTGAGTTCAGCGAGCAGTTTTTCGCCATACCCGGCCGCGGACGCAGACGACGTGCCGCTAACCGCCACAACCGCAAGGATTGCCGCCAATAAAAACGGGGAAAACCATCTGGCCCAACTACGCACAACCCTCTCCTGTTAACAGCCCGAGTCCGAACAGAACTCAATATCCAACACTACAGCTAAAACTACCGCACCTTTTGCCAACCACAGCTGAACGAGGTTGTGCTGCCTAAGCTTAGAGGGGGAATTTCGCGAAAAGTGCCCAACATACCCAATGCGAGATTGAGCCCTGATCGGACAGTCTGGGGAATCAGATTGAGGAAGCACGCGAACGCCGGGGCGTTCGCGGGTAGACGCAAGACGAGCTCTAGGCGGCGTCGTTCTTTGCTGCAGCAGCAGCTTCTTCAGCGTCTTCTTTGGCTGCGACAGCCGCTTTCTCATTAGTCACGGCAGACCCTCGAGCGCCAAAACGCTTGCGATAGCGCTCTACGCGGCCACCTGAGTCGAGAATCTTCTGCTTGCCGGTATAAAACGGGTGGCATGAGGAGCACACATCAAGGTGCAGATCTTCGCAGGTCGTTGAGCTGGTATCGATGATGTTACCGCAGCTGCAAGTCGCCTTGATGGGCTCGTAATTTGGATGAATCTCGGCTTTCATGATGACCTGCCTAACGTGTGCGCTACTTTTTCAGGGCGGCGAGTCTACCAAAGTAGTCGCCCTCGTCAATAGAGCTAATTTCAACAATCCGTCTCGACCGCCAGCCCAGGGGCTAGAAAACCGTGTAGCCACCATCGACGCAAACCTCTTGCCCCGTGTGATAAGTCTGGCCGGGGTCGGCCAAAAAGGCCCCCACTTCGCGAAACTCGGCTGGATCGGCCCAACGCCGAACCGGCGTACGCTTGATGGTTGCGTTACGAAACACGTCGCTCTCATAGCCGCCGCTGGCCAATTCGGTAATGGTCCAGCCCGGCAACAGCGAATTCACCCTGATCTTATGTCGCGCCATACCCACCGCGAGCGCCCGCACCAGGCCGTTGAGCGCTGTCTTCGCCGTACCGTAGGCCTCGTTACCCGCGGCACCATGCACCGCCGAGGTGGATGAAACCGCGACTAAAGAGCCGCCTTCGCCCTGACTGATCAGTCGCTTAGAGGCCTCGCGCAGCGTCAAAAATACGCCATCGAGATTAACCGTCATGACCTCTCGCCACTCGTCGAGGCTCAGATCAACAAAGGGCGTGCCCGTGCCACCACGGCCCGCATTCGCAAACAGTCCGTCCATACGGCCCATGTCGCTCACGGTCTGATCCATGGTGTCGATAATGGCCTTTTCGTCCCCCACGTCGCAGACGTAAGCAGACGCCTTCCCGCCATGTTCGTCGGTGATTGCCGTGAGCTTGTCGAGGGCATCCGCATTTTTCTGTGGGTTGCGCCCCCAAATGGCAAGGCTGCCGCCTGACATCGCAATGCCTTCAGCCATGCCGAGGCCAATGCCGCCGTTGCCGCCTGTGACGATGAATACTTTTCCGGTGAGATCTATCATCCCCTGATCATCGGGTTGCGATCGGTTCCTGTCAAACACCCACTGCAGCCGCACCCACAACATCGCGCGGGCATTGTCTCCACCACCTCACTCGACCACCATGGGCGGGTGAATTCTCCTTCTGACAGCAACGATCTGTTTCCAACAGCGGTTGACGCTCTTGTGTTTGTGCAAGTCGCCGTGGCACGCCCGTTACGCAGCCTGTTCGACTATCAAGTGCCCCCAGGCATGGCGCTTCCGGTACTCGGCGCGCGCGTGCTCGCGCCCTTTGGCAACAGCAAAATAATCGGTGTCGTACTCGGTCACGATCGACCCGAAGACCCGTCCCGTACGAAACAGTTAATTGAACTGCTCGACGTAACGCCGGCACTCCCCGCAGAACTACTGGATGTGGCTCGCTGGCTGGCCAACTACTATCAACACCCCATTGGCGAAGTCTGTGGCAATCTGCTGCCCACACTTGCCCGCCGGGGCAAACCGATGACCGTTCCCAGCGAAGAAGCCTGGGTGTGTGCGCCAGATATCAGCCCAGCAGACGCCAAGGCCACCATCGGCCGCGCGGCACGCCAAATTGAGCTGTTCGACTATTTATACAGCGCGCAGAACAAACCAGCCGGCGCTGAAAGTTCACCCACCGCACTCACCACCCAACAACTCAAAGACGCAGGCTTCGCCCGCGCACTCATCAACGCGTTGCTTGAAAAACGCTGTATCGAGCCACGCCCACAAGTGCCCGGGTCCACGCTGATCAATGCCAACCCAAAAGGCCTCGAACTCACTGACGAACAAAGCCAAGCACTCAACGCGCTACTGAAAGATCAGCACAACTACGCAACGCATCTGTTGTACGGGGTCACCGGCAGCGGTAAAACCGAGGTCTATCTGCAAGCCATTACCAAGGTGCTGGGCAGCGGTCGGCAGGTGCTGGTGCTGATTCCAGAAATTGCGCTCACCCCGCAAACCGTTGCTCGATTTCGAGATCGCTTTGGCGCTGCGGCCGCGCTTCACAGCCAAATCGGCGACACCGAGCGCTTACGCATCTGGCTAAGGGCACGCGATGGTCTTGAGCCACTGTTAATTGGTACCCGCTCCGCCATTCTCACGCCCTTCAAAAATCTGGGCCTGATCATTGTCGACGAAGAGCATGACCCGTCTTTCAAGCAAGGCGACGGCCTGCGCTATTCGGCCCGGGATCTGGCCGTAAAGCGAGCCCGCGATCTGAATATTCCGCTGCTACTCGGCAGCGCTACGCCTGCTCTAGAAACGCTGCACAACGCTCGCAGCGGTCGTTACCAACAAAGTCTGATGGTCACGCGACCCGGCGGTGCGCAGCTACCCAGCATGCGCTTGCTCGATATTCGCGGGGTGCGCCTGCGAGAAGGCCTATCGCCAGAGCTCGTTAATCTGATTGCCAAACACATTGAGGCGGGCAACCAGGCGCTGGTCTTCCTCAACCGCCGCGGCTACGCACCCACCTACCTATGCGGCTCATGCCAATGGCAGGCCTGCTGTCCAGACTGCGAAGCGCGCTATACGCTGCACAACAACCCGCGCACGCTGCGCTGCCACCACTGTGGCCGGCGTAGCTCGGTACCGGCGGTATGCGGTGGTTGCGGCTCCGCCTCGTTGATTCCGATTGGCGCCGGCACCCAACGCACCGAAGAGGCGCTGGCAGAGCGCTTTCCTGACACCAATCTGATTCGCGTCGACCGCGACACCACGCGCACGGCAAAACGCCTCGAAGCCCAGCTCGACGAAATCAACAAGGGCGAACCCGCCTTACTTGTCGGCACCCAAATGCTGGCCAAGGGCCATCACTTTCCGGCGGTGACTCTGGTCGCTATTCTGGACGCTGACGCCGGTTTTCTGGCCGCTGACTATCGCGCGCCCGAACGCACCGCCGCCCTGATCATGCAGGTCGCTGGCAGAGCGGGTCGCGCAGAGCGCCCTGGTGAGGTAGTTATCCAGAGCCTGCATCCAACAAACCCGGTGCTGACATCGCTTATCCACGGCGGCTTCAGCGCGTTTGCCGACACTGAGCTTGAGCACCGCAAAACCGGTGGCATGCCCCCGTTTCGACCCATCGCAATGCTGCGTGCAGATGGCCTGAGCCCTACCGAACCCGAGGCCCTGCTGCGAACCATGGTCAGCGGCATTACCGACACCTTTGCCGCTGAGCAGGGGTTGCAGATTCTCGGCCCGGTCCCCGCGCCAATGGGTCGAGTGGCCGGGCGATTTCGCGCCCAAATGATGCTGACCGCCACAACCCGCAAGGCCCTGCACGGAGCGCTGCGACAGATTGTCACCACGGCGCCACCCTCTCGGCATGGCAAACTCAGCTGGTCCCTCGACGTTGACCCCTACGACACCTATTAAATAGGCAAGCGGATGCCTATCATGCGCCGCGATGGCTCACGACTTCGCCAAGCGCTCTCGCTCTCGCGCAACTAAACCGTCCCCAAGCCGCTTCAGCCTGGGCAGCTTTGTATTGGGCATCGTGGTCGGGGTCGGACTGTTTCTTGCCGGCGCTTACGGCCCTGAGTTGCTGCAGGCTCGCACCGAACAAAATGCCAAGGCCACAAAGCCCGAGCAAGCGGCCGACCCCACCGCAAACAACACCGACCCCAATGACAAGCAGCTCGCGCCGGCAGAGCCCAGCGTCGAATTTGTGTTTCGTGACTTGCTCGGCGAGGACGGCGTAGATCCTGACTTAACGGCCTACCAAAGCGAAATTGACGCCGCCCGTAAAGCCGCTCCAGATCAACCACCGCAGGCCGTCAGTTTCCTGCTGCAGTCGGGCTCGTTTCAGATAAAAGCAGACGCCGAGAGCCGACGTGGCTCGCTGCTGCTGCTGAACCTGCCGGCGAACATTGTCGAAGCCCAGATCGATAACAGAATCTGGTATCGGGTGATCGTCGGCCCATACGCCCAACGCGGTCAGGCCCAGCAGGCCGTCGCCCGCCTCAAGGCCAACAACATCACTTCAATCTGGATGGAACGCCCAGTGGCCGAAGGCTAACCCCTGTCTTGATTTAATCTGCATCGCCCCAAACACCATTGCTTCAGCTACCTTTTACGCATTATCAAGAGGCCCACATTGAAAATCGAATTTCACGCCACCACCATCCTCAGCGTGCGCAGCCCTGAACGGGTCGTGGTAGGCGGCGATGGTCAGGTTTCGATGGGCAACACGGTCGCCAAGAGCAACGCCCGAAAAGTTCGGCGCCTGTACAACGACACCGTGCTGGCCGGGTTCGCCGGCAGCACCGCTGACGCCTTCACTCTATTTGAACGCTTCGAAGGCCAGCTCGAAAAATATCAAGGCAATCTGGTGCGCGCCGCGGTTGAGCTCGCCAAAGAGTGGCGCGGCGATCGCGCACTGCGCCAGCTCGAAGCCTTGCTCATCGTGGCCGACGTCGACAGCACACTCATGATCTCGGGCACCGGCGACGTCATCGAACCCGAGGGCGGCCTGGTGGCCATTGGTTCGGGCGGCCCATTTGCCGAGGCAGCGGGACGCGCGCTAAAACAAAACACAGACATGGATCCAGAAACCATTGTCGATCGCGCGCTGCACATTGCCGGCGACATTTGCATCTACACTAATCATAACCTCACCATTGAAGTTCTGGAGATTCCACAGAAATGATGACCCCTCGAGAAATTGTCCACGAACTCGACAAGCACATCATCGGCCAGAGCGGCGCCAAACGGTCTGTGGCGATTGCACTGCGCAATCGCTGGCGTCGAATGCAGCTCGATGAGGCCATGCGCGAAGAAATTACGCCAAAAAATATTCTGATGATCGGCCCTACCGGCGTTGGCAAAACTGAAATAGCCCGCCGGCTGGCGAAGCTCGCCAACGCCCCATTCAGCAAAGTAGAAGCCACAAAATTCACTGAAGTGGGCTACGTTGGCCGCGATGTCGAATCCATCATCCGTGACCTCGCAGACGCAGCAGTAAAACTGTTGCGCGAACAGCAACTCGAGAAGGTCGCTCACCGCGCTGACGATGCCGCGGAAGATCGCATCCTGAATGTACTACTGCCCGAGGCAAGCGGCGCAGGGTTCAGCGTCGACCGCGACGAACCCACCACAGAAAGCAGCACTCGACAGGTGTTTCGCAAAAAGTTACGGGAAGGCGAGCTCGACGACAAAGAGATAGACATCGACCTCACCCCCTCCCAGCTCGGCGTCGAAATTGTCGGCATGCCTGGCATGGAAGAAATGCAGAGCCAATTGCAGGGCATGTTCAGCAACCTGAACAAGGGCAGCACCAAGAGCACTCGGATCAAGGTCAAAGACGCACTCAAACGCGTGCGCGAAGAAGAAGCCGCAAAGCTGGTCAACGAAGACGACCTGAAAGCAGAAGCCGTCACAGCCGTCGAACAGTCTGGCATCGTGTTCATCGACGAGATTGATAAGGTCGCAAAGCGCGGCGAAACCTCTGGCACAGACGTATCCCGAGAAGGCGTGCAGCGCGACCTGCTACCACTGATCGAAGGCTGCACCGTGTCAACCAAGTACGGCATGATCAAAACCGATCACATTCTGTTTATTGCCTCCGGCGCCTTCCACCTGTCACGCCCCTCAGACCTGATACCCGAATTGCAGGGTCGACTGCCCATTCGAGTCGAACTCGACGCGCTGACGCCCCATGAATTCAAGCGCATTCTCTCGGAACCAGACGCCTCGCTCACCGAGCAGTACACCGCGTTGCTGGGCACCGAAGGCCTTGAATTGAACTTCACCGACGACGGTTTAGAGCGCATCGCGGAAATCGCCTGGCACGTTAACGAAAATACCGAGAACATCGGCGCACGGCGTCTGCACACGGTGCTTGAACGACTGCTAGACGATCTATCTTTTGAAGCCGGTGAGGGTGCAACAAAGAGCATCAGCATTGACGCAAAATTTGTGCAGGACAAGCTCGGCGAGCTGGCGCAAGATCAGGACCTGTCGCGGTTTATTTTGTAGAGCGTACCCGGTTGTCTGCACCCACTAACATTACCTATCGCAAAAAGGCTCGCGAGCTTGTCGTGACCTTCACCGACACGCAATTTGCGTTGTCAGCCGAATACCTGCGCGTTTATTCGCCGTCAGCCGAGGTTCGCGGCCACGGTCCTGAAGAGCGCAAGCTTGTCAGTGGCAAGAAGCACGTTGCACTCGCTGATATCGAAGCGGTGGGCAACTACGCCATTCGCCTGACCTTCGACGACGGCCACGACACCGGACTGTACGCCTGGGACTATCTCCGCGAGTTGCACGATGAGCACGAGCGCTATTGGGGCGAATACATGAAAGAACTGAAAATGGCCAACGCGTCACGCCTGCCAACCATTCCCCTCGCCGGCGGCGCAGGCGTCGGCAGCTGGAAGCCCTAATGGCTGTTTATAAAGCCGCCGCAGGCGCGGCAGATCGCGTTGTAGGGCGTGGTTCTAATACGGCCGCAGAGGCAGGTTCTAATAGTACCGCAGGCGCGGGCGCAACAGATCATGCTGAGGTTGATTTTGGGTTTGAGCGGGTGAGTCCAGCGGAGAAAACGCGCCGGGTTGCCGGGGTATTCTCAAGCGTCGCCAAACGCTACGACCTCATGAACGACCTGATGTCCTTTGGCACCCACCGCCTCATGAAACGCATGGTGATGGAAATGTCTGGCTTGCGCACTGGCAATCGCCATCTCGATCTGGCGGGCGGCACCGGTGACATTGCCAAACTGGCAAGCCCAATTGTTGGCGATACCGGTCAGGTAGTACTCGCTGACATCAACGCAGAAATGCTCGAAGTGGGTCGCGAACGCTTGCTCGACGCGGGTATCACCAACGCCCGTGCCTGTCAGGCAAACGCCGAATATCTGCCCTTTGCTGACAACCAGTTCGACTGCGTCACAATTGGCTTTGGCCTGCGCAACGTCACCGATAAAGACCGTGCGCTACGAGAAATGTGTCGCGTACTGCGCCCGGGTGGCGTGCTGCTGGTGTTGGAATTTTCGCACATCGAAAATCCGGTACTGCGTGGGGCCTATCAGAGCTTTCAGGCACTCTGGCCCAGCGCAGGCAAAGCCTTGGTGGGTGACGCTGAGTCTTACAAATATCTGGTCGAGTCGATTCGGGTTCACCCTAAACAAAGCGCGCTCAAACTGATGATCAAAGACGCCGGCTTCAATGACGCAAGCGTCGACAACCTGGTCGGCGGCGCAGCCGCGATTCACCGCGGCATCAAGCCCGCGAACTAGCCGTAACCCAATGAGCGCAAACCCGATCATCAGCACCCTGGCGGCATTGCTTGAGAACGCCGCCAGCGCCGCATTAAACCTCGACCCTGCCGCCCGCGCCCAAATCGCCGAACTCGATGAGCAAATACTGTTGGTCGAGCTAACAACAACACCGCCCGCCGCGTTAAGAATTAACTGCTCGGCAATCGGCGGTGGCCGGCTATCGATAATGGCCGACTCTGAACACAACACCCGCACTCCCAACGCTATAGTCCGCGGCAGCGTTGCCAACTTTATTGCCGCCCTGTTACCCAGCGATGGGCACGGCTTGCCCGCCGGCATTGAAATCGAAGGCGACGAGCGATTGCTGCTGGCGCTGCAAAATTGCTTTCGAAACTTGCAACCCAACTGGCGTGAACCACTCGAAGCCATTGCCGCAACCTTTGCACAGCGTTTTACCAGCACCAATGCCAACCCCGGCGCACCGCCGCTGTTTCAAGATTTGCTGGGGCAGGCCGAACTCGCCTTTGCAACACTGCGTACCGCATTCACCGACGTTGTCGACAACAGCAAAGATCAGGCGGCAGACCTGTCCGCAAAATTCTGGGCCCAGGATGACGACCTCGAAGCCTTTGCAAGCCGACTCGAAAATCTGCAGCTGAATGTTGACCGCCTGCGAGCCGAACTGGCGCACCGCGACAACACCGCTAGCAGCGGCTCTGACAAAGAATGAACGGCGCCCGCCGCGCGCTGCGCATTACCCGGGTACTGCTGCAATTCCGCCTCTACGCTCTCATCGGCTTACTCAACTTGCCCTGGTGGGCCCGCGCGCTCTATGCGCCTTTTCAGCTCGCTGAGGCCCTGCTGCCAGAACCAAAGCACCCACTCGAGAAGCGCTTGCGCCTCGCTATCGAAGATCTGGGGCCGGTGTTTGTTAAGTTTGGTCAGATCCTGTCTACCCGGCGCGACCTGCTCTCCCATCACTACGCGCAAGAGCTTGCGTTGCTGCAAGACGCTGTACCGCCGTTCGACAGCGCCATTGCCCGTGAGGTCATCGAAACCGAACTGGGCGCGCCCATTGAATCGATGTTCACCAGTTTTAGCACCGACGCAATGGCCTCCGCATCCGTCGCTCAGGTGCACGCTGCAACCCTGTTAGACGGTACCGACGTTTGTGTAAAAGTACTGCGCCCCGATATCGCCGAGGTGATCGACAACGACGTGGCGCTGCTGCATGACTTGGCAGGCTTGATCGCAAAGCTGTCCGCAGAAGGCCGACGACTTCGACTGCCTGAGGTTGTGCACGACTACGAAACCACTATCAATAACGAACTGGATCTCGGCCGCGAGGCGGGCAACACCATTCGCCTGCGGCTCGACTTCGCTGAATCACCACTGCTCTACGTACCCAAAGTGCATTTGGAATTGTCATCGCCAAAAGTACTGACGTTGGAGCGCATTTACGCAGCACCTATGGGCAACGTCACCGGCTTGATCGACGCTGGCACCAACATGAAGCTGCTCGCCCAGCGCGGTGTCGAAACCTTCTTCACCCAGGTGTTCGAAAACAATTTTTTCCACGCCGACATGCACCCCGGAAATATCTTTGTCGACATCAGCAACCCGGAAAACCCGAGCTGGATCGCCATCGATTGCGCGATCATGGGCGAACTCAGCCGCTCTGATCAGCTTTATCTGGCCCGCAGTTTGCTCGCCTTTCTAAATCGCGACTACGCAGGCGTGGCGCGTTTGCAACTTGAGTCTGGCTGGGTGCCAGCCAGCACCGATCTGGCAGCGCTTACCGCGGTGGTTCGGGAGGTGTGTGACCCTGTATTCAACAAGCCGCTCGCCGAAATAGAATTTGGTCCGTTTTTGGTGACGCTATTTGGCGCGGCCCAGCAATTCGACCTGCAGGTTCAACCGCAACTGGTACTGCTGCAAAAGACCTTGCTCAACATCGAAGGTCTCGGCCGTCAGCTGTACCCCGACCTCGATCTGTGGGAAACAGCTCGCCCCTTCATGCGGCGCTGGATGACCGCCCAGCTCGGGCCCGAAACCACACTGGAACGCTTCACTGCGCGCATGCCCGAATTGCTAGCGCAATTGCCTAACTTGCCCGACTTGCTGGTCGACGCCGATTTTGAGTTAAAACATCTGAAGCAGCTATCGCTGCAGCAGGGCGCTCGCCTGGATGCGCTGCAAGCGAACCGTCAACGACCGCGCTGGCAACTCGTCCTCGGCACCATCGCCCTTGTGAGCGGCGTGCTGCTGATCTGGGAGCCGGTGCAGGCGCTACTGGCTACTCACCGCAGCATGGGTATAGGGATCGCTGCGCTGGCACTAGGGGGCTGGGTGCTATGGCCCAAAAAATAGAACCAGCAAATTTGCAGGGGTCAGATTAAAATCTGACCCCCTTAGGCCAACCATCACCCACCTCTTACTTCGGATAGCCCACCATGGACGTCATCTCCCAACTTTCCCAAGTGCTGTCCGAACGCCAAAGTGCTGCTGCTGACAGCTCCTACGTCGCCGGTCTGTACGCTGCCGGGCTGAACAAAATTCTCGAGAAGGTCGGCGAGGAGGCCACCGAGGTCATTCTGGCCTCTAGAGATCTGGCACAAGGCAGCCAACCAGACAATATCACCCCAACCGCAACGTCTACGACGACAACCGCCTTGGAATCTGCCCTGGTCGGCGAAGTAGCCGATCTATGGTTCCACAGCATGGTAATGTTGACCCATCAGGGAGTTGCACCCCAGAAGGTGCTCGACGAGCTAGCACGTCGCTTTGGTGTGTCAGGCATCGAAGAAAAGCGCAGCCGCTGAGGGCTATAATCAGCTCCGTATCCACCTCAACCAATCTTGAGCCCACATTCTGCACACTGTGGGCGCAAGCAGGAGATTCACATGTTTGGTTTTAGCGTCTGGGAACTGCTCATTGTTCTCGCGATTGTTCTTCTCGTGTTTGGCCCAAAACGGATCGGCACCCTCGGCGCTGACCTTGGCAACGCCATCAAAGGCTTTCGTACCGCGATCAAAGACGAAAGCGTCTCACCCCAAGACGCCGTGGGTGATCAAAAGGTTAATGCCAACTCCGTAAAAAACACGGCCGACCAGAAAACGAATGTTTGATATCGGCTTTCCGGAGCTGATGATCGTGAGCGTGGTTGCGCTCCTGGTTCTTGGTCCGGAGCGATTGCCCGTAGCCCTGCGCACGCTGGGTCTGTGGTTTGGTCGCATGCGCCGCAGCTTTAGCGCGGTGAAAGTCGAAATCGAACGCGAGATTGGTATGGACGAAGTCCGCCGCCAATTACACAACGAAGCCATCCTCGACCAAATGCGCTCTCTCGAAACTGAAGTTAACAGCATCGGCAAAGAAGTCACTGAGCACGCCACGGAGGCTATCGACGCCACTGCAAACGACATCACCGCAAGCAAACCCACTGCAAGCAACATAACTCCGAGCGACACAACTTCAGGCGACACCACCGCCAGCGACCTAGAAGCCGCAATGAGCGACCTGGAACGAGCTCAGCTCGAATTGGAAACTGCCCAGAGCGACTTACAGACAGCCCAGCGCGATGTCGCAACAGCACAGGGTGACCTGCAGACCACACCAAGCGCCTGGCAACCCCAGGACAACGGTGAACCACACTTCGAAGAGGGCGAAGCCGAGCTTGAAGAACCGCGGGATTTTGACAGCGATGACTTTGAGTATTCAAACGAGCCACACCCCAATGACAACCGTGGCAATTAATCAATAGTGAGCGAATCCAGCAACAAGATTGAACACGACAGCGACGTGGACGAAGCAGAAATGCCGTTCATGGCGCACCTACTCGAACTTCGCCAGCGCATCCTCTACGCCGTTTTAGGTGTACTGCTGCTGTTCTTTCCCGTCTATCTGATTCTCGGCAACAGCCTGTACGAGTTCATGGCCGCGCCGCTACTGGCAGCCGCGCCCGGCGAAATGATCGCAACCGACGTTGCAGCGCCTTTCTTTGCGCCCCTAAAACTCGCCTTTTTTGCCGCACTCTGCCTGGGCATGCCCGTGGTGCTGCATCAGGCCTGGGCCTTTGTTGCACCGGGTTTGTACCTCAAAGAAAAACGTCTGGCCCTGCCGCTATTAGTGAGCAGTGTGACGCTGTTTTACCTCGGCATGGCCTTTGCCTACTTCTTGGTGTTTCCACTGGTGTTCGCATTCTTTGCGGGCACGACGCCCGAGGGCGTCGCGTTCATGCCCGACATCAGCAGCTATCTTAATTTTGTGCTGAAATTGTTTCTGGCATTTGGCTTGGCGTTCGAAATCCCCATCGCCACCTCGCTGCTCGTTTGGACCGGCTTCTCAACAGCAGAAAGCCTCGCCTCAAAACGCCCTTATGTAGTGGTTGGCTGCTTTGTAGTGGGCATGCTACTCACGCCACCAGATATTATTTCCCAAGTCATGCTCGCACTCCCCACCTGGGGCTTGTTTGAATTAGGAATTTTTGTCGCGCGCTTTATCAAGCCGGCGGAACAGCCAGCTGAGTCTGAGTAGCCGCGAAATCCGGGGTCAGAATTAATTCTGACCCCACGAGCAAACCGCTACCCCACCGCCTTATCCACCAACTGCTCTACCAGCGCCGCGGCCACCCAGGCCAGCGGCGGAATGATGACGTAGAACAACACCTTGCCGACCAAGCCCACATCCAACGGCCAGGAATTAAAGCCTCGCACGGTCTCTCGATGTTCGGTCAACAACGCAAGCTGGCCAAAGTCGTTGCGATCACAGACGTTAATCGCCGCCTGCAACTGCGCGACCCGCGCTTTAATCACATCACGCATGTTGGTGTGCAGCCCCCAGATCGGCGGCAACACCAGCGCAAGCACTGACGGAATAGACACCATCAACCCAGCGCGAAAATTAAACCAACGCAGCTCAAAGTCGAGTGACTGCAAAGGCATCAACGCCAGCGCACCCACCACCACCAGCAAGTTAAACAACGGCACACGGACAAAGCCCGACAATCCATCAAGCTGGTAAACGTCCAGTTCGAGCTGAGCCCCGAGTCGCTTGAATTCAAACGCACAATGTAACCGCCAGGCCAACAGCCAGAACACAAATGCCCAAGTCAAAATCGCCAATACGCGAAACCACAAATCAAACGCAGTCACGCTCTGCAGGTTAGTCAGCCAAGACAGTCCAGAGAAATCGTACAGACCCAACAGCGTGCCGAGCACAATGACTGGCAAGGCCCACCAACCCGGTCGTTGGGTTGCGCGACGAGCGTGTATCTGAGCATCACGCGGGATCTTGCTGGCAAACGCCTCTAAGGTTTGACGAGCCACGCGCCAGCCGTAGTACTGCACAGCAAGGGCATAGCCCGGAAACAGTGTGAACATGAGGATAGTGCCAAACCGTCGGCGCGGACTCATACCGGGCTCGCTAAATATCGAACCAGTGGCATCCAAAAAGAAATACGGCAGCAGCAACAGCACACCCACAAGAACAGGCAGCATCAATGGATGCGTGCGTTCGCCGACGCGAACAAACCAGGGTGGTTTCGGATAGCCAACAGGTGCTGGCACCTCGTCATGAGAGGGTTCCTGATGAAGAGGTTGGTCGATTACCGCAGCTTCATCAGATGTCATAGCCTACCGCTCCAGAAGAAAGGTAACAGGGCCATCATTGATCAACCCGACCTGCATATCCGCACCAAACTGACCGGTCTTAACCTTAACGCCTCGATCAACAATGGCCTGCACAAACTGCTCGTACAGGCGCTCAGCCAATTCCGGTGGCGCCGCCGTAGAGAATCCGGGCCGACGACCCTTTGAGGTATCGGCGGCCAACGTAAACTGCGACACCACCAGCATTTCGCCGGCTATGTCTTGCAAGCTTCGGTTCATGCCTTTGCTAGCAGTGGGGCTAGCAGCAGGTCTGGCAACATCATCTGGAAATAGTCGCAGGCCAACCGCCTTGTCTGCAAGCCACTTTATCTCGGCCTCGCCGTCACCGGGAAACACCCCGACAAAGGCGAGCAGGCCGGTCGCAATTTCAGCAATGCGCTGCCCGTCAACGTCTACGCTGGCTTGCGTAACTCGTTGCAGCAGCACACGCATCTATGTGCCCGAGGTATCCGAAGTGTCCGCGGCGACCATCAGCGGCCGCTAACTGAGCGCTTGCGGTCAACTTCCGTCAAGAGTGCCTTACGAACGCGAATCGACTCTGGCGTGATTTCGACCAGCTCATCGTCGTCGATGAAGTCGAGCGCCTGCTCTAGTGTGTGCTTGATCGGGTTGTTGAGGATAATCGCCTCATCGGTGCCCGACGCGCGCACGTTAGTGAGCTTCTTCTCTTTTAGCGGGTTAACCACCAGGTCGTTATCACGCTGATGAATACCAACAACCATGCCTTCGTAAACAGGATCGTTAGGCAACACGATCATGCGGCCACGGTTCTGCAGGTTAAACAGCGCAAAGGCGACCGCCTTGCCCTGACCGTTAGAAATCAACACGCCGTTGGCACGCTGGCCAAGTTCGCCTTCCATGCGCTCGGCATAGCCAGCCGAGGCATAGGTCATGATGCCGGTACCAGACGTTAACGACATAAAGCTGGGGCGAAAGCCCATCAGCGCACGAGTTGGAATGCGGTAATTCAGAATTACCCGGCCGCGACCGTCAGAACGCATATCAGACAGCTGACCCTTACGATCACCCAGCGCTTCCATCACCTTGCCCTGGTTCGCTTCTTCAACGTTGAGCGTGAGATTTTCGAACGGCTCGTGAGTTTTGCCATCTACTTCGCGGGTGATTACCTGCGGACGCGACACGGCAAGCTCGTAGCCTTCGCGACGCATGGTCTCAATCAATACCGACAGGTGCAGCTCACCGCGGCCTGATACACGAAAACGATCAGGGTCTTCGGTGTTGTTTACTTGCAAAGCCACGTTATACGACGCTTCGCGGTACAGTCGCTCGCCAATCTGGCGTGACGTGACAAACTTGCCTTCCTTGCCAGCAAACGGCGAGGTGTTCACACAGAACAGCATGGTGAGCGTTGGTTCATCAACCGTCAGCGGTGGCAACGCTTCTACATGATCGGGCGCGCACAGCGTGTCCGAAATACCGATATCGTCTACGCCGGTTACACAAACGATGTTGCCCGCCTGCGCCGACTCAAGCTCTACGCGGTTCAAACCGTGATGACCCAGAACGGTTAACACGCGCGCACGACGCTCCTTACCGTTCGCATCAACAACTATTATTGGCGAGTTGGCTTTCAACGTACCGCGACGCACACGACCAATGCCAATTACGCCGATGTAGGTTGAGTAATCGAGTGATGTGATCTGCATCTGGAACGGCTTTTCAAGTTCCACATCAGGCGGCGGAACTGAATTCACAATCATGTCGAATAGCGCGTCCATGTTGTCAGTCATCTCTTCGGGATCAGGCCCGGAGATGCCCTGAATCGCGGACGCAAAGATGGTTGGAAACTCGAGCTGCTTGTCGGTGCCACCGAGGTTATCAAACAGATCAAACACGGCGTCTACGGCCGCGTGTGGGTCAGCACCGTCGCGGTCAACCTTGTTAACCACAAGAATCGGATTGAGGCCGGCGGCAAATGCTTTCTCGGTAACAAAGCGCGTTTGCGGCATCGGACCTTCAACGGCGTCAACAACAAGCAGAACTGAATCTACCATCGCCATGATGCGTTCCACTTCGCCACCAAAGTCGGCGTGTCCCGGTGTGTCCACAATGTTGATGTGGGTATCGCCATACCGAATCGCGGTGGTCTTCGCGAGAATAGTAATGCCTCGCTCGCGCTCCAAGTCGTTGGAGTCCATTGCGCGTTCTGCTATTTGTTCACGATCGCCAAGAGTTTGGCTTTGACGCAAAAGACAATCCACAAGTGTGGTTTTGCCGTGGTCAACGTGGGCTATGATGGCGATGTTTCGTATGTGATCGACTGACACTGGTTTGGCGCTCTTTTTGACCTCGTACTTAAAGCAGTACTAGGTTTCGACTAAAGGGGTGCTAAACACGTCCCGGTCTGATCCCTACCTATAAACGGACCGGACCACAGCAACTGGGTGATTTAGCAAGGAAATGAAAGAGTTGGGAATTCTCGGGCGCGGAGTATGAAGCATCCTAAGAAGGCTGTCGCGCTCATCTCGGGCGGACTTGATTCACTGCTCGCTGCGAAGGTGGTCATGGATCAGGGCGTACACGTGGAAGGGCTCAACTTCTTCACGGGTTTTTGCGTGGAAGGCCACACCCACGCCATTCGCACCACTCGAACGGCATCGCGCCAGTCCTCCCCCAGAAACAACGCCCTGTGGGTCGCTGAACAGCTGGGCATCAAGCTGCACATACTGGACGTCATCGACGACTACAAAGACGTCGTGCTGAACCCAAAACACGGCTACGGCAAAAACCTGAACCCCTGTGTCGACTGCAAGGTGTTTATGGTCAACCGGGCCCAAACCTGGGGCTTTATGCAGGATGGCGGCTTTGATTTTGTCATTACCGGCGAAGTGCTCGGCCAGCGACCCAAGAGTCAGATCCGCGAAAAACTGGGAATCATTGCTAAAGATTCAGGCGTACAAGACCGCCTGCTACGCCCCCTGAGCGCAAAACACCTCGACCCGACCCTGCCAGAACGGGAGGGCTGGGTAGACCGCGAGCAGCTCTATGACTTCCACGGCCGCAACCGCAAGCCGCAAATCGCCCTGGCCGAGTCATTGGGGTTTGAAGATTGGGCCCAGCCCGCGGGCGGCTGCTGCTTTTTGGCCGACCCCGAATATTCAAACCGATTAGGCGACATGTGGCGCGCCCGCAACAAGCGCGAATACGGCCTCGACGACATCATGCTGCTGAAAGTAGGCCGCCACCTGCGACCCAGCCCCAACTTCAAGCTGCTGATCGGCCGCGAAGAAGGCGAAAACCAGTATTTGGAAGGCTATAAGCAACAGTTCACACACCTGCGCATCACCAGCCACAAGGGGCCACTGAGCCTGCTCGACGGCAAGGCGACCCCCGACGAATTGCAACTGGCAGCCCGTATTGTCGCCCGCTATAGCCAAGGCAAGATGGACGCGACCGTCGACGTCAGCATTCACCACCCCGATGGTGTTAGCGAAGCACTAACCGTCGCCCCCATGCCCCCGCAGAAGATTGAGAAGCACTGGCATGTCTGATACCCAGGCCACGCCAGAGGCTCTGACTCTGGATGTCCGCAACATGCTCTGCCCAATGCCGGTGATTAAAACCGGCGAGCGCGTGGCGACGCTCGCCCCAGGCGACGAACTTAGCATCCTCGCCACCGACCCCGGCACCCTGCACGACGTCCCGGCCTGGTGCCGCGTCCACGGCCACACGGTGCTAGCAACCACCCAAGAAGGCCGCAACATCACCGTCCGCATCCGCGTCGAAGCCCCGTAATCGTGGGGTCAGAATTAATTCTGACCCCTGCCTCACGACAACCAACCCCCACCCAAGCCCAAGCCTAAGCGCAACGATCTCGCCACCAGACTTGAACCCAACAAAGCCACAAGGGTAGGGTGTGCATGGCTGTGGTTCTCTGGGGAAGGGAGACAGTCAACGACACTTGAACATTCTCTCGACCTGCCGCCAGAGTAGCGCACCAAATTGGCGCAATAGCTTTTTGTACGCCCGCTTATGGTGCGTCTGACCGGCAAAACCTGTGTTTGGAACAAGTGACTCGGGCATCTCCGGTGCATCACGCGACTGTCGTGCGTGGCACATAAATTGCCTGACTAACAGAAGACCAGACAGAACCATAAATAACTAAAACACCTAAAAACACCTGAGGAGAAGGGCACACCGATGTCAGATAACACTCTTAAAATGATCGCGGACAACGACGTCAAATGGGTTGACCTGCGCTTCACCGACCCAAAAGGCAAAGAACAGCACACCACCGTTCCAGCCAAAGGCATGGACGCGGAAACCCTGACCAACGGGTTCATGTTTGATGGTTCATCGATTGCCGGTTGGAAGACGATCAACGAATCCGACATGATTCTGATGCCTGACGACGACACGGGCGTCATGGACCCCTTCCGCGATGACGCAACGCTGATTCTGCGCTGCGATATCGTCGAACCCGCCACCATGGAACCTTACGATCGCGACCCGCGCTCCATCGCGAAACGCGCTGAGGCCTACCTGAACTCTTCAGGCGCAGGCGACACCGCCTACTTCGGTCCAGAGAACGAGTTTTTCGTCTTTGACGACGTGCGCTGGAAAAACGAAATGAGCGGCGCCTCTTACTCCATCGATGCCGAAGAAGCAGCCTGGTCATCAAACGCCGAGTTTGAAGGCGGCAACCTCGGTCACCGTCCTGGCGTTAAAGGCGGTTATTTCCCCGTACCTCCGGTCGACTCATCAATGGATCTGCGCGGCGCAATGTGTTCCGCCATGGAAGCCATGGGTCTCTCGATCGAAGTGCATCACCACGAAGTGGCAACCGCTAACCAATGTGAAATTGGCGCGCGCTTCAACACGCTGGTGAAAAAGGCTGACGAAGTACAGATCTACAAATACTGCGTACATAACGTTGCCAACGCTTACGGCAAAACCGCGACGTTCATGCCTAAGCCATTAGTGGGTGACAACGGCAACGGCATGCACGTCCACCAATCGATCTCCAAGAACGGCGAAAACCTGTTCCACGGCGACGCCTACGCTGGACTGTCAGAAACCGCGCTGTATTACATTGGCGGCATCATCAAGCACGCCAAAGCAATCAACGCCTTTGGCAACGCCTCAACCAACAGCTACAAGCGTTTGGTTCCCGGCTTCGAAGCTCCGGTCATGCTCGCGTACTCTGCGCGCAACCGCTCAGCGTCTATCCGCATCCCTTACGTCCAGGGTGGTAGCCCGCGCGCTTACCGGGTGGAAGTTCGCTTCCCCGACAGCACCGGCAACCCCTACCTCACGTTCGCGTCCATGCTGATGGCTGGTCTCGACGGCATTGCCAACAAGCTGCACCCCGGTGAGTCGTTCGACAAAGATCTGTACGAGCTGCCTCCAGAGGAGTTGGCCGGTGTACCCACCGTTGCCGCAAGCCTGGGCGAAGCTCTAGATGCATTGGACGAAGATCGCGACTTCCTGAAAGCAGGCGGCGTCTTCACTGATAGTGCCATCGACGGCTACATTGCACTCAAGCGCGAAGAGGTGGATCGCCTGAACCAGGCCACTCACCCCGTTGAGTTTGATATGTATTACAGCTGTTAAGACACTGTAAGACGGGGCATTAAGAAGGGTCGAAAGCGCCTCCAGCGGCGTTTACGACCCCGGTCACCCTTCTCAAGCCTACAAAATGCTATAAAACGCCCCGGAACCCCGGGGCTTTTTTTTGGGTCCAACAATTATCGACGCCACTTCTTTCGCCGTACGTCTGAGACCAATAGCTAGATGAAAAACGCCACTACATTGTCACGCTGCGCATTCTCCGCTTGGGGCCTCACCGCCCTGCTGGTTCTGACGCTGCCCGCAAGCGCCGCCATTTATCGCACCGTCGACGCTGCCGGCAACATCACCTACACCGATCAGCCCCCTGCCGACGCCGCCGAAAACACCAAGGACATTTCCGGGCAGATAGACGTTTTGCCCCCGAACACCTTTGTCGACCCCACACCTCTCGCGCCCTACGAAGCCTGGATACCCGATGCCCAACCGGGAGAAGCAGAGGACGAAGTGGGCTACAGAAGCCTTAAAATTACCTCGCCAACCCACGATGAGTCGTTACGCGACAACGCCGGCAATGTGGTTGTACGCAGCCAACTTGCACCCAAGCTGCAAAAGGGTCATGCCCTGCATTTGGAATTAGACGGCACACTGCAAGCCGAGCCCGCAGAGGGCGCAGACGTCTACCTCACCAATGTGCCCAGAGGCACGCACCACATTCGCATGGTCGTACTGGATAAAGCGGGCAAACGGCTGCTAGAAAGTGACAAAAAAATCTTTCATCTGCAGCGCATCTCGATTCTGCAAAATCGCTCCGCGGTGCCCTAAACCAACCGCACTCGGTCAGCAGACCCCGCAACGGGGCTGCGCTTAAGCACGCAGATGCCTTCTGCACTATAATAGTGCGGCAGTTACCGCAAACGCCACCGACCTCCCTAGTTTCACTCCGCGTTTATCTAAGAGTGAGTGCTTACTAGTGCGTCTGACGCTTTAGTTTATCCATGGTCCGGTTGTTGCATACCTCAAACACAGACACCCATACACCCCACCAACGGACAGATTCATGCCATCCGCACCAGGCAGCAGCACAGGCCACCCTCGCCAGTCGGCGCTTCCGACCGGCATCGATCTGTTGCTGCACCTGCAAACTGGAATTTTGCTGGTTGATGCCAACCTGCGCATTGCCTATCTCAACGAGGCAGCGGAAGTGTTGTTTCAGGTCAGCCTGACCCGCAGCCGCGGCGAACCCCTCGACTCCATCATCCACACCCAGTCAGCAACACCACTCAGCGAAGCTTTAGCCGCCGCCCAGCCATTCACCCAGCGCGAAGGTCAAATCGAAGTGCTGGGGGTCGGGCCAATCACCGTCGACTACTCCGTGACACCCATTGCTGAGCCCGCCCCCGGTTTCCTGCTGCTCGAATTTCAGCCCTTGGACCGAAAGCTCAACATTGGCCGGGAAGACCAACGCCTGAGCACCCAGGAAACCACCCGCATGTTGATTCGAGGCCTGGCACATGAGGTTAAAAACCCACTTGGCGGTATCAGGGGCTCAGCACAGTTACTGGAGGCCGAGTTAACCCAGCCACACTTGAAGGAATACACCCAGGTAGTGATCGACGAGGCAGATCGTCTGCGCAATCTCGTTGATCGCCTGCTCGGCCCCAACCAACCACCAAAGTTCGAACCCACCAACATTCATCGAGTGCTGGAACATGTGGTGCGGTTAAGTTTTGCCGAATGGGAAACACCACCGGCCATCGAACGCGCCTACGACCCCAGCATTCCGCGGCTGCAAGGCGACTACGAACAGCTGGTACAAGCGTTTCTAAACGTCATTCGCAACGCCCTGCAAGCTCTGCAGGAACAACAGCGAGAACCCAGCCAACCACCCGCCGCACTCACCTTGCGCAGCCAGACCCTGCGCCGTTTTACGATCGGCGAAACCCATCACCGGCTCGTGGTGCGCATCGACGTCGAAGACAACGGGCCAGGCATTTCGGCAGACATTGCTGATCGATTATTTTTTCCGATGATCAGTGGCCGTCCGGATGGTTCTGGCCTCGGACTCGCCATCACCCAAAACATTATTGGCCAGCATAACGGCTTGATCGCCGTCGACAGCACACCCGGACACACCAAGTTTTCGATTTATTTACCCCTAGAACAAAGCGCGGACGACTGCGCGGCCAACGACCGTAAACGCACAACACACGCATCAACCTAGCGCCCCGCAGTCGATCGCAGGACGCACAAGAGACCAACCCCAATGACCGCAAACCAAGCAGCAAATATTAACTCCGCGTCTCAAGACGTCTGGATCGTCGACGACGATCGCTCGATTCGTTGGGTGCTCGAAAAAGCGATGGAGCGGCACAACATTCCCAGTCGCAGTTTCGAAACAGCTGACGACGCGATGCTGACACTGAACAACGATCCAACATTAAAACCAGCCGTTGTTCTCACCGACGTTCGCATGCCCGGCATGGACGGCTTTGCATTTCTTGACGAACTGGAAAAACGCGAACTGTGCCCCGTTATTGTTATGACAGCCCACTCCGACCTCGACAGCGCCGTGTCTTCCTATCAAGGCGGGGCGTTCGACTATTTGCCAAAACCATTTGACGTTAACGAAGCCGTTGCTGTCGTCGAACGCGCACGTACGCAGAGCGCAAAGCTACAGGCCGAGGCGGAACTGGAAAACATTGACGACGCGGTCGTCATCGAACCCGAACAGGGCATGGCACCAGCCGGCATCATCGGTCAGGCCCCTGCCATGCAGGACGTCTATCGAGCCATCGGCCGGCTGTCTGGCTCCAGCATCACCGTGTTGATCAACGGCGAGTCAGGCAGCGGCAAAGAACTCGTTGCGCGCGCGCTACACACCCACAGCCCACGCGTCAGCGCGCCCTTTGTTGCGCTAAATATGGCAGCCATTCCCAGCGAGCTGGTGGAAAGCGAGTTGTTTGGTCACGAAAAAGGCGCGTTTACGGGCGCCACCGGCCAGCGCATTGGCCGCTTCGAACAGGCCAACACCGGCACACTGTTCCTCGATGAAATCGGCGACATGCCAGCGCCCATGCAAACCCGCCTGCTACGCGTACTTGAAGACGGACAGTTTTTTCGCGTTGGTGGCCGCACGCCGGTTCAGGTCGACGTTAGAGTGATCGCCGCAACCCATCAAAATTTGGAACAGCGCGTGACCGAAGGCGCCTTTCGCGAAGATCTGTTTCATCGTTTGAATGTCATTCGCTTGCTGCTACCCAAACTCTCTGATCGTCGCGGCGACATCCCATTGCTTGCCGGCCACTTTTTAGACGCCGCCAGTCGCGAACTTGGCGGCGAAACAAAAATACTCAGCACAGAAGCCATGCAATATCTCACCGAACTGAACTGGCCGGGTAACGTTCGTCAGCTGGAAAACACCTGCCGCTGGCTAACGGTAATGGCTAGCGGGCGAGAGATTGGGCTTGCCGACTTACCACCCGACTTGCTGGGCGAAGACGCAAATGTTGCGACCGGTAACAGCTGGCAACAGTTGCTTGCAACCTGGGCCGCCGAACGTCTGCAAACAGCCAGCGCTGACGAACCGGTACTCGACGAGGCGGTGCCAATTTTCGAACGCACACTGATCGAAGCGGCACTGCAACGCACCAGCGGTCGCAAGCGCGACGCCGCCGTGTTGCTGGGCTGGGGTAGAAACACCCTGACCCGAAAACTAAAAGAACTTGGCATGTCGAGCAACTAGCGAGTGCCTTTTCAAATTGCACTGTTCGAGCCAGAGATTCCGCCCAACACTGGCAACATAATGCGGCTGTGCGCTAACACTGGTTGTCGCCTGCATCTCATAGAACCCCTTGGCTTTAGCCTCGACGAACGACGCCTGCGCCGCGCCGGGCTCGACTACCGCGAATACGCTGACGTGCAAGTGCACAAAGATTGGCCCACGTTTCAAAGCGCCACAGCCGATTCTCGACTGTGGGCCTTTACCACCCACGGCAGTGCGCAGCTGCACAAGATTGAACTCGCTGCAGATGATGTATTGTTGTTTGGATCTGAGGGTCGCGGTTTGGGTGAGAAATTGTTGTCGACCATTCCGGAAGGACACCGGGTGCGGTTGCCCATGCGGCCTGAATCTCGCAGCCTAAACCTCTCGAACGCCGTTGCTGCTGCCGTTTACGAAGGCTGGCGCCAACTCGATTTTGTTGGTGGCGCCTAACAGCCTGCCAGACGTTAGTGCGGCGGGTTTGCCGCTTTCTCAGCCTCAGCCTTTTCGGTTTCCGCCTGAATGGCCTGAGCATAAACCGCATCAAAGTTTACTGGCGCAATGTGCAGCGCAGGGAACCCACCCTTCATCATCAGAGAATCAACCTGCTCGCGAACGTATGGAAACAGAATGTTCGGGCACATTGTGGCCAGCAGTTGCTTCTGTTGATCGGGTTCAAAACCCGATACCAGAAAAATTCCACTCTGGGTCACTTCGACAATCATCGAAGTCAGCTCGTCTTCGGTTTTGGTGGTCACCGTAACGCGCAGATCAACCTCAAAACGCTCTTCGCCCAACGCACGCGTTGTGGTGTTGAGGTCGAGCTTAACCTGGGGCTTCCACTGCACCGAAAAGATCTGTGGCGCCTGGGGGGATTCAAAAGAGACATCTTTAACGTAGATGCGTTCGAGATTTAATTGGCTAGCCATACGCTAAGACCCCTTCACCACGGGTAAATTTTGATTGCGCCATTCAAGAATGCCGCCTGTCAGTCGAGCCACATTTTCAAACCCGGCTTTGCGCAGCGCCGTGCCGGCCGCGCCTGAGTGCTGACCCATCTTGCACGCCAGCACCAGGGTCTTGTCTTTGTGCTTTTCCAGCTCACTTTTGCGCGTCTCGATCGCGGTGTGGGGAATGTTGATGGCGCCCACAATGTGACCGGTCTCAAACTCTTTCGAGTCTCTGACATCAACCACCACCGCGCCATCGTTGTTGACCAGATTCACCAGTTCCTGTGCCGAGACGCTGCGGCCGCCACGGCGCAGCTCGTTGCTGATAAACAGCCCCAACAGCGCCACAAAAGTGCCCACAAGTAAGGGGTGATTGCCGATAAATTCAAAAAGCTGCGCCATGGATTGTGCTTGAACACCTCTCGACGCCCAAACCTCACCAAAGTGGTGGGCAGGCTGTCGCAATTTCAGGGAGCGCGGATTATACACACCCCACGTTCTGGTAAAGTTGCCTCTCTGACGACCTTCTAGACGATAAGAGCGATTGGGGTTCAAAATGACGTCATCCAGCGACAATACGACAGCGCCTGCGGCCAATACCGCTGCAAATAAAGGCAAGCGAGCTGCAACCACGGCCCTGATTGTGCTCGACGGCTGGGGCCACAGCGATGCAACCGAACACAACGCCATCGCCGCCGCCAACACCCCCAACTGGGACCGCCTCTGGAACGACGCCCCCACCACGTTTATTGCCAGTTCAGGGCTCGATGTGGGCCTGCCCGATGGCCAGATGGGCAATTCTGAAGTCGGTCACATGAACCTTGGCGCCGGTCGAGTGGTCCATCAAGACCTGACCCGCATCGATCTCGCCATCAGCGACGGCAGCTTTCATACCAACACCGCCCTGACCAGCGCCATCGACAAAGTGCGCAACAGCGGCGCCAAGCTGCACTGCTTTGGCCTGCTCTCGCCCGGTGGCGTGCACAGCCACGAACACCAGATCAACGAATTCATTCGGCTCGCCGCCAGCAAAGGTGTCGAACGCTGCTACCTGCACGCGTTTCTTGATGGCCGCGACACACCTCCCCGCAGCGCCAGCCCCTCTCTGCAACGCAGCGCTGATCTGTTTGCCGAGCTCTACCCCGACGGCAACAACGGCCGCATCGCCAGCATTACCGGGCGCTACTACGCCATGGATCGCGATAAGCGCTGGGACCGGGTTGAACAGGCTTGGCAACTATTGGTTGAAGGTCAGTCAGAACATCGCAGCGAAAGCGCGATCAATGCTCTAAAAGCCGCTTACGCTCGCGACGAAAACGACGAGTTTGTCTTGCCCACGGCCATTGCCAGTGCCGACCAAACCATCGTGACCGTCGACGACGGCGACGTGGTGGTCTTTCTCAACTACCGCTCTGACCGGGCCCGCGAACTGACAGCCGCCTTCACCCTTAAAGATTTTGACGGCTTCGCAGCGAACCAGCCCAAGCTCGCCGACTTTGTCACCCTCACGCAATACGCCGACAACCTGCCCACCAGCTGCGCTTATCCACCAGAAGATTTGCACAACACGCTGGGCGAGTATTTGGCCAGCCAAAATAAAACTCAGCTGCGCATTGCTGAGACCGAGAAATACGCGCACGTCACCTTTTTCTTTTCCGGCGGGCGCGAAGCGCCGTTTCCCGGTGAACACCGCGAACTGATTCCCTCGCCCGACGTTGCCACCTACGACCTGCAACCCGAAATGAGCGCCCCAGAACTCACTGACAAACTGGTGGCCGCAATTGAGTCTGGCGACTACGACACCGTGATTTGCAACTACGCTAACGGTGACATGGTGGGCCACAGCGGCGTGTTTGATGCCGCCGTAAAGGCCTGTGAAACCATCGACGACTGCCTTGCGCGCATTGTCATCGCCATCGAAAAAACCGGCGGCCATTGCCTGATCACCGCAGACCACGGCAACGTGGAACAAATGCACGACCACGCCACTCAACAGCCGCACACCGCACACACCAGCGAACCGGTACCACTGGTTTATGTAGGGCCCAACGACATTCGACTAGCGAATGGCGGCACTCTGTCTGATATCGCCCCCACCTTGCTGGCCTTGATGGGTCTCGACCAGCCCGAAGAGATGACAGGGCGCTCGCTGCTTGCTAACTCAAGCTCTAAAAGTGCTGCCCCGCTCAAGCAAGGCGCTACCGCCGCAGGCGCTTCTACGACCGATCAACAACGCGCCCAGAACTAGACATACAGCCATCAACACCCAAAACCTCAGACTGGCCATTGCGGTTTGTATCCTCAGCACGTTCAGCTACAGCGTTTTCAACGGTGTAGCGAACGCAGCGGATGCAACACCAGGTAAGAGCTCAACAATGGCCGCGAATAAAGAACTGGCGGCCATTGTTGAGCGCCTAAATGCCCTCAAGAGCTGGTTTAACGACGCGCAAAAGCAGCGCGCTGAGTTTCAGCAAGAGATTCAAACCGCAGACAAAGAAGTGGCGCGGCTGGGTCGCACCGTTGCTGACCTGCAACGTGCCGTGCGTGACATCGAGGCCAAACAGGCCGCTCTGGCTGAGGAAGAAAAGGCCCTCGAGCTACGTCGCAGAGAAGAAAGTCTGCGCATCAGTGAACACTTAAACGCAGCTTACCGCATGAGCGGTCAAGATTTTTTCAAACTGCTGCTCAACCAAGAAAACCCCGAACAGTTTGATCGCATGATTCGCTATCACCAGTATTTCAGCACCGCGCGCGGGAAAATTCTGGAGGGCTATCGCGACACGCTGGCCGCGATCGAAAAAAACCACACACAGGCACTGGCCACCGAACAAAAACTGCGAACCCAGCGCGCGGCTGCACGCGCAGAACAGAGCGTCTTTGCGAAACAGTTGAATGAGCGCAAACAAATGCTGGCGGGGCTTGATCGCGAATCACGCAGCAACGCAGCCGAACAGAAGCGCCTCACAAATGACCGCGCGCGGTTGCAGGAACTGCTCAAAGAAATTGCCAGCCGCACCGAAAAAAGTGACGGACAAGATTTTGCCGCACGCAAAGGCGCCCTGCCATGGCCCGTTGTTGGCGAGGCGGTTAACAGCTATGGCGCACCGCGCGCGGATGGCCGGTTGCGCTGGCAAGGCAACTACATTGCTACCGCCGCTGGCGCTGAGGTGCGTTCGGTGCACCGTGGGCGGGTGGTCTTTGCCGAATGGCTGCGTGGCTTTGGCCTGCTAACCATTGTTGACCACGGCAACGGCTATATGAGTCTTTACGGCTACGCTGACGTGCTGCTGAAACAGCCAGGTGACCGGGTGGAAAGTGGCGAGCAAATCGCGAATAGTGGTCGTAGTGGCGGACAGGACGCTGATGGTCTGTATTTCGAGATTCGCAAATCGGGCCAACCGGTGGATCCAAACCAATGGCTCGCTAGCCCCTCACCCTCACAATAAAGCGTCTGATCAAAAGGAAGTAACTGGTCTTGCACATTCGCGGCATCGTCCTACTGGGCATCATGCTCTCCATTGTCACCGGGGTAACCCTGGGTGCCGCCCTGTTTCGCGAGCAACTGCGCCATAACGAAACCACCGGCTACACCACCAAAGACAACGCCAACCTATTTAACGCGCTGCTGCGCAAAGTTAAGTCGAACTACTACCAAGAGCTTACCGAGGCCGAACTACTCGATGGCGCCTTCAACGGCGTTATGGCAACCCTGGATGAACACAGTCGCTACCTCGACGCGGCAGATATCAACGATCTGCAAGAAGACACCAGCGGCCTGTTCGGCGGCGTGGGCGTCGAAGTAGGCGTCAGCAACGGCCAACTTGAAGTGGTGCGGCCAATGCCTAACACCCCCGCCAGCAATGCAGGCGTACTCGCCGGCGACATCATTACCGGGGTTGACGACTACCAAATTGATGACGGTGACATGGCCGGCGCTATGGAGCGCTTGCGAGGCGCGCCGGGCACTGCGGTCACCATTCACCTGCAACGCCTTGAGACAACACTAAGCGTCGATCTGGAGCGCGCCGAGATCCGCATTAACAGCGTGCGCTCGCGGCTGTTAGAGCCCGACTATGGCTATCTGCGCATCAGTCAGTTCCGCTCCGGCACCGAGCTCGATCTGCGAGCGGCGCTCACTGAACTGGCCGAGCAGAATGGCTCAGCCAACCTAGACCGTGCCTCGCAACCGTTGAAGGGCCTCGTGCTCGATTTACGCAACAACCCCGGTGGCCTGTTGCAGTCGTGCGTTGCCATTGCCGACGCCTTCCTCGATTCCGGCGAAATTGTCAGCACCCGCGGCCGCGACAATCAAATTGCGCTGCAGTTTGCCGCGACCCCGGGCGACCTGCTCAATGGCGCACCGATTGTTGTGCTGATCAACGGCGGCAGCGCCTCCGCCGCCGAGATAGTGGCCGGGGCCCTGCAAGACAACCTGCGTGGCGTGCTCATTGGCACGCGCAGCTTTGGCAAAGGCAGCGTACAGACCGTTATGCCGGTTGATGGCAATCGCGCCATCAAGCTCACCACCGCGCTCTACTACACCCCAAGCGGTCGCTCGATTCAAAAACTGGGCATCAAACCCGATGAAGAAATCACCGTTGCGGTGGGCCGCTCTTACGAGAGTACGCTCATGGAAACGGCGCTAGACAACCTGAAAAACCAAGCCGCAAAAGATTTAACACCCCAAGCGCACTAAACAGTTGCTGAGGGCACCCCGCGTCGCTATTCTTTTCTCCGGGACTGCAACTTGGCAATAAGCGGCCGAGTCTAGATCGCGAAACAGAATAAGAAATACAGAAAAAGAAATACGCAAAAAGCACAAGAAACCGTACGTATAAGCTCATCAAGAAGCCACGGCGGCAAAAATACCCACGATCGACACTCACCAAACGCTTAAACCAAGCAACAAAAATTGATTTTCCCGGGCACTAGAGAGCCTGGGTTAAGCGCTTGCGAAGGAATATCAGGCATGACGGATCCGTTACGGATCGTCCGTACGCTGCACTCAAAATTGAGCGTACTGAGCTTGCTGCTGGGGGCAGCACTTACCACAGGACTAGCCGCACAGGCTGAGGATGCGCTGCCAACAGCACAGACGCTGACCGTTGCGCTCCAAGAGCCCTGGCCTGCCGCACAGCTGGCCATTGTAATTGATGATCTGGGCTACGACCGGCGTCTAGGCCTTGAAGCCATCGCGCTGCCGGGCCGGCTGACGGTTGCCGTCATGCCTCATACCCCCAACGCCCGGTTCCTGGCCAACACGGCCCACGACGCCGGCCGCGAAATCATCTTGCATCACCCCATGCAAGGCTCAGACTTTCGCCGCAAAGAGAGTTCGCCAAAAGGCATTCTCACCCTCGACATGGGGCCGTCTGATATTCGTTACGCACTGCGGCAGGCACTCTCCAGCGTGCCCCACTGCATTGGCATCAACAATCACACCGGCAGCACCCTCACCCAGGCGCGCAGCAACATGTATTGGCTGATGCAACAGGTGGCCTCAACTGACCTTTACTACCTAGACAGTCGCACCACTACCCAAACCGTTGCCGGCGAAGCCGCCCAAGCCTGGGGCGTGCCCTTTGTCAGCCGTGATGTGTTTCTGGATCACCACAACGATCGCGAATCGATTGCCAAACAGTTCAAATACGCCGTAAAGCTCGCAAAGCGTCGGGGCCACGCGGTCTTGATCGCCCACCCACGGCCACTCAGCCTGGCGCTGCTGGCTGAACAGCTGCCTATGCTTGATCCCAATGAAATTGAATTGGTACACGCGTCAGAGTTGATTGGCGTCAGAGGCCGGCTAAACCCCGGCCGAACGGCGGCAGGGCAATAATTAGGCGGTTAGTCTTGCAGCGAAGCAGGGGTCAGATTTAAATCTGACCCCCGAACCCGAATCTGACCCCCAAATCCGCAGTCAGCCGTCGAGCAGCTCCTGCCCTTTTGCCAAATCCAGCCGCCCGTCATAGATCGCCCGACCGGTAATCACCCCAAGCAACTTACCGCTACTGCCGGCAAAGCCGGCTTTAACCCGGGTCAGATCCTCAAGGCTTGATACGCCACCAGAGGCCACAACCGGCAGGCCAGACGCTTCCGCCATAGCTACCGTCGACGCCACGTTCACGCCACCCATAAGGCCATCGCGGTCGATGTCGGTATAGACAATGCTGTCTAGCGACAGCTCGCCCGCACGGCGCCCAAACTCAAGCGCAGAGCCGCCTTTGGTTTCAGCCCAGCCCGACGTCGCCAGCTGATCTTGCCGGGCGTCGAGCCCTAAAATAATCTGGCCAGGAAAGCGCTGCGCCGCCGCTTCGAGAAAGGCGGGGTTTTCGATCGCGGCCGTCCCTAAAATGGCAAAGCTCACGCCGGCGTCAAAATAGGCCGCAACGGTATCGATGTCGCGAATGCCACCGCCGACCTGCACCGGCATATCGCCGGCGGCGGCCACCATCTTCTCAATCAAATCGCGATTGCGCGGCGTGCCATCAAAGGCGCCATCAAGATCAACCACGTGTAACCGGCGGCCGCCTTCGCCCCGCCAGCGACCCACCATGGCCACAGGATCATCAGAAAACACCGTGGCGTCTTCCATCCGCCCTTGCTTCAAGCGCACACAGCGACCTTCTTTCAGGTCAATCGCAGGAATCAGAATCATGGTGGTTACAGCGCACCCTTGGTCGACGGCAAGGCATCACCCAAACGGGGGTCACGCTCAACAGCCATGCGCAACGCACGACCAAACGCTTTGAACAGGGTCTCGGCCTGATGGTGGGCATTAATGCCCTGCAGATTATCGAGGTGCAGCGATACCAGAGCGTGATTCACAAACCCCTGGAAAAATTCCCGCAGCAAATCGACATCAAAATCGCCAATGCGCGCCCGGGTGTAGTTCACCCGATATTCAAGGCCGGGCCGTCCTGACAGGTCAACAACAACCCGAGACAACGCCTCATCAAGCGGCACGTAGGAATGCCCATAACGGTAAATGCCGGTCTTCTCGCCAAGCGCCTTGGTAAAGGCCTGACCCAGCGTGATGCCCACATCTTCAACCGTGTGGTGGGCGTCAATCTCAAGATCGCCATCTGCAAAGATGTCTAGATCGATCAGCCCGTGCCGCGCGATCTGATGCAGCATGTGGTCAAAAAACGGCAGCCCGGTGTGCAGTTTGGCTTCACCGGTGCCATCCAGATTGATCGTGACTTTGATCTTGGTTTCGAAGGTGTTTCGTTCAACGCTCGCGCTTCGCATGAGAGCACTCATTACTGGTATGGCGCGGGAGTATATACGCTGGGGCTAAAGCCTATCCATCAGACTGCCGTGAGGCAGAAACCGGTTACCGGTATTGGCTTTGATCCACTGGGTCAGCTCACGCTGATAGTCGCCACGCGCCTTCAACGCCTTTACTAGCGGTATCACCGGCGATTTGGCGCCCGACTGCCAACCGCTAATGCTCTCCTCGGCCAGCGTGAAGAAACGAATGAGTGATTCCACCTGCTCTGTTGTCAGCTTGGCGGCCGCATCGCCCCAGACGGCCGGCGCCTGGTTCATCAAGCTGGCAAAGTGCGCGCGCTCAAGTGCACTCAGACCAAACTCCGGCGCGGCCTCACTGGCCGCCTGCAACAACCGCTCAACGGTTGCCTCATCAACGCTCGCCCCGGTCGCCGCCGGATCAAAACTCTCAACACTCATCGTTTGTTACTCAAATTTTACCAAATAAGCTGCTTTTACAGGGACGTAACCTTTCAGGCCACCTAACTGTCAGAAATCGTTTCATAATTAGTCCAGACCAAACGACCACTTACACAACTATACATTGGCAAGCTGCTGGCATGATCTAATCACGCGATCAGAACCACCGCCGAAGCCAAGACAAACAAAGGACACTACTCTATGACCTCAGAGCGCATCTATCAGCAAGACGAAGACGGTCAATGGTATTACTCGCGACGCGGCGAGCACGCCGGTCCCTTCGCGAGCCAACGAGAAGCCGCCAGCGAAATGGGCAAGTACATCAGCCACAAGAATCGTCGGTTGAATTCAGACCTTATCGGCTCAAGCGTCGGTCTGGTTAAATCAGTTTTCCGCAGAATCGCGGCTTAAACGACCTATACCCCACTACTTTTCGACCCGATGACCAACTGGGCAGGCTCAATAGGGCTTGCTCCAGCAATCGGCCAAAAGTAAAAAAGCCGCAACCTGTTTGATCACCACCCCTCCGGTGGTACCACGCGCCCTTCCTAGCGATATACTCCTTGGCATCATCTATTCCAAGGAAACAGCAGATGCGCACTCTCATCATGATTCTTGCCGGCCTTATCGGCCTCTGCATTATCGCCGGTGTGGCCATTTTATGGCTACTGAAAGACCCCAATGCTTACAAAGATCAGATCGAAACTCTAATTCAAGAGAATGCCGGCATCGAGATCGATATTCAGGGCGACCTGTCGTGGCGCCTGTGGCCACCGGTTGTTCTACAGGCCGCTGACCTCACCTTCGAAGACGAACAAACCAAATATGTGCTGAAGCGCTTAAGCGTCAACGCCAATGTGATGGCGCTGTTGAGCTCAACCCCCGATCTGCAGATTGAAAGCCTGCAACTGACCGACCTGACCATGAGCGACAAGCGCTTTGAGTCGGTAACCCAGGTGGTTGACCTAACGCTGACCGACTTTGCCATTGGCAAACCAAGCCCACTGCACGTTGAAGCGATCAGCGCTCCCAACTCCGCTGAGCCCACCCCTTTCGAAATGGACGCCATGATCACCTTCCGTCAGGAAGAAGATGAACTCGACGTTACCAACGCCCAGTTTGAAACAGCCGGCATCACCGGCGTGTGCGACGCCAAGGTGACCCATCTAACTCGGTCACCCACCAGCGACCACAAAGAAACCAGCGACGATCTGCTGCCGCTCGACACCTTTCGCTCACTAGACTGGGACGCCACCTGCAACATTCCAAGCATCGACTCAGAAGGCCTAGTGCTGACCGACGTTGGCATCACTGCCAAGAACGAAGGCGGCCTATCGAACATTAACGTCAACGTTCCCGACTTCTTCGACGGCACAGCGGCCGTTGCAGTCGACATCAACGCCAGCCGTCACTCACCCCGCTGGAAGGTCAAGCCTGACGTGCAGGGCGCTGACACCCAAGCGGTTATGGCTTGGATGGAACAGAATTTGAAGTGGGCTGCACCACTGCTGTTCAACGGCGAGTTCACCATGATTGGTAACACACCAAACGACCTTATCGGTTCTGTCAGCGGCAACGCCAAGTTTGATGGCGGCCAGGGCAAGATTGACATCAGCGCCATTAAAGAAAGTGCGTCTACCCTTGCGTCGCTTGCCAGCAGTGCCGGTGCCAGCGTGCTGCCCGAATTGCAGGAAGCCATTGCCAAGGTTGCAGCCTGGCCCGAAGAACTCGACTACTCGAAGCTTGCTGGCGAATGGAACATCAACGGCAACCAACAAAAATTCGACTTCGCGCTCGACAACCTCGGCATCAAGGCCACAGGTCTGGCTGACGCCATCACCGACAAGCTCGACATGCGCGCTGAGCTCACATTCAACGACAATCCCGAGCTGCACAGCTTCGATATTCCAGGTGTTCTGCAAGGCATTCCCATTCCGGTTCGCTGCGTTGGCACCATGACCGAGCCTGATTGCGGGCTCGATCGCGGCGCCACACAACAGCTGATCAGCTCAGTAATGCGCGGCCAGGCCGGCGCTAAAATTCAGGATGCGATTGCTGACAAAGTGCCCGACGAGTACAAAGAGCAAGCCAACGATTTGCTGAAAGGTTTGTTTGGCAAAAAGAAGAAAAAAGACGAGTAGCGCCTAAGCGCCATGACTCAACCCTTCTCTACCAGGCTACTCGCCTGGTACGACCAGCACGGTCGTAAAGACTTACCCTGGCAACACCCACGCGCGCCTTACCGCGTGTGGATCTCAGAAATCATGTTGCAGCAAACCCAGGTAACCACCGTTATTGGTTACTTCGAAAAGTTCATGGCGCACTTCCCCAGTGTTCGCGATCTTGCCAAAGCCCCCCAAGACGAAGTGCTGCATTTGTGGACCGGCCTCGGCTATTACGCCCGCGCCCGCAATCTGCACAAAGCCGCACAAGCGATGGTGACCGAACACAACGGCGAACTGCCGGGCGATCTTGATGCGCTGCAAGCGCTGCCCGGCATTGGCCGCTCTACCGCCGGCGCCATACTCGCCCAGGGGTTCGATACCCGCGCTGTCATTCTCGACGGCAATGTCAAACGAGTGCTCACACGACACGGCGCCGTTGAAGGCTTCCCCGGCAGAACCGCGGTGGCAAAAACGCTGTGGGAGTTGGCCGACACAAAAACCCCAGACACACGCAGCGCCGACTACACCCAGGCCATTATGGATTTGGGCGCCACCCTCTGCGTGCGCCGCACGCCCAACTGCGACGCCTGCCCGGTCAGCCAGGATTGCGCGGCACTAAAGGCCAACCGAGTCAGCGACTTCCCTTACCCCAAACCCAAAAAAGCCAAGCCCACCAAAACCGCGCGCATGTACATCGTGCGCGGTAGCGAGGGCGACGTGCTGCTGGAACAACGACCCCAAGAAGGCATTTGGGGCGGGTTATGGAACCCACCCGAGCGCGCCGCTGACTACGCCGACAGCAGTTTCCTCGCCGAATACGACTTAGATGCAGGAGAGGTGTTGCAGGGCAGCCCGTTTCGCCACACCTTCAGCCACTACCACCTCGACATCACCCCGGTGTTTGTGGCGTTGAACGGCGCGTTGCCGGCACTGGTCACCGACGGCGACGCCGCACTTTGGTATCAGCCCGAAGGCGGCCAACAGCAACTGGGTTTGTCTGCCGTAGCCGTAAAACTACTCGCAGCGCCACTACCAGAGCCACAACTGCCGCTGTAGCGTAAACTCGCGGCATGACCAATATCGTACTCTGTAGAAAATACAACAAAGAGC